>NZ_JBWKNG010000038.1:0-40284 GCF_059415465.1 Pseudomonas sp. GW821-FHT10C09
GCGTCCGTGAGATCGCCATCGCCGGCAAGCCGGGCTCCTACAGGGGTTTATGTCGCTTATTTGCGGTTAAGCATCACCGGCAACTGCGCCACCAGTTTCACATTGTTCAACGGCGCCCGAATAAACCCGCGCTGCGTGCCATCCGGCCCGATCACCGCCAGGTTACCGCTGTGATCCACCGTGTAATTGGGCTTGCTGGTGTCCGCCGGAATAAACGGAATGCTCACCGCATTGGCCAGCTTCTGAATGTCATCCACCGATGAGGCGGTCAGGCCTTTGAACTGCGGATCGAAGTAGCCCAGGTACTGCTTGAGCTGAGCCGGGGTATCACGGTTCGGGTCGACGCTGACCAGGATGACCTGCAACTTGGCCGCCGCTTCCGGTGGCAACTCGCTCTTGATCTGACGCAACTGGGCGAGGGTGGTCGGGCAGATGTCCGGGCAGAAGGTGTAGCCGAAGAACAGCAGGCTCCACTTGTCTTTCAGCTGATTGACCGTCACCGGGTTGCCGTCCTGATCGGTCATCTTCACGTCCGGCAGGTTGCGGCTTTGCGGCAGCAAGATGATGCCCGCATCGATCAGTGCCGTCGGGTCGCCCTGGCCTTTGCCGGACAGCACTTTGTTGATGGTCAGGCCCAGGACCAGTGCGATCAGGGCGACGAGAATGAAGACGGTTTTCTGGGTTCGAGTCATAGGTTCAACAGTAAGTAGTGGTCTACGAGCAGCGCGATAAACAGCAGGAACAAGTAATAAATAGAGTACTTGAACGTGTTGATCGCCGCGTGCGGCCGAGTGCCACGGTACAGCACCACGGCCCATTGCAGAAACCTGGCGCCCAGCCCCAGCGCGCAAATCAGGTAGAGCATGCCGCTCATGTGGATCACGTAGGGCATCAGGCTGACGGCCAGCAACGCGAAGGTGTAAAGCAGGATATGAACCTTGGTGTAGTGCTCACCGTGGGTCACCGGCAGCATCGGAATATCAGCCTTGGCGTATTCCTCCTTGCGGTGAATCGCCAGGGCCCAGAAATGCGGCGGGGTCCAGGCGAAGATGATCAGCACCAGCAGCAGGGGTTCGGCGCTGACATGCCCGGTCGCAGCGGTCCAGCCAAGCAGTGGCGGGGCAGCCCCGGCCAGGCCGCCGATGACGATGTTCTGCGGCGTCGCACGTTTCAGGAACCCGGTGTAGACCACCGCATAGCCGAGCAGCGAAGCCAGGGTCAGCCATGCGGTCAGCGCATTGGTGAACGCGAGCAGCACGGCTTGGCCCAGCACGGCCAATACCAAGGCAAACGTCAGCGCCGCCGCCGGCGACACCCGGCCTTCGGCCAACGGCCGTTTGTGCGTGCGGGCCATCACCGCATCGATGCGCCGGTCCACCACATGGTTGACTGCCGCCGCACCGCCGGCACACAGGGCGATCCCCAGGTTGCCGAACACCAGTACCGTCCACGGCACCCCGGCGCGGGTCGCGAGGAACATGCCGACCAGCGAGGTGATGAGCATCAGCACCACCACTTTCGGCTTGGTCAGCTCCAGATAGTCGCGCCAGATTGCCTGACTGTGACGTTCGCCGATCAGAGTCGCCATGGCATCTCTCCTTTTATTGTTATGGGCCCGGCCGAGTGTTTACGCGGGCTGAACCGCCAGCGCGCAGGGGATTGCTGCTTGACCCGAACCAGGCTGGTTCGCGCGTGATAATTGACCAGCACCATCGTCAGCAACAGTGCCGCGCCGCCGGCGTTGTGGGCGACGGCCACGGGCAGCGGCAGGTGGAACAGCACGTTGCTGATACCGAGGGTGATTTGTGAGGCGAGGGCGACCAGCACCAGCCCCGCGAGGCGTGTCATGCCGACGACTTTCAGCTGCCAGGCGAGCCCGAGCAGTACGAGCGTGACCAGCAGCGCGCCGATACGGTGAGTCAAATGAATCGCCGTGCGCGCGTCGCTGTCCAGTTGCCCGCCGAGATAATTCGGTCCGATGTGCTGAGTCAGGTGGAAGCCGTTGGCGAAATCAGCCGGCGGAATCCACTGTCCATGGCAGGTCGGGAAATCGATGCAGGCCACGGCGGCATAGTTGGAACTGACCCAGCCGCCGAGGGCGATTTGCAGGATCACCAGTAGCAAACCGGCCGTTGCCCAGTACTGCAAACGTCGTGGCACCGTCAGCGCCGGCAGCACGCCGGACAACCTCAAGGTCAGTAGAAACAGCAGGCTCAGCGTGGCAAAGCCACCGAGCAAATGCCCGGTCACCACCTGCGGCCAGAGCTTGAGCGTCACCGTCCACATGCCGAACGCGGCTTGGGCAAACACCACGGCCAGCAGAAACAGCGGCAACTTCACCGGTTGCCCCGGATGACGACGATGCACCCAGGCACGTCCCGCCAGGACCGCGATCAGCATCCCCAGCGTGCCGGCAAAGTAGCGGTGGATCATCTCGTTCCAGCCCTTGTGGGCCACCACCGGCGTATCGGGAAAATGCAGCTCGGCATGGGCCAGTTGGGCTTCGCTTTTCGGCACGCTGATAAAACCGTAGCAACCCGGCCAGTCCGGGCAGCCGAGGCCGGCGTGGGTCAGGCGGGTGTAGGCGCCGAGCAGCACCACAATCAGTGCCAGCAAGGTGGCAAACAGCGCGAGGCGAAATCCAGGTTTGGCCATGACGATGCCCTTATCCGATGTTCGACAGTTTCAGCAGATGACGCAGGTCGTTGAGCAGGTCCTTACCCTTCACCGTCGGGTCATAGCGCAGCACCAGATTGCCGTGCGGGTCGATGATCCACAGCTGCGGCACGGTCTTATCACCCGTGGTCTTGCTGAAAGTCGTCAGGTCCATTGGGTAGCGTTGCAGTTGCGGGTACTCGCGGGTCAGCTTGGCTTCATAGTCAGCTGTCAGCGGTTGTGCGGCGGCCAGTGCATGGCTGGCGCGGGAGGCGTCGCGGCCGAGGCCGATCTGAATCTGCCGCGCCAGGTACACCAGTTGCTGGCAATCCACCGAGCAATCCTTCGGCGCAGTCACCAGCATCTGCCAGCGATCCTCCTGGGCCTGCACCCCGAGGTCGGCGCGGGTCTGGCCATTGCCGATCAGTTCGCCGTGATAGCTGCGCCCGTCCGGTACCCAGAACTGCAGTTTGTACATGCCGGTGGCGAGGATCATCGGACCGATGACCCCGAGCAGAATCAGCAGCAGCTGCAAGCGCCCCTTGCGTCGACTCGCCGGCGTTTTCGCCTCAGACATGCTGGGTGGATTCATGGCCGCTCCCATGGTGTTTCTCCTTTGCGTTGTGCCAACCGAGATAGAGATAGAGGCCGAACAGGGCAAGCGACATGGCAAACCACTGCACGGCATAAGCGATGTGTTTTTCCGGGCCCATGGCGACGACGGGCCAATCGGCCTGATACGTCGCGGGACCCGTTTCTGCGCGTAATTCGTAGGCAAACCCTTCACGACCCAGCGCCGTCCAGAGCTTCGACGGCTCGACGGCGGTGACTAATTCAGGCCAGGTGCTGGCGTTCGGATCGGCGTGTAATTGAAAGGTCGCGCCGGGGGAAACGTAGACCCAGGCATCCAGGCTCAACGCTTGAGTTGGCGTGGTGAAATGCGGCGGTGTGCGCCGGTCCGGCCAGGGCAACCAGCCGCGATTGACCAGCAACCAGAGCCCGGTCGCCTGGTCCTGAAACGGTTGCAGCAGCTCGACGCCGACCTTGCCGTCGCGCTGGCGGTTGTCCAGCAACAGGCTGTGCGCGGCGTCGAACTGGCCGTGCAGATGAACGCGGCGGAAGGCCGGGTCTTCGGTGTGTTGCAGTTCGGTGCTGGCCATCGGTTCGGCGGCACGGCGTTCGGCATAGCTTTGCAGCAGTGCGCTTTTCTCTGCGCCCCGGCTCAGTTGCCAGAACCCGAGCGACACCAGCAGCGGCAGCAACAGGGCGACCACCAGTGTCGGCACGATGCCCGGCCGGAAGCGCTTCATGGCATGGCCAAAAAGTCGTGAGTCGCGATAGCTATACTCAAGTGCATCGCCTTTCCCCCGGAGTCTCACCATGCTCAAAGCAGCCATCGTCCTGATGCTGATTGCCACGGTTGTCAGCCTGTTCAGCGGCCTGTTTTTTCTGGTCAAGGACGACAGCAGCTCAAACCGCCTCGTCATTGCCTTGAGTGTTCGTGTTGCCCTGGCCGCCACCACTGTCGGCTTGATCGCCTGGGGTTTCTACAGCGGCCAGTTGGTCTCTACGGCGCCTTGGTAATGGCTCAGAGCACGTAGACGAAAACGAACAACCCGATCCACACCACGTCCACGAAGTGCCAATACCAACTCGCCGCCTCGAAACCGAACTGGTGTTCGTTATCGAAGTGCCCGCGCATGATCCGCATCAGCATCACAAACAGGATGATCGTGCCGATGGTCACGTGGGCGCCGTGGAAACCGGTGAGCATGAAGAACGTCGCACCGTAGATGCCCGAACCCAGGGTCAGGCCCAGTTCGTGGTAGGCATGCATGTACTCTTCAGCCTGGAACCCGAGGAAACCACAGCCCAGCAACACGGTGATCGCCAGCCAGATTTTCAGCGCGCCGCGATGACCCTTTTTCAAGGCGTGGTGGGCGATGGTCACCGTGACGCTGGAGCTCACCAGCAAAATGGTATTGAGCAGCGGCAGGCCCCACGGGCTGATGACTTCCTTGGGCGGCGGGAACAGTTTCGGGTCCGGGGTGTGCAGCAACGGCCAGGTGAACTGGAAGTTCGGCCAGAGCATGTGGGCGATGCCTTTCGGGCCTTCGCCGCCGAGTGCGGGGCCTGAGATGTGCCGTACATAAAACAGCGCACCGAAGAAGGCGATGAAGAACATCACTTCCGAGAAGATGAACCAGCTCATGCCCCAGCGGAACGAGCGGTCCATCTGCGCGCTGTACAACCCCGCGCGACCTTCCTTGATCACCGTGCCGAACCAGCCGAACAGCATGTACGCCAGCAACAGGCCGCCGACGAAAAAGATCAACGGGCCGTGGGATTCCGGCCGTGCAGCTTTCAGGTCGTTGAACCAGGTGGCCAGGCCGAACACGGTGATGAGCATGCCGAACGTGGCGATGATCGGCCATTTGCTCTGGGCCGGTACGTAATAGTGTTCATGAGTTGCCATTTATTGTTCTCCTTATCGGGCACGCATTAGCGCCTAGCCACCGGTACTGGCGGCAACCGCCACGGGTGGATGGCGTGCGGTGATATCGAACAGCGTGTAAGACAGCGTCAGGTGCTTCACATCCTTGGGCATGTCACGGTCAACGATGAAACGTACCGGCATCTCGATCCGTTGACCGGGCTGCAGCACTTGCTGGGTAAAACAAAAACATTCGGTCTTGTGGAAGTACGCCGCCGCGGTGCTGGGCGCGATGCTCGGCACGGCCTGGGCGCTCATCGGCTTGTCGGTCGGGTTGTGCGCGATGAAAATCATCTCGTTCACCGCCCCCGGATGGGCCGTCAGCTCTTCACTCTTGGGATAGAAATCCCAAGGCATGTCAGCGGTGTTGGTCGACAGGAACTGCACGCGCACTTGCCGCGAAGTGTCGACCGTTTGCTCGCCCTCGTACTGCCCGGCAGTCTTGCCGTTAATGCCGAACGCCTTGCACATCACGTCGTAGATCGGCACCAGGGCAAACCCGAAGACAAACATCGCCACCACCACCAGCAACAGGCGGGTGACCAGTTTTTTCATCGAAATCGAGTCAGCCATGGTTTCCAACCCCTACCAAGATCCCTGTGGGAGCGAGCCTGCTCGCGAAGCAGACGCCACGGTTTAACAGACAGACCGCGTCATCGTTCTTCGCGAGCAGGCTCGCTCCCACATAGGGTTGCGCGTTCATTTCACTTCCGGCGGCGTGGTGAAGGTGTGATACGGCGCCGGTGACGGAATGCTCCACTCCAGGCCTTCCGCGCCATCCCACGGTTTGGCCGGTGCTGGCGGGCCGCCGCGAATGGTCTTGATCACGATGAACAGGAAGAACAGCTGCGTGGTGCCAAACATGAACGCGCCAATCGACGACACCATGTTGAAGTCGGCGAACTGCAGGTTGTAGTCCGGAATCCGCCGCGGCATGCCCGCCAGGCCCACGAAGTGCATCGGGAAGAACGCCATGTTCATGCCGATGAACGAGAGCCAGAAGTGCAGCTTGCCGAGGGTTTCGTCGTACATGTGGCCGGTCCATTTCGGCATCCAGTAATAGGCCGAGGCGAAGATCCCGAAGATCGCCCCTGGCACCAGTACATAGTGGAAGTGCGCGACCACGAAGTAGGTGTCCTGGTACTGGAAGTCTGCCGGGGCGATGGCCAGCATCAATCCGGAGAAACCACCAATGGAGAACAGGATCACGAACGCCACCGCAAACAGCATCGGCGTCTCGAAGGTCAGCGAGCCTTGCCACATGGTGCTGGCCCAGTTGAACACCTTCACCCCGGTCGGCACCGCGATCAGCAGCGTGGCGTACATGAAGAACAGCTCGCCCACCAGCGGAATGCCGACCACGAACATGTGGTGCGCCCAGACGATGAACGACAGGAACGCGATGCTCGCCGTCGCATAGACCATCGAGGTGTAGCCGAACAGCGGCTTGCGCGAGAAGGTCGGGATGATCGAGCTGACGGCGCCGAAGGCCGGCAGGATCATGATGTACACCTCGGGGTGGCCGAAGAACCAGAACACATGCTGGAACAACACCGGGTCACCGCCACCGGCGGCACTGAAGAAACTGGTGCCGAAGTGGATGTCCATCAGCATCATCGTCACGCACCCGGCCAGTACCGGCATCACCGCGATCAGCAGGAACGCGGTGATCAGCCAGGTCCAGACGAACAGCGGCATTTTCATCAGCGTCATGCCGGGGGCGCGGAGGTTGAGGATGGTCGCGATCACGTTGATCGCACCCATGATCGAACTGATCCCCATCAAGTGGATGGCGAAGATGAAGAACGTCACGCTTTCCGGCGCGTAGGTCGTCGACAGCGGGGCGTAGAACGTCCAGCCGAAGTTCGGGCCGCCACCGGGGGTGAACAGGGTCGACACCAACAGGATGAACGCCGCCGGCAACAGCCAGAAGCTGAAGTTGTTCATCCGTGGCAGGGCCATGTCCGGCGCCCCGATCATCAACGGGATCATCCAGTTGGCGAGGCCGACGAAGGCCGGCATCACCGCACCGAACACCATCACCAGGCCGTGCATGGTGGTCATCTGGTTGAAGAACGCCGGCTCGACGATTTGCAGCCCCGGCTGGAACAGTTCGGCGCGAATCACCATCGCGAACGAGCCGCCCAGCAGGAACATGGAAAACGCAAACCACAGGTACAGCGTGCCGATGTCTTTGTGGTTGGTGGTCAGCACCCACCGCATCAGGCCTTTGGCGGGGCCGTGGGCGTGGTCGGCGTGACCGTGGTCATCGATAACAGCGCTCATGGCCTGTCTCCTGCAAACAGATGGGCTGGGCAAGCCGGGGCGCGCTGCCCCGACCGGTTCCTTACACGCGCAATAGACCGGGTCATTTGCTTTCCGCCTGTTTCAGCTCCAGTACTTCTTTAGGAGTGACCATGTCGCCTTTGTTGTTGCCCCAGGCGTTACGTTCGTAGGTCACGACCGCCGCGATATCGACTTCCGAGAGCTGCTTGCCGAACGCCGCCATGGCGGTGCCGGGTTTGCCGTGGAAAACCAGGCTCAGGTGACCTTCTTTCGGTCCGGTGGCGATTTTCGAGCCCTTGAGCGCCGGGAACATCGGCGGCAGGCCCTGGCCTTCGGCCTGGTGACAGGCGACGCAAGTGGTGTGGTAGATCTTGTCGCCGCGTTCCTTGAGCTCGTCGAGGGTCCATTCCTTGCTGGTCAGCTCCTTGAGTTGCAGGGCTTCAGCCTTGCGGTCGGCGAGCCATTTTTCGTAATCGGCCTTTTCCTTGACCTCGACCACAATCGGCATGAAACCGTGGTCCTTGCCGCACAGCTCGGCGCATTGGCCACGGTAGATGCCGGGCTTGTCGATACGGGTCCAGGCTTCGTTGACGAACCCCGGGATCGCATCGCGCTTGACCGCGAAAGCGGGCACCCACCAGGAGTGGATGACGTCGGCGGAGGTCACCAGGAAGCGCACCTTCGCGCCAATCGGCAACACCAGCGGCTTGTCGACCTCGAGCAAGTAGTGCTCGCCCTTGGTTTCCTTGTTGTGGATCTGGTCGGCTGGGGTGGTCAGGTTGCTGAAGAACTCGACGTCCTGGCCCAGGTACTTGTAGTGCCACTTCCACTGATAACCGGTGACCTGGATGTCGATATCCGGCTCACTGGCGTCATACATCTTGATCAGGGTGGCCGTCGCAGGAACCGCCATGGCCACCAGGATCAGGAAGGGCACGATGGTCCAGAGGATTTCGACGGTAGTGCTTTCATGAAATTTTGCGGCCACCTGCCCGGTCGAGCGGCGGTGGACCATCATCGACCAGAACATGGCGCCGAAGACGATGATGCCGATCACTACACAGATCCAGAAAATGGTCATGTGCAGGTCAAATACTGCGTGACTGATTTCAGTCGCTCCCGGCGCCATATTCACAGTCCAGGCGGCTTGCGCCTGACTGAAAATCGACCACAACAGGAGGCCCATCCAGACGTGTGGATGTCGCATCATTGCGGGTTCCCCTTATCGTTCTTGTTATCCCGCCGGCTTTCACCTGCGGCAAGGGAGCGGCTTTTTCAGACTACGAACTTGAATCGCCGGGCCTTGCTGCGTGTGCAGTCGGGCGTCATCAGCTAACTCCATTTCCAACCCGAGTATAGACAGCGACTGCGACCTCGCAATGTGATGGCGTAAATGATCTGAAACAGCTGAAACTTGCGTTCAAGGTCCCGAATGGAGAAGGATGCAGACGAGTGGTGGCAAATCGATATAACGGAGGCGTCTCAAGGATGAAACAATTATGACAAATGCGTCTTAGCATTTTTCATAAGGCAGCTAAGTTATGTCTTCCCTATTTCATTGCCTTTGTTTCCTGGAGTTTTCATGAACACCGCCGCATTGCGCGAGCAGATCCAAAAAGCCCAAACACATGAAGCCGACACCGGCCTGCTGGCGCGTCAGCTGGAAAGCAAACTGCCTCATCTGCACCCTTCGATCCAATTGCCGGAGGCGGACGCCAATGGCGTGCTGACACGTTTTGTCGCTGCCTACATCGACGAAGTACCTGATCTGCTGGAAGCAGCCAATGAAGTGGCCAGGGAAGCCGGTATCGAGTCGCAGATCAAACCGGTGCTGAAAATTGCCGAACAGTACTTCCTTCAGCCGCCGACAATCATGGCGGGACATGTCGGGCTCGACAGCCTGCTGGACGAAGCTTATCTGGCGCACCGTTTTGTCGAAGAGGTCAACGACCTGTACATCAAGCATCTGGGCCAGCCATTGATCCCCTTGGACATGACTGTTGCCAACCTGATTGCCCACCAATTGATCGGTGAGGTGTTTGCCAACCAACTGGATGAAGTGGTGCATCACGCCCTGGACGAGATGCTCGACGACCAGAGCTTTGCATTGGAATCGGTGGAAGCGTACCGCGAGAAACTCAGCAGCCCGGACACCGGCGCCGCATGGAAACGCTGGCCGTGCATGTCGCGCCGTCTGGGCGTCGGCCTGGAGCTGGATCAGCCGGCGGCTTGATCCTTTAGAGTCAACACTGTCCCCCTGTGGGAGCGAGCAGGCTCGCTCCCACATTGTTTTCTAGGCAGCCGAGCCTACGCCGGATGTAGTCCGCAACCGCCCTTCCAACCTACGCTTCAATCCCCGCGCCTCAATCAGCAGCGTCGAACCCTTGGCCGCATTCGCCCGGCCCCATTCCTCCAGCAACTCCAGGCACGAGTGATCGATGTAGCTCAGGTTATTGAGCGGCACATGCACCGTCGCACCGGCGGGAATGGTGCCCAGCACCTGGGTCAGCGCCGGTACCTTGAGAAAGGTCGCTGCGCCGGTCAGCCGCAACTCCATTTCGCCCTCCGCCGGCAGATCGATCAGGCTGATTTTCAGCCGTGAAGCCTTCCAGGCCAGTTTGGCCAGCGTCAGGCCGAAGCCAATCAACACCCCCGTGAGCAAGTCCGTAAAGATGATCGCCAGCGCAGTCGCCGCGTAAGTGAACATCGGCATCCGGCCATATCGGCCCAGGCCGCGAAAGGCCTTGAGATCGACCAGTTTGAAGCCGGTGTAAACCAGCACACCCGCCAGGCTCGCCACCGGAATGCTCTGCAGCACGCTCGACAGCAACAACACGAACGCCAGCAGCCAAAGACCGTGGAAGATCGCCGACAGCCGCGTGGTGGCGCCGGCCTGGACGTTGGCCGAACTGCGCACGATCACGCCCGTCATCGGCAATGCGCCCAATAGACCGCAGAGCATGTTGCCCACGCCTTGCGCCGACAATTCCCGGTCGAAGTCGGATCGCTGGCCGCTGTGCATGCGGTCTACCGCAGCGGCGGATAGCAGGGTTTCGGCGCTGGCGATAAACGCCACGGCGAACGCGGCGACCAACAACGTCGGGTCCGCCAGATTGAGCAAGTCAGCGGGTTTCAGCCAATCGATGGCTTCGGCCAGGTTGGCAGGGACTTCCACGCGTTTGACCTGCAGTGCGAGCAACAGGCTGGCGACGGTCGCCAGTCCTACGCCCAGCAGCGCACCCGGAACGAAGCGCAACGAATGAGGCCGGAATCTTTCCCACAGCCACATCACCGCCATCGTCGACAGCCCGAGCAATCCGGCTTGCCAGCCGAGCGACGGCAGGGCGTGCATCACTGCGGCTGGAAAGGCTGCCAGGTTATCCAGCCCGGAAGGCTTGGGCACCCCGTCGAGCATGACGTGCACCTGCGACAGTACGATCAGCACGCCAATCCCGGCGAGCATGCCGTATACCACCGCTGGAGCCGTGACCCGAAACCAGCAGCCGAGCTTCAGGCGCCCGGCCACTAATTGCAGAAATCCCGCCAGCAGCAGGATGGGCCCGAGCATGGCGACGCCATGCTGGCGCACCAGTTCGAACACCAGAACCGCCAAGCCCGCCGCCGGGCCGCTGACTTGCAGCGGCGAACCCGCCAGCCAGCCCACGACCAGACCGCCGATGATTCCGGTGATCAAGCCCTTGGCGGGCGGCAACCCCGAAGCGATGGCGATGCCCATGCATAGGGGCAGGGCGACCAGAAACACAACCACCGAGGCCAGCAGCTCCCGTGGCAATACAGCTTTCAGTTGCGCAGCACGCATATTGAAGCTCCCGACATTTTTCAGGCATGGCGAAGCCGGGCTGCAGGATCAGCAGCCTCGACTCAACCACACGGGGATTTAGGAGGTGTTAGAAACGCGCTTTGGGCGTTGCCACCGGAATCGGATGGCTGCCATCGAGCGGCAGGAAACACCCCTGGTCCGCGTCGTACGCTTTGATTTCGCTGGTTTCGATGCTGTAGACCCAACCATGGATAAACAGCTGACCGTTGGCCATGCGCGAGGCCACCGATGGATGCGTGCGTAAATGCTGTAGCTGAGCGATCACATTCTCTTCGGTGAGGATGTGCATGCTTTCGTTTTCGTCAGCGCAATGGCAGTTTTCCTGGACCATGGTTTTCGCCACTTCGGCATGACGCAGCCAGGCTTTGACCGTCGGCATCTTTTCCAGGCTTTGCGGATTGAGTACCGCGCGCATTGCGCCGCAGTCGGAGTGCCCGCAAATGATGATGTGTTGCACGCCGAGGGCCAGGACCGCGTACTCGATGGCGGTGGACACACCGCCGTTCATTTGCCCGTAAGGCGGCACGACGTTGCCGACGTTACGGGTCACGAACAGATCGCCGGGGGCGCTTTGGGTGATCAGTTCAGGAACGATGCGCGAGTCGGCGCAGGCGATAAACATCGCCCGGGGGCTTTGGGCCGTGGCGAGTTTCTTGAAGAGCTCTTCCTGCTGCGGAAAGACCTCGTGATGAAAATGCAAAAAGCCGTCAACGATATGCTGCAGCGCTGCATCGGCGGTTTCCGCCTCGGGTTGGGCTGAAGCCGACGCAGCCAACGGCTGTTTATCCTTGTCACTCATGAATTCATCCTCATAGGCGGAGTCAGGGAAGTGTCCCGTTTTGTCCGGTGTGAAGCCAGTGGCTGTTTAAAAAACATCCAGGTCGAAAAATCCGACCCGTCAGTCACTCGATGAACAAGGTAGCGGCCGAAACTTAACTCAAACTGAATAAAACGCTCTAGAACGCGTGTTCCAGGTCACAAAAAACGTGACCAGCCTGAATGCACCGTACGTTTCCCACTATTCAACCATAGGCCAATTGTCCTCAAATCAATGACATCTGGCGACCCGGCGGACAGAAGGCTTCACAGTCCAGATCGAAACCTTCCCGACGATTGAGCCCCAGGCGTTTGATGGTCTTGGCGAAGCGTTGCGCCAACAGGTCGGCAAATGGCCCTTCGCCGCGCATCCGGGCACCAAACCGGCTGTCATAGAGTTCGCCGCCACGGCTCTGGCGAATCAGGCTCAACACATGGGCGGCACGCTGCGGATAGTGGGCCGCGAGCCATTCTTCAAACAGCGGCGCAACTTCCAGTGGCAGGCGCAACATCATATAAGCCGCACTTTGCGCGCCGGCAGCATGGGCTTCGGTCAGCAGGCTCTCGAGTTCGCTGTCGTTGATCATTGGAATCATCGGCGAGCACAACACGCCAACCGGAATACCCGCTTCGCGCATCACGCGGATCGCCCGCAACCGGGCCTTGGGGGCGGCAGCACGCGGTTCGAGGATGCGTTTGAGTTCGTCATCCAGGGTGGTGAGGCTGATCATCACCGCTACCAGTCGTTGCCGGGCGAGTTCGGCCAGCAGGTCCAGGTCACGAAGAATCAGCGAGCCTTTGGTGATGATCGTCACCGGATGACGGTAGCGCAGCAGCACTTCGAGGGTTTGACGGGTGATTTTGTGCTCGCGCTCGATGGGCTGATACGGATCGGTGTTGGAACCGAGGTTGATCGGCGCACATTGATAGCCGCGTTTGCTCAGCTGTTCTTCCAGCACATCGGCGGCGTTGGTCTTGGCAATCAATCTGGTTTCGAAATCCAGCCCTGGGGACATGTCCCAATAGGCGTGACTGGGCCGCGCATAGCAATAGATGCAGCCATGCTCGCAGCCGCGATAGGGATTGATCGAGCGATCGAAGGGCAAGTCCGGCGAGTTGTTGCGGGTGATGATGGTTTTCGCCGTTTCGATGCGCACCTCGGTGCCTTGGGTGATCGGCGCTTCCTGATACCAGCCGTCATCCTCGACCACCGAACGATTCGGCGCGAAGCGGTTGTGCGGGTTGGTGGCGGTGCCACGACCGCGAGGTGGCAAAGGGGTAGCCATCGACAAGATCCTTTAGCTGTATGTGCATACAGTATACGGCCTTGACGCCATCGGCCAGTGCCGTTCGGCACCTGACAACTTTCGAACCTCGTCATTATGAGAAACATAAAGTGCGTGGCACTTTATTCGCTGTTGTCAGTATTCTTCTCTGCACACGAAGTTGTCGTGTTCTCACTATTAAAAGGATTTAATAAATGTCAGGCTACAATCAGCGCGGCGTGTTTTTACAATTACAGGCGCCTTCTATCGTTAGTCCAAAAGAAGTTCGGGTTTCCATGCAGTTTGCGCTAAAGGAAGAAGGTTATGATCCTGAAAACCGTGCGCTAACCTACACGCTGCTGGATACCAGCACCCGTGAGGCCGTGTCGAAGGATGGCGGCGTCACCTTTACCATGGGCAACATCCCTGACGTCAACGGGAACGGTGCAATCGACGCGCAAGACAAAGTTGTTTTGATTGCGTTGGCGAAGGCGTATGCAAAGATTATTAATCCTTGATTGCAGCTTAACTTCTGCAATCAATGATTATTTATAAAACGATGCGGAACTTATCCGTGTCGTTTTTTATGAGTGAAATAATAAGAAGAAACTGGGGGCCGCCGTCCAATTCACAATTCTTTGACGGATGGCTCACAGGCCTTTGACTGCTCAGAGCAGAAGCTATGCAGTACTTATTCAACAGGGTTGTCCGAGCATGTCCCGACTGCGCCTCTTGCCTGCGACGTTTCTATTGTCGATGGCCGCATTTTTCAACCTGACCCTGGCCCATGCGGATGACAGCGCTTCACCCCGCCCGGCTGAATGGGCTCAATCGGTGGAGGTGCAATACAACCTCTTTCGAATGTCCCCGACGCTCTACCGCAGCGCATTGCCTGACAGCGGAGCCCTTCCATTGCTGGAAAAGCTGAAGGTAGGAACCGTGATCAATTTCCTGCCCGAGTCGGATAAAACCTGGCTGTCGACACCAGGGGTTACCCAGGTCCAGTTGCCCTACCGCACCAATCACGTGGATGACGCAGACGTACTCAAGGCCCTTCGTGCCATTCAGACGGCCGAGTCCCATGGCCCGGTGCTGATGCATTGCAAGCACGGGTCGGATCGTACGGGGTTGATGGCGGCCATGTACCGGGTCGTGATCCAGGGCTGGAGCAAGGAAGACGCGCTGAGCGAAATGACTCAAGGCGGCTTTGGCGACAGTACTCATTTCAAGGATGGCGTGCGTTACATGATGCAGGCTGACGTCGACAAGCTGCGCACCGCATTGGCCAACGGCGATTGCAGCACCAGCCCGTTCGCCGCGTGCTCGATGAAGAGTTGGTTCAAATCCGCTCACGTCGAATAGCGGCAAGTTCCGGAAAGACATCAACTTGCGCCTCCTGAAGAGGCGCAAATGGGTGGTCGATCAGTGTTGCTCGTCAGGCTTTTTCTTCAGCTTGGGGTTCGGGAAAAACTGCACGGCCTGAACCTTGGCGTCCGGTACTTTCAGCGCCGACGTATTGACCCGCGTGCCCAATTCCTTGGGCACGGACAGACCTTGTTCATTCAACGTGTCGGAATAACCGCAGGCCACGCACTCGCGGTGCGGGACCTCGTCTTCGTTCCACATCATCAGCTTGTCCGGCTCGCTGCATGCCGGGCAGACCGCCCCGGCGATAAAGCGTTTTTTGGTAATCACAGGTCCCTCACTCATGCTGCCGCGTCCTCACTCAGGCCGCTGTGGCGCAAGAGTGCGTCAATCGAGGGCGCACGACCACGGAAGTCGACGAACAGCACCATCGGCTCCTGGGAACCACCGCGCGCCAGGATGGCTTCGCGGAACGCACGGCCGGTCTCGGCATTGAGCACGCCGTCTTCCTCAAATTTCGAGAAGGCATCGGCCGACAGCACTTCCGCCCATTTGTAGCTGTAGTAACCCGCCGCGTAACCACCGGCGAAAATGTGCGCAAAGCTGTTCGGGAAGCGGTTGTAGGCCGGTGGACGCATGACCGACACCTCGTCGCGCACGCCTTCGAGCACCTGCGCCACGCTACGGCCATCGCCGTGGGTGGCGTGCAGTTCGAAGTCGAACAGCGAGAACTCCAGCTGACGCACCATCATCAGCCCGGACTGGAAGTTTTTCGCCGCGAGCATTTTCTGCAGCAGGTCCTGAGGCAATGGCTCGCCGGTTTCGTAGTGACCGGAGATCAGCGCCAGGCCTTCCGGCTCCCAGCACCAGTTTTCCATGAACTGGCTTGGCAGCTCGACGGCATCCCAGGCCACGCCGTTGATGCCGGAAACGCCGGCGTGTTCGACGCGGGTCAGCAGGTGATGCAGGCCGTGGCCGAACTCGTGGAACAGGGTGGTGACTTCATCATGGGTCAGCAGCGCAGGCTTGCCGCTGTCGGCCGGGGTGAAGTTGCACACCAGGTTGGCCACCGGGTTTTGCAATACACCTTCAGCGGTGCGGCGACGGTCACGGGCGCCGTCCATCCACGCACCACCGCGCTTGTTGGCGCGGGCATAGAGGTCGAAGAAGAAGCGGCCGACGTGCTGGCCGTTTTCCTTGATTTCGAACAGGCGAACGTCCGGGTGCCAGGTGTCGAAGCCTTTCTGTTCGGCAATCTCAATGCCGTACAGACGCTGCACGATGGCGAACAGGCCGCCCAACACTTTGTCGATCGGGAAGTAGGCGCGAAGCGCTTCCTGGGCAACGCTGTAACGCTGCTCGCGAAGTTTTTCGCCGTAGAAACCGCTGTCCCAGCTTTGCAGGTCCGGGCAGCCTTGTTCGGCGGCGTAGGCTTTGAGCTGTTCCAGGTCCTGCGCGGCAAACGGCTTGCTGCGCTTGGCCAGGTCGCGCAGGAAGCTGAGCACCTGATCGCTGGACTCGGCCATTTTGGTGGCCAGGCTCAGTTCGGAGAAGCTGGAGAAGCCGAGCAGCCTGGCCAGTTCCTGACGCAGGTTGAGGATTTCTTCCATGACCGGGCCGTTGTCGTTCTGACCGGCATTTGGGCCCTGGTCCGACGCACGGGTGCAGTAGGCTGCGTAGACTTCTTCACGCAGGGCACGGTCGTGGGCGTAGGTCATCACCGCGTAGTAGCTCGGGAATTCGAGGGTGATCAGAAAGCCTTCGAGGCCCTTGGCCTGTGCGGCGGCAGCCATTTGTGCCTTGGACGAATCGGTCAGGCCGGCGAGAGTGGCTTCATCGGTGACGTGTTTGGTCCAGGCCTGAGTGGCGTCGAGCAGTTGGTTGGAGAAACGGCTGCCCAGTTCCGAGAGCTTGCTCTGCACTTCGGCGTAACGCTTTTGCTCGGCTTCCGGCAGATCAATACCCGACAGGCGGAAGTCGCGCAGGGAGTGTTCCAGGATAGTTTTCTGCGCCACATCGAAACCGGCAGCTTGCGGGCTGTTGGCCAGGGCTTCGAAGGCTTCGAACAGCTCGCGGTTCTGGCCCAGCTCGGTGGAATAGGCGCTCAAGGCTGGGAGGCAGGATTCGTAGGCTTCACGCAATTCGGCGCTGTTGCACACGGCATTCAAGTGGCTGACCGGGCTCCAGGCGGCGCCCAGGCGATCATTGAGCTCGTCCATCGCCAGCACCAGGCCGGCCCAGGTCGGTTGTTTGCCCTGGGTCTTGAGGATCTCGATAATGGCGGCGCGGTTGTCAGCCAGGATCTGTTCAATGGCCGGTTGCACGTGTTCGGCACGGATCGCCGAGAACGGCGGCAGGTCGTAGGACTGCAGAAGAGGGTTGTTCACGCTCACGGTTGGCACCTTGGCTGGAAGAAACATGCGGCCATCTTAATTACAATCGACGCTCACCGCAGCTATCAGCAACAGAGAGAAACCCTATCGTGAACCTTCGCAAGTACCAGAACCACACGCCGCTGCTGGGCAAAGGCGCTTTTGTCGACGGATCGGCGGTGGTAATCGGCGACGTTGAAATCGGCGAAGACAGCTCTGTCTGGCCGCTGACAGTGATCCGCGGCGACATGCACCGCATCCGCATCGGCGCGCGTACCAGTGTTCAGGACGGGTGCGTGCTGCACATCACCCATGCCGGCCCGTTCAATCCCGATGGCTTCCCGTTGCTGATCGGCGACGATGTGACCATCGCGCACAAAGTCATGCTGCACGGGTGCAGCGTGGGCAGCCGGGTGCTGATCGGCATGGGCAGCATCGTCATGGACGGTGCGGTGGTCGAGGATGACGTGATCATCGGCGCTGGCAGCCTGGTGCCGCCGGGCAAACGCCTGGAAAGCGGCTTCCTCTATGTGGGCAGCCCGGTGAAACAGATCCGCCCGCTGACCGACAAGGAAAAAGCCTTTTTCACCTACAGCGCGGCGAATTACGCGAAGCTCAAGGATCTGCATCTGGCAGAAGGTTACGACCAGCTCTGATTCGTCCCGTTATTGCCCAGGATTACTCATGCATTACCAAACCGTTTTATTCGACCTCGATGGCACCCTGACCGACCCGCGCGAGGGCATCACGCGTTCGATCCAGTTCGCCCTGAGCAAACTGGGTATCGATGAGCCTGACCTGACGAAACTCGAACACTTCATCGGCCCGCCGTTGTTGCAGGCGTTCATGCAGTTTTACGACTTCGATGAGCCCAAGGCCTGGGAGGCGGTGAATTTCTATCGCGAACGCTTCAAAGTCACCGGCCTCTACGAGAACCGCGTGTTCGACGGCGTCACCCCGCTGCTGGAAACGCTGGGTGGGCAAGGGCGTCAGTTGTACATCGCGACGTCCAAACCCTGGGTGTTCGCCCGCGAAATCGCCCGGCACTTTGACTTCGCCAAGCACTTCAAGGTGATTTACGGCAGTGAACTGGACGGGACGCGGACGAATAAGGTTGAGTTGATTGCGCATTTGATGGCTGAAGAGGGGCTGGATCCTGCCAATACCCTGATGATCGGTGATCGTAAGCATGACCTGATCGGTGCGCGCAGTAATGGGCTGGATGCAGCGGCTGTGGGTTACGGGTTTGGTAGCCACGAAGAGTTGAGTGCAGAAGCGCCGACTTATCACTTTGAAACGCTGGATGAGATGCATCAGGCGTTTTTGCAGCGCTGATCAAAGCCAATCGCGAGCAGGCTCGCTCCCACATGGGATTTGTGAACACCGGTCCATTGTGGGAGCGAGCCTGCTCGCGAAGAGGCCCGCTCAGCCGGCAGAAATTTTCGATTCTGCCAAAACCTTCAACGCCGCCTTACGCTCCCCAACCGGCAACACCCCCAGCTTCTCGACCGCCGCATAAAACCTCACCCAATCCCCGCCCTCCTGCCGAAACAACGCCGCAAACCCCGGCACCCATTGGTCATACAACCCAAACGGCAACAGCCTGGCATTGTTCATCGGTGCGTTGACCCAAGCGTCGTAACGCCTGTCCCCGGCCCATTGGCTGTCACGTAACTGCCGATATTCGCTGCGCAGTCGCTCGAACTCAGCGGCCTTGCGCTGGCGCATCTGGTCCGCCGGCAAGGGCAGGGCGTAGAGCGTTTCAAGGCGCGTGCGAGTGTCCAGCACCAGTTGCGTGAATTGATCCCGTCGCTGCACCTGTGCGCCGTTGTCCGGCGCCAGGCCGCGGGATGCACGCCATTGGCGCGTGCCTTCCTGCTCGACGAAGCTGGCGAAAGACTCGTTGAATTCAGTGTCGTCCTTCACATAAACACGTTGATGCGCCAGCTCATGGAAAATCAGGGTCGCCAGCCGCTCGTCGCCCCAACCCATCATTGAGCTGATGATCGGATCGTTGAACCAGCCAAGCGTCGAGTACGCCTCGACACCGCCAATCGAAACGTCCATACCTTGCAGGCGCTGCATGGCGGCCTCGCCTCGGGCGGCGCTCTGGCTGTAGTAGCCGCGATAGGCGACGCAGCCGGCGATCGGGAAGCAATGGTTTTGCGGCTTGAGAGAGAATTCCGGGGTGACGAAGACATTCCAGACCACGTACGGCCGGCCTATGTCGGCATACAGGCGATAGCTTTGGTTGTCCGGCAGGTGCAGATGCTCACTGGCGAACGTGCGGGCTTTTTGCGATTGGGCCAGGTGCGCACGCAGTTTCTGATCGCGGGAGGGATCGGCAACCACCTCGGCAACCGGCTCACGGGCCCGCAGCAATTGCAGCTGGCCACTGGCCAATTGACCGTAATAGCTGACGCTGGCGCAACCGTTGAGTAACAAAAGCAACACACTCGGAAACAAAACGCGCAAAACGCGATCAAGTAACCCAAGGCATGGAAACGGCCTGATCAAAATAAAATCATCCCTGGAAAGTCTGCCCGCAAGACTATCCCGCCTGACTGGAGCTGCGCTATGCACAAGTTGATGCTGACGGGGGGCCTGTTGTTGCTGACGGGCTGTGCTGGATTCGGATTCCCTCACCACGATCCGGCGCAAGCGTGGATTGATCTGGAATCAAAACAGCAAGACACGGCACTGCAAGCGGTGGAAGTCGACGATAAAGCCTCCAGCGACAAGCGCTATTTCCAGGTGCAGCCCGGTAGCCATGAGCTGACGGTGCGCTACCAGTTCGCGGTCCAGCCGACCAATATCGGCCCGGATGCCGAGCCGCTGTGGCGTGACTGCCAGCTGAACGTGAAATTCAGTGACTTCAGCGCCGGTGAGCGCTATCAGTTGCAAGCGGGGAACATCGGTTTTCGGCCATGGGCGAAGCTCTATAACCAACAGCGAAAAGTGATAGGTCAAGGCACACCGGCAGGCTGCCAACACACCTGATCGGCGGTATGCTGAATGACCAAATCATTGGGACATTCATCATGCGCAGGTTAATGCTGTTGCTCGCCGCCAGTGTTGTTGCTGGCTGCCAGAGCCCATTGCCGCCGGTCAATCCGCAGATGGCCTGGGTCGACTTCTCTGTGCCATTCCCCAACGACAAGTTGTTGATGGCCGAGCGACTGGACAAGCAGCGGTTGAATGACGGGCGCTTTTTCCAGGTCACGCCCGGCAGCCACGTGTTACTCGTTCGATTCGATTTTGAAGTGCCCGGTGGGGGCGGCTTGGGCGTCATGGACGGTCCATCGGAACGGCTGTGCTACCTGACGATCAAGTACGATCATTTCGAAGCCGGCCAGCGTTATGTGCTGGTCGGCCAGTCAATCGTGTTCACGCCCGGCGCCCGGCTGTACAACGCCAAGCGCGAGATTGTCGCTGAAGACAGTGAGTCCTATTGCCTGTGAGGCGAATCAGCGGTCGTTTTTCTGGTAGATGATTTTCTTGGTACCGCCGTCGCAGGTGCCTACGACCATGTTCTGATCGTGTACATCTTCGTTGGTGACGATTTCCAGGGTGTAGGACGAGACGTTGTTGGCCTGAATCTTGGCTTCGATTTCGGCCTTCAATTCTTCACAGGATTTCGGTGCGGCAAGGGCCGATGTGGCCAGTGCGCAACAGATAACCGCCAAGGCAAAACGTTTCATGGTTGAAGCTCCTTTGAAGCAGCGCGCAGGGTAATGCGCTTTCACTGCTGTCATTTATTCGACCACAATTTCGCGGGTCAGGTTTTGTCCGAGCGCAAAAAAAGACCGCAGCCTGCTTGAAGCTGCGATCTTTTATCCGTTACTGCGAAACGCTGTACTCAGCCGAGCAGCGTTGCATCCAGACTGATTTTCGCATTCAGCACTTTGGAAACCGGGCAGCCTTCTTTGGCTTTATTGCTCAGTTCCTCGAATTGCGCCTGGGTCGCCCCAGGGATTTTCGCCTTGAGGATCAACTTCACGGCCGTGATCGCAAAACCGCCGTCCACCTGGTCCAGGGTGACCTCTGCATTAGTATCGATGCTGTCAGCCTTGAGACCGGCATCGCCCAGAATCATTGAAAACGCCATGGAGAAACAGCCAGCATGAGCCGCGCCGATCAACTCTTCCGGATTGGTGCCCTTGCCGCCTTCGAAGCGCGCCTTGAAGCCGTAAGGTGCTTCTCTGAGTACGCCGGTTTCAGTGGAGATCGAGCCGATGCCGGTTTTCAGGTCACCTTCCCAATGAGCCGATGCTTTCTTCGTAATAGCCATATCTGCCTCCTCAAGTTCCCGGCACGAGCGTCGCGCCTTCGTGGTTTTCGGTTGCTAAGGGTTCTGAGGATAGTCGGCGTTGCAAAGTTCACCCGATCTGGTTAATTCCTACCGTTTTCGTAGGTTTTTTTGCCTTGGCTATTGAAACTCGGGTATATGCCCTTATTGATGAAACACGCTTACGGATTCGGCAGGTTTTCGTTTACGAGAAAAAACCTGCGACCTCAATTGGAGAAGCAGGTTTATGAAACGACTGTCCGACATCAAGTTCTCGACCCTTGATCTGGTGCCCGTGCGGGAAAACGGCAGCGCGGCCCAGTCGCTGCGCAACTCTCTGGATCTGGCGCAACACGTCGAAAAATTCGGCTACAACCGCTTCTGGGTCGCCGAACACCACAACATGGACGGCATCGCCAGCTCGGCGACGTCGGTTTTGCTGGGTTATCTGGCGGGTGGCACCTCGACCATTCGCGTCGGCTCGGGTGGAGTAATGCTGCCTAACCACGCGCCGTTGGTGATCGCCGAGCAGTTCGGCACCTTGGAAAGTCTGTATCCGGGGCGTATTGACCTTGGCCTGGGCCGCGCGCCCGGTTCCGATCAAATGACCGCCCGCGCGCTGCGCCGCGAACGCTCCGGCAGTGCCGACGACTTCCCGGAAGACGTGGCCGAACTGATGCGTTACCTCGGCCCGCGCACCCCGGACCAGCGGATCATCGCCATGCCCGGCACCGGCACCAACGTCCCGGTCTGGTTGCTGGGCTCCAGCCTGTTCAGCGCACAACTGGCCGGCGAGCGCGGTTTGCCCTACGCCTTCGCCTCTCATTTCGCCCCGCGTTTCATGCATGAGGCGATTCGCGTCTACCGCAATCACTTCAAGCCTTCAGCGGTACTGGATAAACCCTACGTGATGCTCGGCGTGCCGCTGGTGGCGGCGGATACCGATGAACAGGCCGATTATCTGGCGACATCGGTCTACCAGCGGATTCTCGCGTTGATGCGTGGGCAGAGTCTGGTGCAGCGTCCGCCGGTGAAAACCATGGACGGGTTATGGCTGCCGCATGAACGCGAAGCGGTCAGTGATTTCCTCGGATTGGCCATGGTGGGCAGCCCGCAGAAAATCCGCGCCAAACTGGACGTGCTGGTTGAGCAGACGCAAGCCGACGAGCTGATTTTTACCTGCGACCTGTATGAGCACGCTGATCGTGTTCACTCCTATGAACTGCTGGCACAGGTCATGAAGGGCTGAAACTGCAAAGACGCGCATAAAAAAGCCGACGCATTGCGTCGGCTTTTCACATCTGTGCGGGATTAACCGCGCTTGTAGACGATTTCCTTGGCGCCTTTTTCGCATTTGCCGACAACTTTCGCGCCAGCGGCGGCACCTTTATCGACAATTTCCAGCGAGTAACCAGAAACGCCCTTGGCATCCAGCTTCGCGGCGATTTCGGCTTTTAGCTCTTCGCACGACTTGCCGTCAGCAAGCGCTGTACCCGCAAGGCTTAACAAACCTACTGCCAACATAAACTTCTTCATTGGTCGCATTCCCTGGTCGGATCAAAAGGGTCATCCGGCCATTTCCGGATGTACACAAGTAGCGCTTTGCCATTCCCTATGGCACTCGGCCAGCGCGCAAGTTCAGAAGACTAGCTCAAACTCAGCTGCTGGCAATCCGGAACCCGACTTTGAGCGTCACCTGAAAGTGCGCCGCCTTGCCGTCCTTGATGTGCCCGCGGGTTTCGGTCACTTCAAACCATTCCATGTGCTTGAGGCTTTTGCTGGCTTCGGCCAGCGCGTTATTGATGGCGTCTTCAATGCTGCTGGTGGACGAGCCGACCAGTTCGACTTTTTTGTAGGTGTGATGGTCAGTCATGGCGATCTCCTCAGGGTGTGAATTACAGCCTAGCAGTGATTTTTCGTCTTACTGGCGTCGGCCAATCCGAAAGGGCTGTGCAGATTTACTGCACTTTCTCCAACCCCTGAAGTCCCAACCAACACACGCAACTCAATCAATGCAGGAGAGCCACCATGGCCAACACTTCATTACGTAAAGCCTCATTGCAAAGCATGGAAGCCGAAATCGAGAGTCTGCTGAAATCGTTGGAAAGCCTCAAAGACGATGCATCGGACGAGTCGCGTCGAACCCTCAAGACCCTGAAAGCCAACGCTGAAAGTGCGCTGAAACATTCGCGTCATCTGCTCAGCGATGCGTACGAAGACGTCAAAGTCAAAACCCGTGAAACCGGGATCGCCACTCGGGACTATGCCCAGGAGCACCCTTGGACGACGGCCGGTGTTGCCGTGGGTGCGCTAGGTCTGCTTGCGGCCTACCTGCTGTGCAAACGCGGGGATTAATCCGCTCGGTGCAGTTCGTTCTTGAGCCACTGCGCCAGTTGCCGAGCCCGCCCGTCTGCGGCGCGCTTGGGTAACCACAACGCCAGTTGCGCCGGGGTTTCACTGAAGCCCCATGGCGCAACCAGGCGACCGGCCTTCACGTCCTCGGCCACCAGCGGTTCCGGCGCAATCGCCACTCCCAGGCCGGCCACTGCGGCTTCCAGCAAGTAATACAAATGCTCAAATCCCTGACCGTACTTCAACGCCTTGGCGTCGAGGCCGCTTTGCTGCGCCCAACTCGGCCACGCTTGGGGGCGCGAAGTGGTGTGTAACAACGGTTCGTTCAACAGCGCTGTGGCCGGCGCGCCTTGCAACCTTTCGTATCCCGCGAATCGCGGACTCATGACCGGACCGATCCGCTCGCTGATCAACTCATAGACCTGCATGTCTGCAGGCCATGGCGGTTCCGCAAACACCAGCAATGCATCAAGCCCCGGCCGACGTGGATCGAGATCACCTTCGCCGGCGGACAGGTGCAGGCGCAGGTCTGGCAGGTCCGCATTCAGCCGTCCCAGGCGGGGAATAAACCAGCGTGCGAGCAAGCTTCCCGAGCAACCGAGCACGAAGGGCGCATCGGCGGTGCTTTGCGTCAGTTCTGCACACACCGTGCGTAAGCGCTCGAACGCTTCGCTGCTGGCGTCGCGCAATCGAATGCCGGCATCTGTGAGTTTAAGGCCGCGACCGTCCTTGATGAACAGACTGACCCCGAGGTGTTCTTCGAGCACCTTGAGCTGTCGGCTGACCGCACCATGGGTAACGTGCAGCTGTTCGGCAGCCTGGCTGACGCTGTTCAGGCGGGCAGTGGCTTCGAAGGCGCGAAGGGCGTTCAACGGGGGAAGGTCGTGGCTCATGGGATCTGTGAGTTTTCCTGACAGGTTGCGGCGATCTTATCGGTTTTCAGGTCGGGGCGTCAGGGGTAGAGTTAAGCGCATTGTCATTCACGCATTCACTGGAGCGACCCATGACTCAGACTAATCTGCGCAACGGCCCCGACGCCAACGGCCTGTTTGGCGCGTTCGGCGGCCGCTACGTCGCCGAAACCCTGATGCCGTTGATCCTCGACCTGGCCCGCGAATACGAAGCGGCCAAGGAAGATCCGGCATTCAAAGAAGAATTGGCCTACTTCCAGCGTGACTATGTCGGACGTCCAAGTCCTCTTTACTATGCCGAACGCCTGACCGAGTTCTGCGGCGGCGCGAAGATTTACCTCAAGCGCGAAGAGCTGAACCACACCGGCGCGCACAAGATCAACAACTGCATCGGCCAGATCCTGCTGGCGCGGCGCATGGGCAAGAAACGCATCATCGCCGAAACCGGCGCGGGCATGCACGGCGTGGCGACTGCCACCGTGGCTGCGCGTTTCGGTCTCGACTGCGTGATCTACATGGGCACCACCGACATCGAGCGTCAGCAAGCCAACGTGTTCCGCATGAAGCTGCTTGGCGCTGAAGTGATCCCGGTCGTGGCCGGCACCGGCACCCTGAAAGACGCAATGAACGAAGCACTTCGTGACTGGGTGACCAACGTTGACAGCACCTTCTACCTGATCGGCACCGTGGCCGGTCCGCACCCTTATCCAGCCATGGTTCGCGACTTCCAGGCCGTGATCGGCAAGGAAACCCGCGATCAGTTGCAAGCCCAGGAAGGCCGTCTGCCGGACAGCCTGGTGGCGTGCATCGGCGGTGGTTCCAACGCCATGGGCCTGTTTCACCCGTTCCTGGACGACAAGAGCGTCGAGATCATTGGTGTAGAAGCTGCCGGTTACGGCATCGAAACCGGCAAGCATGCAGCCAGCCTGAATGGCGGCGTGCCGGGCGTGCTGCACGGTAACCGCACCTTCCTGTTGCAGGACGACGATGGTCAGATCATCGACGCCCACTCGATTTCCGCCGGCCTCGACTACCCGGGTATCGGCCCGGAACATGCGTGGTTGCATGACATCGGCCGCGTTCAGTACACCTCGGTGACCGACGACGAAGCCCTCGATGCGTTCCACAAATGCTGCCGCCTGGAAGGGATCATTCCTGCACTGGAAAGCGCCCACGCCCTGGCCGAAGTGTTCAAACGCGCACCGACCCTGCCGAAAGATCACCTGATGGTGGTCAACCTGTCCGGCCGTGGCGACAAAGACATGCAAACCGTGATGCACCATATGGAACAATCAAAGCAGGAGAAACACTGATGAGCCGCCTGCAAACGCGCTTTGCCGAACTCAAGGAACAGAACCGCGCTGCCCTGGTGACCTTCGTCACCGCGGGCGACCCGAGCTACGACACGTCCCTGGCGATCCTTAAAGGTTTGCCCGCGGCCGGTGCCGATGTGATCGAGTTGGGCATGCCCTTCACCGATCCAATGGCCGATGGCCCGGCGATTCAGCTGGCCAACATCCGCGCCCTGGGTGCCAAGCAGAACCTGGCGAAAACCCTGCAAATGGTTCGCGAGTTCCGTGAAGGCAATACCGAGACGCCGCTGGTGTTGATGGGCTACTTCAACCCGATCCACATGTACGGCGTGCCACGCTTTATTGCCGATGCCAAAGCGGCCGGCGTTGATGGCCTGATCGTGGTCGACTTGCCGCCGGAACATAACGGCGAGTTGTGCGACCCGGCTCAGGCTGCGGGCCTGGACTTCATTCGTCTGACCACCCCGACCACCGATGACGTTCGCTTGCCGACCGTTCTGAACGGCAGCTCCGGCTTCGTTTACTACGTGTCGGTTGCCGGCGTGACCGGCGCAGGTGCGGCGACACTGGAACACGTTGAAGAGGCGGTTGCCCGTCTGCGTCGCCACACTGATTTGCCGATCAGCATTGGTTTCGGCATTCGGACCCCAGAGCAAGCCGCGTCCATTGCGCGTCTGGCCGACGGTGTGGTGGTGGGCTCGGCGTTGATCGATCACATCGCTAACGCTTCGACGCCGGATCAGGCGATTGATGGCGTGCTGAGCCTTTGCGCGGCGCTGGCAGAAGGTGTGCGTAAGGCTCGCGTCAGCTGAAGGTAAAGTTCCTGATACAGAGGAATTAGCGCCTCGCGGCACAGACTAAACAGCAAGATCGAGGGCTTCAGGACTACGTTCTGAAGCCCTTTTTGCTGTAAGTGCAGTGAGGAAAGACCCGATGAAAATGCCGAAACGTCTGATTGCCAGCCTGGGCGTGCTGATGTTGAGCGCTACCCCGTTGCTGCACGCGAGCGCCGATCAGCGCGACGATCACGACCACGGCGGCCCGCAACAGGGCCAGTACGATAACCATGGCGACAATCATGGGGATGATCACCGCGATCATCAGGACAACCATCGCGGTGGCCCTCCGCCGCGCGACTTCGGTCCGGTGCGTCAGACGATCCACGAACACCACGAATATTTCGTGCGCGGTGCGCCGCCACCTCCAGGTATACATCTGGAGCGCGGCCGGCCGTTGCCTCACGGCTATTACGGTGAGCGTCTGGACAATCGCGCGCTCGGTCGCCTGCCGTATTACCCAGGGTACGAATGGCGCCGGGCAGGGGGTGACATTGTGCTGATCGCCGTCGGCACCGGGATTGTGTACGAAGTTCTGGAGGGGGTGCTTTGATCTAACGTACAGGCAAAAAAAGGGCTTCGCGGACTATCCACGAAGCCCTTTTTCTTATGGCAGTTCCAACCCGCCGGCGGCTTTGTGCAGCTTGCGTAGATGCTCACCAACCTGCTTCAGGTTGGCTTCATTGGCGGCCATTTCCGCTGCGCGGTCCGGTTCGAGCAGCGCTCGCACTTCCTTGTCCAGATCGCCAGTCAGCACCAGCAGCTGCTTTTGGCGCAGGCTGCTTTCCGATTCCAGGCGTTGCGACTCACTCGGTTGGGGCAACCCGTAACCGCCACTGCCGAGCAGTTCGGCCGGGCGACTGAGGTAGCCGCTATTGGCGAGGAGCTGTTGCAAGGTCGCATTGGCCTTGTCCATGCCGCCGTTTTCCAGGTTCCGCGCGCCGAGGTAGCGCTGCTTGACCTCGTCCTGGGCCAGCAGCAATTGTTGGCGCAGGGCCGCTTGTTCCAACAACAGCAGTGCCGCGCTGGTGCGCAGGTCAGCCTGTTCGAACCATTGCCGGCGCTCGACCGCTTTTAATGCCAGCCAGTCCTCGACTTTGTCCTGTTTGATCGGCAAGCGTTTTTTCAGCACTTCGAACATGGCTTGATAGCGGTCGCGGAAGGAGTCGAAGCGATAGCCCAGTCGTAGCGCTTCGCGTGGATCATCCAGCACGCTGGTGTCGGCCAGTCCCCGGCCCTTCAGCACCGCCAGCAAGCCGTTGGGCATGATGTTGTCGAGCCCGACCAGTTTTGGGTTGTTGGTGCCGCCTCGCAGCAGTTTCAGTTCTTCCACCGCACAATTGTTGGAGAGGAAGAAGTAGTTGCCGTCGTAACTCCAGTGCATCTCCGCGGCACGCTCCACCACATCTTCGATCTCATTGCGCGACAGGTTCAGCGGCACCGAAGCCAGGCTGCGCAGTTCGGTCTTGGTGTACTCGTCGATGACCTGGGCGAGCGGGAGGACGAACAGGCGCGAGGGGTATTTGCCGACCAGTCCGTCCCAACTCGAGAGCTGTACATCACCGACGAAGGCGCGATAGGACAAGACCAGATGCTGGTCCAGATCGAGACGGCAGTCGGGGCCTCGTGGTCGTCCCGGCGCACAAATCACCAGCCGCAACATGCTGTGGCCCCAGCGACTGACCCAGTTCTGGTTGGCTTCGGCCAGCAGGTAGTCGACCGCATACACCCGTTCCGGATCAACCTGCCCGAGGGGTGTTTTGGCAAAGTCATTGCCGGCGTTGAGGAAGGCGAAGGTTTTGGCGCAGGTGTCTTTCGCCGCTGGCGCCCAGCCGAAGTGTTCCTGGTAGTAGCGATACAGCGCCGGACGCCGACAGGCGTAGCTTGGGTCGAGGAGGAAATACTCCATGTTGACCGCAACGAACTCTTTGGGGCTGTCCGTTTCGTAAATGTCCGGGCTACGCGCGATCTGGCGGTTGTGCTGTTCACGTTCGCCGCGACGGCCGACGTATTGTTGCCAGCCAGCGAGGTCGAGCAGGCGCGGATCGTCGCTGAGGGTAAAGCGCCGATCATTCTGGCCACGGCACTGATCGGGAATACCGACCAGTCCGGCGCTGTTGCTGCGTCGGGTGCAGTGTTGAATCAGTTTGCGCTCGGCGTCTGGCCACAGGCGCGAACGGTCGTAAATGTGGGTGAGTTCGTGCAACACCGTGGCGAGCATTTCCCGGCGGACGGTGCCATGGGGGCGATAGGTCTTCTTGGTCGCGGCGCTGCCGTCGGTGAGGCTGGCGAGCAGGTTGCGATTCAAGTCGAGTTCGGACACCAGCGTCGCCTGGCCGTAGGCGTTGCTCGGCATGTCGTCGGTCCAGCCGACATCGATACGTCGGTCCAGTTGCTCGATGAACCGCGGCGGCAGCGCCTGCATGGCTTCATCGAGCAATGCCTGGCTGGCTTGCTGTTGTGCGGGGCTGAGGCCTTCAGTCTTGAGCTGTAATTGCAGGCTGGCGTGGGCCGCGCTGCCGAGCAGCATCATGACCCCGGCCAGCAGCCAGGCGACTGACGGCCTCACAGTGCGAGGATGGCTTCGGCGAGTACCTGATCACTGGCATCCCGGGCTTCCGGCACGCGAATGCGTAGGGTATTGAAAGCCGCTTCGAGGTGCGCGCCGCGAATATCGCCATCGCTGGCCACGAAACTGGCTGCGTCATCTTGGGCTTCGCGAATGATCTTCGAGTCACGGATGGAGGTGGTGGTGTCCGAGGTGAAATCAAGCGTGCGCTGGGTGGCACGAATGAGCATGTTACTGGTGGCTACCAGGGTATGGGCCTGGGCCACGTCAGCCAACAACAGCAGGCCAAGGGTGGCGGCAATCAGCGGGTTACGCATGGAACAACTCCGGAGAAACAAGGATAACTATTGGACGAGAATTGCTTGTGCCAGTTCAAGGTCGCTTGCATGAAGTTTTGGCCGGGTATGGCGCAGGTAAATCAAGGCCGATTCCAGCTGTGCTCCGCGTAATTGACCGTCACTGGCGATGAATGCCGCGGCATCATCGTGCGCGGCGAGCAGCAGTTTACGGTCGAAGGGTGCGGAGGTCACCAGACTGGTGCCATAACCACTGGCGACAGTGCCTTGCGTGGAAAGATTGAAGGCATCGAAAGCCTGTGCCGGGCCCGACCAGCAGGCCACAAGCAGTAGGGGTGTGAGCAACAACCTTGAATGAAAATGCATGAGACTCGATAGCTGAAAGCGAGTCCCAAGGCTAGCGCAACACCCGGTCTAGAGCCAGTGCCGAAACATGGGGACACGTTGGGCGTGTCCCGCGTCAGGTATCGCTTAGATGGTCAGGATGGCTTGTGCCAGTTGTGCATCGGTTGCGCTCAGCTGTGGCGCCTGGTGGCGAATGTAATCGAGTGCACTTTCCAGTTTTACGCCGCGGATGGCGCCTTCGCTGGCGACGAAGCTGGCCGCATCATCGCGCGCTTCACGCACAATCTTGTTGTCCTTGAAAGAAGAGGAAACGACGTCGGTGGTTGCGTCGGACGTGGCTTTGAGGGCATTGACGACCGCATCGGTGGTCACGATAAAGCTGGTGGCGTGGGAATTGGCCGCCACGGCAAGCAGGGCAGCAGCGCTGAGCAGACGAAGACGGGACATGGTGTAACTCCTTTGGATAACCGATTGAGAGGTAGCGAGGTATCTGCGGGATCAGACGTCTGTCCTGCAGCGCTCGCCACGTTCTGATTGGATATTAGGCGCTTTTACCCGTTCGAACAGTCCCGTCTGTGCTGGCAGGACATTAGCGCCAGAACGGTTTATCCAGTTCCATGAGGCGATCGGCGTGGCTGATGCCCAAGTCTGATAGTTGCTGCGCATTGAGTTGCCCCAACAAACGCCGGGTTCTGGCTCGTTCCAGGCAACGGGAAAGAGTTGTCCACGCGCGTTGAAGCCAAGGTTTACAAGGTTTTGATTGCGGCGCGGGAGCGGAAACATCTTGTAAGTGATTCATGGCGCGATCCTTGTGCTTGGAAATGAGATTCCATGGTGATCCCCTCCGTTCTTGTGAAACAGGCACACTGCGCTGAAATTGTACTTATACAGATGTAGAAATTAGATAACTGTACTGGTTTTGTAGAACGCCCTTTGTTTTTCGGGTTTCCAGCCCAAAACGACAAAGCCCGTCGTGGTTTCCCACGACGGGCTTTGTTTTTTCAATCTGGGATGCTGGCAGTGGACCCGATGGGTCAGGGCCAGCGACGCTAAGTTAGCGCCAGAACGGCTTGCTCAGCTCTTCGTAGCGTTGTGCTTCGCTAATCCCGGCGTCAGCCAGCAGACGCGAATCCAGGCGAGCCAGTTGGTGGCGGCTGGAGATGCGGCGCTGCCACAGCATCAGGTTGGCGATAACGCGCAGAGGCATGGAAGCCTGGGTCTTTGCAGCAGTGTCTTCGAAGAACAGGTCGGAACTGAGTGTACGTTCCATGATTGACATCCTTCCGCTTGTGGCGGGATTAGGTAGTGGTTTAACTGGTGCCCATGATCCTCTCGTTTGCCTAGTCTCTGTAGATACAGTTCACCTGTATTGTGAGGGACCAGTTAACTGTTAATAGTGGGTGTACTGGTCTAAATTGAGGCAACTGTACCTGTCTGCACCGATATCGTGCGTTTTTGCTCGTTCGGCCTGAAAAGGTAGGCAATTACGGTAGGAAATGACCAGTACAGCAGTACAGTTTTAAACAGAATTATGCTTGGCAACGGCAGGCTGACGAAATTGTGTTTGCGCCAGCCGCCATCTGTACCAATTACGCCTTGAGCATGCGCCCGGTTTCTTCCAGGTTGATGTGCCAGCTCAGCGCATCACGGAGGATATGCGGCGTGTGCCCGCCAATCGCGCAAGCGGCGGCGAAGTAGTTGTCCAGGGCCTGGCGATAGTCAGGGTGCACGCAGTTGTCGATGATGACCCGCGCCCGCTCCCGGGGTGCCAGCCCGCGCAAGTCTGCAAGGCCGATCTCGGTGACCAGGATGTCGACGTCATGCTCTGTGTGGTCAACGTGGCTGACCATCGGCACGACACTGGAGATCGCGCCGCCCTTGGCGATCGATTTGGTAACGAAGACCGACAAATGCGCATTGCGCGCAAAGTCGCCCGAGCCGCCAATGCCGTTCATCATTCGTGTGCCGCAGACGTGGGTGGAGTTGACGTTGCCGTAGAGGTCGAACTCCAGGGCGGTGTTGACGCCGATGATGCCCAGGCGGCGCACCACCTCAGGGTGGTTGGAGATTTCCTGTGGGCGCAGGACCAGTTTGTCCTTGTAGCGCTCGAGGTTGCCAAACACATCGGCGTTGCGGCGACTCGACAAGGTAATCGAGCTGCCCGATGCGAAGCTCAGTTTGCCGGCATCGATCAGGTCGAAGGTCGAATCCTGCAGCACCTCGGAGTACATGGTCAGGTCTTCGAATGGCGAATCAATCAGGCCACACATCACCGAGTTGGCAATGGTGCCGATGCCGGCCTGCAGCGGGCCGAGCTTGTTGGTCATGCGCCCGGCAGCCACCTCTTGCTTGAAGAAGTTGATCAGGTGATCCGCGATGGCTTGGGTGTCGGCATCGGGTGGCAATACGGTGGACGGCGAGTCCGGTTGATTGGTGATCACGATCGCGACGATCTTCTCCGGCGGGATCGGGATGGCAGTGCTGCCAATGCGGTCATCGACTTTCACCAGCGGAATCGGCGTGCGGGTCGGGCGATAAGTGGGGATATAAATGTCGTGCAGGCCTTCGAGATTCGGGTTGTGCGCCATGTTGATCTCGACGATCACGTGTTTGGCGAAAATCGCGAAGCTGGCCGAGTTGCCAACCGACGTGGTTGGCACGATATGACCGTGCTCGGTGATCGCCACCGCTTCAATTACAGCGATGTCCGGCAACTTGAGTTGCTGGTTGCGCAGTTGCTCCACGGTTTCCGAGAGGTGCTGGTCGATGAACATCACCTCGCCCGCATTAATAGCCTTGCGCAGGGTGCTGTCGACCTGGAACGGCATGCGTCGCGACAGTACGCCGGCTTCGGTGAGCTGTTTGTCGAGGTCGTTGCCCAGGCTGGCGCCGGTCATCAGGGTGATTTTCAACGGCGAGACCTTGGCGCGCTCGGCCAGAGCCTGGGGTACGGCTTTGGCTTCGCCGGCGCGGGTGAAGCCACTCATGCCGACGGTCATGCCGTCCTCAATCAGAGCGGCGGCGTCGGCGGCGCTCATCACTTTATCCAACAAGGAAGGCAGGCGAATACGGTCACGGTACATGGATTGTTATCTCGGGCAACGGGTAGCAGGATGCGCAGTCTAGTGAATTACACCGACTCCTGTCCCGCTACCAAGGTCGCAAACGAGGCGTCTATTTCGGGCCTTTGGCGCAAAACACCATTACCGGATCGGTAACAAAAGCGTAGTTTTGTCCGACGATTTGCGCAAACAAAAACGCCCCGACGAGTCGGGGCGTTCTGTGTGCCGATGAGGGTTACTCGACGGCTTTGACCATGTCTTCGATGACTTTCTTGGCGTCGCCAAAAACCATCATGGTCTTGTCCAGGTAAAACAGTTCGTTATCCAGACCGGCATAGCCGCTGGCCATCGAGCGTTTGTTGACGATGATGGTCTTGGCCTTGAACGCTTCCAGGATCGGCATGCCGGCAATCGGCGACTTCGGATCGTTCTTCGCGGCCGGGTTGACCACGTCGTTGGCGCCCAACACCAGCACCACGTCGGCCTGACCGAACTCGGAGTTGATGTCTTCCATCTCGAACACTTGGTCGTAAGGCACTTCGGCCTCGGCCAGCAATACGTTCATGTGGCCAGGCATCCGACCGGCAACCGGATGGATCGCGTACTTCACGGTCACACCGCGATGGGTCAGCTTCTCGGTCAGTTCTTTCAGCGCGTGCTGCGCCCGTGCCACTGCCAGGCCGTAGCCCGGAACGATGATCACGGTGTCGGCGTTGGTCAGCAGGAACGTCGCGTCGTCAGCCGAGCCGGATTTCACCGGGCGGGCTTCCTTGGCGCCGGCCGGACCTGCATCGGCTGTGTTGCCGAAGCCGCCAAGCAGCACATTAAAGAAGGAACGGTTCATCGCCTTGCACATGATGTACGAGAGGATTGCACCGCTGGAGCCCACCAGCGAGCCGGCAATGATCAGCATCGAGTTGTTCAGCGAGAAGCCGATACCCGCCGCCGCCCAGCCGGAGTAGCTGTTGAGCATCGACACGACGACCGGCATGTCCGCGCCGCCAATCGGGATGATGATCAGCACGCCAAGCACGAAGGCCAGGGCCAGCATCAAGGCGAAGGCACTCAGGTTGCCAGTCAGCATGAAGGTCACGCCGAGGCCCAGTGTCGCCAGGCCCAGCAGCAGGTTCAACTTGTGCTGCCCGCCGAACTGTACCGGTGCGCCCTGGAACAGGCGGAACTTGTATTTGCCCGACAGCTTGCCGAAGGCGATCACCGAACCGGAGAAGGTGATTGCACCGATGGCCGCGCCGAGGAACAGCTCCAGACGGTTACCAGCCGGAATCGCGTCGCCCAGTTGCTTGACGATGCCTAGCGATTGCGGCTCAACAACCGCAGCAATGGCGATGAACACCGCAGCCATACCAATCATGCTGTGCATGAAGGCGACCAGTTCCGGCATCTTGGTCATCTCGACGCGCTTGGCCATGATCGAGCCGGCGGTGCCGCCGACCAGCAGACCGACGATGACGTAACCGATGCCGGCGGTGGCAAGCTCTGCGCCCAGCTTATAGATGAGGCCTACGGTGGTGAGGATCGCCAACGCCATGCCGAGCATGCCGTACACATTGCCGCGCCGGGACGTGGTTGGGTGCGACAGGCCTTTGAGGGCCTGGATGAAGCAGATCGACGCGATCAAGTAGAGCGTCGTTACAAGATTCATGCTCATTACTTCGGCGCCTCTTCTTTTACGACTTTCGGGGCTTTTTTCTTGAACATCTCAAGCATCCTGCGGGTAACCAGGAAGCCACCGAACACGTTCACTGCTGCCAGAGCCACCGCGAGGGTACCCATGGTTTTGCCCAGTGGCGTGACGGTCAGCGCCGCCGCCAGCATGGCGCCGACGATAACGATGGCCGAGATGGCGTTGGTCACGGCCATCAATGGCGTGTGCAGTGCAGGTGTAACGTTCCAGACCACGTGGTAACCGACATAAATCGCCAGCACGAAGATGATCAGGTTGTAGATACCGGGGGAGATAAGCTCTTCCATCGTCTGAATCCCTGCTTAGGCGTTTTTGCGGATGACTTGGCCATCGCGGCACATCAGGCACGCGGCGACGATATCGTCTTCGAGGTTCACTTCGAACTGACCTTCTTTGTTGAAGACCAGCTTCAGGAAGTCCAGCAGGTTGCGTGCATACAGCGCCGAAGCGTCTGCCGCCACTGCGCCGGCCAGATTGGTCGGGCCGCAAATGGTCACGCCATTCTCGACCACTACCTGATCCGCCACGGTCAGCGGGCAGTTGCCGCCCTGAGCCGCCGCGAGATCGATGACCACCGAGCCCGGCTTCATTTGCGCCACGGTTTCCGCGCTCAACAGCGTCGGTGCCTTGCGGCCCGGGATCAGTGCGGTGGTGATGACGATGTCAGCCTGCTTGGCGCGCTCATGCACGGCCAGGGCCTGACGTTGCATCCAGCTGGCGGGCATTGGCCGCGCGTAACCGCCGACACCAACGGCGCATTCGCGCTCTTCATCGGTTTCGTACGGCACGTCGACGAATTTCGCACCCAGGGATTCGATTTGTTCCTTCACCGCCGGACGTACGTCCGAGGCCTCGATCACCGCGCCCAGACGCTTGGCAGTCGCAATTGCCTGCAAACCGGCCACACCCGCGCCGAGAATAAGCACGCGCGCCGCTTTCACGGTGCCCGCAGCGGTCATCAGCATCGGCATGAAGCGCGGGTAGTGATGAGCGGCCAACAACACGGCTTTATAGCCAGCGATGTTCGCTTGCGAGGACAGCACATCCAGGCTCTGCGCACGGGAGGTGCGTGGCGCGGCCTCCAGAGCGAAGGCGGTAATGCCGCATTCGGCCAGCTTGGCGATGGTTTCATTGCTGAACGGATTGAGCATGCCCACCACAACGGTGCCGCTTTTAATCAGCGTCAGTTCGCTGTCGCTGGGAGCGACCACCTTGAGAATCAGCTCGGCACCAAACGCATCGTTGGCGCTGCCAATCGTTGCGCCTGCCGCTTCATAAGCACTGTCGACAACGCTGGCATTAATGCCGGCGCCGCTTTGCACAGTGACTTTATGACCCTGGCCGATCAGCTTCTTGATGGTTTCCGGGGTTGCAGCAACCCGTGTTTCACCCGTCTGGGTTTCGAGAGGAACACCAATGTGCACGTCAAATCTCCTGCGTGATCTTATTGAGTAAACCCAGGCACTTCGGATGGTGCGGCTGGGGCGGCCGATCAGCACGATCCCGCCGAATCAGGGCGGGGCGCGGCATTTTGCAGGCGAACTTTGTGCCCTTCAAGGGATTATGACGGGTGACGGAAAATTAACTACAAGTCACCCCGTGACCGAATGTCGCAACGAACTGGCTCAAGCCCTTACAGGCCGTGACTTGTAAGGGGTTTTGTTGAAAATTGACCAATTACATATCTTTACGGTGAATAGTGCGTCATTGCCCACCAATAGCGGCGCAAAGCCACGTCATCAGGCGCCTGTGGGACGTTTGTACTGCTTGTCCGTACAGCCTGTGTATATGCGACATATAGTTATATCTGTAGGGCTTTTGTTTTGCTGACTACGGGGTCAGCTAATTAGCTGAACCCTTTAACCCTCTAGGTTGTAGCTGTGCGCCTGATTGAGCAGCCAGTCGCGAAATGCCTTTAAAGACGCCGATTCCACTTTTCGCTCGGGAATCATCAGGTAATAAGCCTTGACGCTCGACAGTGCCTGCGGGTTGGCAATGACCAGGCGCTTCTCCGCCAATTCACGTTGAATCAGGAACGGTGGAATCAGCGCGATGCCCATGTCATGCATTGCCGCTTGGGCAAGCATGGAGAATAGCTCGTAGCGCGGTCCTGTCATGTCCCGTGGGATATTGAGGTGCTGCGAGTTAAACCACTGGCGCCATGCATAGGGGCGGGTGGTCTGTTGCAGCAGGGGGAGTTCAGCGATCTCGACGGGTGTCAGATTTGCCTTCTTGCCCAGTAGGGCCGGGCTGCACACCGGCATCGGATTTTCACCCATCAATCTGTGGGATTCGGTACCTGACCAGTCGGCATCACCGAAATAGATCGCTGCGTCGAAGTCAGTATCGGCAAACAAAAACGGTCGGGTGCGGTTAGTAAGGTTGACCGTCACTTCCGGATGCTTCTGCTGAAAGTCCTTGAGTCGCGGCAGCAGCCACTGGGTGCCAAAGGTCGGAACCACTGCCAGTTCGATCACGTTGGCGCCCTGTTGCCCCATCACCGACAGCGTGTCCCGCTCCACCGCATCGAGTTGTGTAGCGACGCGACGGCTGTAGGAAAGTCCCGCTTCCGTCAGTTTCACACCGCGCCGCGAGCGTCGGAACAGTTCGACACTGAGGAACTCCTCCAGGCTGGCGATCTGCCGGCAAATGGCGCCTTGGGTCAGCGAAAGCTCCTGGGCAGCTTTGGTGAAGCTTTCGTGGCGTGCGGCCGCTTCAAAGCTGATCAGGGCCGTTGTGCTGGGGATTTTCCTGCGCATGTACGTCAACCTCACTAATCCATCGCATAAAGGCTCTTTTGCGATGTTACGGAGTGAGAAATTAGCACAACAGTATGCAAAATCCTCGTTTGCCGTAATGCCGAACCCGGCCTAGGATCAGTCCACGCAATTTGACCCCGATTCGAGAGGACACACTCATGGGCGGTAAAGCTAGCTTCAACTGGATCGATCCTCTGCTGCTGGATCAACAGCTCACTGAAGAAGAACGCATGATTCGCGACACTGCCGAGCAATTCGCTCAGCAGAAGCTCGCACCGCGCGTTCTCGAAGCTTTCCGTCATGAGAAGACTGATCCAGCGATCTTCCGTGAAATGGGCGAAGTCGGTCTGTTGGGCGCGACCATCCCTGAGCAGTACGGCGGCAGCGGTCTCAACTACGTCAGCTACGGTCTGATTGCTCGTGAAGTCGAGCGTGTCGACTCCGGCTACCGTTCGATGATGAGCGTGCAGTCCTCGCTGGTGATGGTGCCGATCAACGAATTCGGCACTGAAGCCCAGAAGCAGAAGTACCTGCCGAAACTGGCCACCGGTGAGTGGATTGGCTGCTTCGGTCTGACCGAGCCTAACCACGGTTCCGACCCGGGTGCGATGATTACTCGTGCACGCAAAGTGGAAGGCGGCTACAGCCTGACCGGCAGCAAGATGTGGATCACCAACAGCCCGATCGCCGATGTTTTCGTGGTCTGGGCCAAGGATGACGCCGGCGACATCCGTGGTTTCGTTCTGGAGAAGGGCTGGAAAGGTCTGAGCACCCCGGCGATTCACGGCAAGGTCGGCCTGCGTGCATCCATCACTGGCGAAATCGTCATGGACAACGTGTTTGTTCCTGAAGAGAACATCTTCCCGGACGTCCGTGGTTTGAAAGGTCCGTTTACCTGCCTCAACTCCGCGCGTTATGGCATTTCCTGGGGCGCACTGGGCGCTGCCGAGTTCTGCTGGCACACCGCTCGCCAGTACACCCTGGATCGTCAGCAATTCGGTCGTCCATTGGCTGCCACTCAGTTGATCCAGAAGAAGCTCGCTGACATGCAGACCGAAATCACCATGGCGCTGCAAGGCTGTCTGCGTCTGGGTCGTATGAAAGACGAAGGCACTGCGGCAGTCGAAATCACGTCGATGATGAAGCGCAACTCCTGCGGCAAGTCCCTGGACATCGCTCGTATGGCGCGCGACATGCTGGGCGGCAACGGCATCTCCGATGAGTTCGGTGTCGCGCGCCATCTGGTCAACCTGGAAGTGGTGAATACCTATGAAGGTACGCATGACGTCCACGCACTGATTCTCGGTCGCGCGCAAACCGGCATCCAGGCGTTCTATTAATAGGAGAACGTCCATGGGCGCGCTTTCGCATCTGCGGGTACTGGATTTATCGCGGGTACTGGCCGGGCCTTGGTCCGGGCAGATCCTGGCGGACCTTGGCGCTGAGGTGATCAAGGTCGAGCGCCCGGGCAACGGCGATGACACGCGCGCCTGGGGGCCTCCTTTTCTGAAAGACGCCTATGGCGAGAACACCAGCGAGGCCGCCTATTACTTGTCGGCCAATCGCAACAAGCAATCGGTCACCATCGACTTCACGCGCCCGGAAGGTCAGAAGCTGGTGCGTGATTTGGCGGCGAAGTCGGACATCCTGATCGAGAACTTCAAGGTCGGAGGGCTGGCGGCCTATGGGCTGGACTATGCGTCGCTCAAGGCCATTAACCCGAATCTGATCTATTGCTCGATTACCGGGTTTGGCCAGACCGGTCCCTACGCCAAGCGTGCGGGTTATGACTTCATGATCCAGGGCCTGGGTGGCCTGATGAGCCTGACCGGGCGACCGGAAGGGGATGAGGGTGCCGGGCCGGTGAAGGTCGGTGTGGCGCTGACGGACATTTTGACCGGGCTCTATTCCACGGTGGCGATTCTGGCGGCGCTTGCGCACCGGGATCACGACGGCGGCGGCCAGCACATCGACATGGCGCTATTGGATGTTCAGGTTGCCTGTCTGGCTAACCAGGCAATGAACTACCTGACGACGGGCAATGCGCCCAAGCGCTTGGGTAACGCGCATCCGAACATCGTGCCTTATCAGGATTTTCCTACGGCGGACGGCGACTTCATCCTTACCGTGGGGAACGATGGTCAGTTCCGCAAGTTTGCTGAAGTGGCCGGGCAACCGCAGTGGGCAGATGACCCGCGCTTTGCGACTAACAAGCTGCGAGTGGCGAATCGAGCGGTGTTGATTCCGTTGATCCGTCAGGCGACGGTGTTCAAGACCACTGCGGAGTGGGTCTTGCAGTTGGAGCAGGCTGGCGTGCCCTGTGGCCCGATCAATGATCTGGCGCAGATGTTTGCTGATCCTCAGGTCAAGGCGCGTGGGCTGGCGATTGAAATGCCGCATGCGTTGGCAGGGATGGTGCCGCAGGTGGCCAGCCCTATTCGTTTATCCGAGACCCCGGTGGAGTACCGTAATGCTCCTCCATTGCTGGGTGAGCATACGCAAGAGGTTCTGCAGCGAGTACTGGGTCTTGGCGCGGGTGCCGTGGCTGCTTTCAAAGAGGCTGGGGTGCTCTGAGGACTTCTTCTATATAGAAGGGAGCTGTTCCCCTTTCTATATAGAGAGGCATCGGGTGGTTTTGCACCGTTCGGCAAGTTATTGATGGATAAGCAAAATCATTGCTTGACGGCAGATTCTGGATGTCTATAATTCGCCCCACTTCCGGCGCAGTCGAAACGGAAAACTCCTTGGTAAACA
>NZ_JBWKNG010000039.1:0-36299 GCF_059415465.1 Pseudomonas sp. GW821-FHT10C09
GTGAGTAGGTTCTCTGGTGGTGGCCGTGCCTGAGTTCAGGTGATCTGAAAATCCGACTTTTTCAACAGAATCGGCCGTCTTCCGCCCGTCGCGAGACGGAAGAAAACGACCCAAAGGAGACGGTGGTGGCCATGTGGGCTGTGGACACGGTCTCAGCTCTAATGTAAGCGATGAGGCTAGCGCGCAGGCCCTGCAAATGTGGTGTCCATCGTGTGTCGGTCGTAATCCAGCAGGTATGTATGATGCAGACGATACAGCTGTGAAAGCAGATCTTTGTTGGGGCCGACCACATCCATACCTCTGTCGTCGTAGGGAAAAACCATGACGTGCTTCTTCAAATTGAAGAGATATAAAACACAGTTGGGTTTAGGCTGAATTTCGGCAAAGTCTCTAGCCAAAGCACACCAAAGAAATGCTTGAAGCAGAGTCGCAGGCGCTTCAAATGCGATGTTGATCCAATACTCTGGCTCACTTTCGCAAAACCATTCCTCCGGATCTATCTCCTCACTCCAGACTGAGCATTCCGCGGGTATGTCAATGCCGGCAGATCGAAGAGCGTGAATCAGAGGCCGATGAGCAAATCGGTTGCTGCCAGAATGAATGCGCAGACAAGCAACAAGCGTCGCGTCATCAAGAAAGATATCACTGCAGATCTTTGTTGATTTTCGTATTGCTGTTAGAAATTGCTCAATCACTCCACCAGTCTCGGAGAGCTCAAAACGCAGACCTCCTGGATAAGAATAGAAAAGTGGCCTGGCAAATGCTTTACCCCCAAAGATCCTCTCAATTTCAAGTTGTAGATTCACTTGATCCCTTCATGGCAGGTTTCAGTCAGCCCTATCAGATTGCTCAAGCCCTTGCACCAGTGTCGTAAAAATGTTGGACGCAATATGCTCGCCCTTTGAGTGCGTTTAGCTTGCAGCCCTTAGCTATACAAAAAGACGCATCTAATCCGCCGTGATTCTCAACCATACGCTCTATTATCAAGGATTTTATATCGACCGACTCCCAGCCCTTTGGCGAACTCAACTTCAACGCATATAGGGTTTGGTATTTGTCCCATTCATCCGTTCGCCAAAACCGACCACAATCAAGGCACTGCAATAGTTTTATCCATTGGCCTATCTCAAGGCAGCGTAAACCAGCGACAAACTCCGCATAGTTATGACCAATCTCTACGAGGTCGCCCCGACTGCCACAACTGCATTGCATTGCTTCACTCCTAATACTGAGCTTTTTACTAGACTCGATCGTCCGTGCCTGGCCGATCTCTGCCTGTTGCGAGGGGTAGTAAACGACCCAAGGCGCCCTTGTTACATCATTGGCGGAAGAAGAATGGTACTTGTTATCTGATCTGAAATATTTCAGAAATTGCATTCATGGCCTTCTTGCCGTCAAATTCATAAAGGCCATGTAGTAACTTCTGATCGCTGAGACGGTGCAGACGGAAATGGTTGTAGAAAGCCTGACCCAACCGCTGGTTCTCGAATGCTCCTCTGTCCCAAAGCGCTAAGAACTCATCGTAGGTCGCTCTCTCAATTTCCGGTCTTATTCTACTTTCCAATGCAAACCTCAATTGATTGTGAGCGCTGGCAGGATCCTACAAAACCAAAACTGCTGGTGCAAGGCACCTCAATCTGGGCGACCGCTCTTGGCCGTTTTCTGCCCTTGGCGAGAGGCAGAAATCGGCCAAAAGTGGCCTTTGAGTCCAACGCGCAATTACAGCCCAAGAGTGGCCACTCGATCTACTTTTCGGGCACCATAAAGCTGGGCAAAAACGAGCTATGAGTATGAAACATGAACTTTGGCTGGAACCCGATGGTTGCCAGACTTTCTGCCTGGTAGGTATTCACGGTGATGACGCGCGCAATCTTCTTTCAGAAAACTCCCAACTGGTCTGGACGGTCGAAGCTGACAGTTACTTCGAGGCGATGACCAAATACTACTCCTTCATGGCATGGGGTGATTACCAGACAGATTTCCCCGAACAGGACCAAATGTCCTACGCAGAGCTGGGATGGGATGAGTAACGGGTGGCAAGCGAGAGGATAAGCAGCCCCGCCTTTTTGAGCTCTAGACCCACGTCCGTATTGGGTCGATTACAGCCCCCTGGCCTCAGGCAGAAATCGGCCAGAAGTAGTCATTCAATGTGTCTATGAAAACTCAGGGCTATTCACCGGGCGAGACAAGTGCGTATCAACTCTGGGTCAAGCCAAACGTCTTCAAAATTATTGCCGTCGATGTAAAAACGATAGCCAGGCGGCAAATCGAGATATCCGACAACTTCCGGTAGATAGTCCGTGATGTGCTCTACATGCAGGGGTGAAAAGAAATCGTCAGCCTCAGACCACTCCATACCGCACCACAGGTACCAACCATTCGTACCATTTTCCGGATTAACCCTTAACCCATTTATGGGCTGAAGCCCCAGGGTCCCCAACGCTATTCCGATTTTTGACCCCGATTGTGGTCGATCTGGGGTAACTCCCTGCCATTCACAAATGCTTTGCTCCTTCCTTACTCGCATGGCGATTTTCTCCACAGATTTGGGTGCCATACAGTTCGCACTCTCATGGCCGGGGTGTTGGGTATGGGCCGATTACTACATGTAACGACTGGCCCGACTGAGTCGATGTCGGTCAATCATAACAGGCAGAAATCAGCCATTTGCAGTCTTTAGCGAACGGCTGCAATCGGTCGACTTCTGCCCTTCAGTCATGAAGACCGGGGAACATCAGTGCACTTAACTTTCAGAATGCTGGATAGAAAAGCGAGCACATCGCGCTAACCCTTCCGGCATGGGCTAGATTGTCATATGTGCATCTCCACCGACTCTGGCGTGGCCATTGTTTTAGGAGACGTGTTGGTCACGGGAGGCTGCTATGCATTACCCAAGATTGGTTGAGTCGGACAGTCGAATCAGTGATAAGGATTTTGCCGCCCTTCTGGAGAGCGGTCTGATAGCTAATGATCCGAGCGTATTGGTTGCTGCACTGGGCACAATTGCACGAGACAGAGGAATGAGTCGGCTCGCTCGCGAGACCGGAATTAGTAGAGCCACGCTGTACCGGGCATTTTCTAAGGATGGTGACCCGAACCTTTCTATCGTTCTGAAAGTGGCCACGGCCTTGGGTATAAAAGTTAAGATCACTGTCGCAACCATTCCCAGAAATGGACGCGGTTCAGGGATGTAATCACCATGGCAAAAAGCATGCAGACCACGCACAAACCCGTCCATTGAACGTCGCCTATGGGTCGATTGCCGCCCCCCCATGTCGGGCAGTCATCAGCCAGAAGCTACCCCTCAGATCGCCGTTCAGACTGTTTTACACGTTAACCAGGCACCCCAGAACAAACTGCTGAAAAAACGGGTAGCGTCCCCAAAACCCGCATCATGCAAAAGCTTCTGAACAGCCGCCTCGGAATGTGGAGGGTCAGCGCCTTGAAGAATTTTCCCAAGTTTGACTTTCACTTCATCCGGGCTGGCTCCGTGCTGACGCCAACGTTGCCCCCAGGCAGCGAGGAGTAACGGCTGGCTGGCATAGGCATATTGATTGCCGGCGACAATCAGCGGAGCCCCCGGTTTCAGACGAGCCCGAATGGATCGTAGAATGTCTCCCTTGGCATCATCCCCATCCAGATGATGGAGTACACCGATCAAAGTGGCTGCGTCGTAGGACTCATCTGCGGCCAGGTTTTCAACGTGCCCAAGATGCACGTCCGTTCTTTCAAGCAAATTGTTTAAAGCTAACTGCTGTTTCGCGGTTTCCAGCATCGGCTCAGAGGGATCAACGGCGGTGAAGCGCCAACCCGGCTCGAGCCTGGCCATCGCGATGATCTCCTGCGCTGTACCGCCAGCGCCGACTACCAGTATTTTTGCAGAGCCCATATTTCCAAGGCTTGCCGCGAGCATGCACGCCACCAAGTCCTGACAGGCGTCATAACCTGCCAGTGCGATACGACTCTGTCGTCCGTACTCATTGGCCCGAGTGTTATCAAATTTTTCAGCTGAGTTAAGTGGTGATTTCAAGGCGGTTCTCCATGTCCTTGAATCAACTTAGGTCATAAAAACCGATAATAAAAATTCATTAATTTTATGGACTGCATTCCTACCAGGAATGCCAAAGCACTCAGGTTTCGTCCAAACGACAGTCAGCGACTGGGTCGATTTCAGCCCCTCTAAACGGGTAGCAATCGGCCCAAAGATCCTTCACCCCTTACGAGGCTCAATCCCCAGCCTGCGACAAAGGCCTGGCCACTTGCTCCAGCGCCTGACGCTCCGAAGCCACTCCCCAAACCGCTTGCACCCCCGCCGCCACGCACATCAGCGCGGCGCCTATCAGATAACCGATCAACAAACTGCTGCGCTGTTGCGTCTCGATCAGTTGCCCAAACAACGTCGGGCCGATGATGCCGCCCAAGCCAGTGCCAAACGCGTAAAACACGGCGATGGCCAAGGCGCGGATTTCCAGTGGGAAGGTTTCTGCCACGGTCAGGTAGGCCGAGCTGGCCGCTGCCGAGGCGAAAAAGAAGATCACCATCCACGCCGCCGCTTGCTGGGTCACGTCCAGCCAACCCTGCTGGAACGCATAGCCACTGAGCGCCAGCAGGATCCCGGACGTCGCGTAGGTGAAGCTGATCATCACCCGTCGGCCGATCACGTCAAACAAACGCCCCAACAGCAACGGACCGCAGAAATTGCCCAGCGCCAAGGGCAACACATACCAACCGACCCGCTCGGCGGGCACTTGGTAAAAATCGGTGAGCACCAGCGCGTAGGTGAAGAAGATCGCGTTGTAAAAGAAGGCCTGCGCGGCCATCAGAGTCATGCCTACCAGCGCCCTGCGCCTGAAGCTGATGAACAGCGTGTGGAAGATCTCCGCGAGCGGCGTATGGTCCCGCGCATGCAGTCGCAGCGGTTGGCTGGTCACGGGCGGCAGTTCATGACCTTGTTCGCGCAGACGCGCTTCGATGCCTTCGACGATGCGTTGCGCCTCATCGTGCCGACCATGGATCAGCAACCAGCGCGGACTTTCCGGCAGCCACAGGCGCATCACCAGAATCACCAACCCCAGCGCCGCACCGATGCCGAAACACAGGCGCCAGCCCAGATCACCGCCGACCACGTTCGGGTCCAACAGGACGATGGCCCCGCCAGCGCCGAGCGCTGCGCCTAGCCAGAATGTGCCGTTGATGGTCAGATCAACCCAGCCGAGAAAGCGTGCCGGCGTGAATTCCTGGATGGTCGAATTGATCGCCGTGTATTCGCCGCCGATGCCCATGCCCGTGAGGAAGCGGAACAGCAGGAAGCTTTCCAGGTTGAAGGAAAACGCCGTTGCCGCCGTGGCACCGACATACAGCCATAACGTGATGAAAAACAACTTGCGCCGCCCCAGGCGATCGGTCAGCCAACCGAACAACAAGGCACCGAGCACGGCGCCGGCGATGTAGATGCCGCCGGCCAAGCCAATATCGACGTTGCTCATGCGCAGGTCGGGGCTGTTTTTCAGCGCGCCGGACACTGAGCCGGCCAGGGTCACTTCGAGGCCGTCGAGCAACCAGGTGATGCCGAGCGCGACCACCAGCAGCGAGTGAAAACGGCCCCACGGCAAGCGGTCCAGGCGGGCTGGAAGATCGGTTTCGAAGATCGCGCCGGGGTGGCGGCTATAGAGCTGTTGGTGGGTCATCGCCACTTCATTGTTATGGGCGGGGCTTTGAGAGTTAGGAGTGAGGGCCGGGAGCGGGAGTTCAATTCCCCTGCCCGCTTAAACAGGTTTCCGGGCGCGCGTTTAAAGACACTCGGTGTAACGCCCTAACGGCTACAACGCCTTGCGTGTTTGCCTACGGGTAAGACAGAATCCGCCGGCTTGTGCGTCTGGGACACGGGTTCTATCTTGGCTGGGTCACTGAAAAACAGTGATCGGGTTTGGTAGCCCGGTTTTTTTGCCTAGATGCATGGCGGCACCTTGCACAGTCTTTTTTAGACTTTGCTTTCATGGTGGCCATGCGTGGGGCCCATTCGTGGGCGCCGGGTTCTAGTGCGACCGGTCTACCAACCCGCGTATGGCCACCACCCTCGTTTGGTAGCAAGGGTGATGGCTCCTTTAAGTATTCGCGCTAGAGGTTCCATCCATGATCAAACCAACACCCAACCCACCAGAAACCGATCCGGCATCGCCTTACGAATCTCACGATTCCAAAAAATTCCACGAAGCGGCGGAACGCGCCCTCGACCATTACCTCAACCCGGCTGCCCAGATCATGGCCAGCAACCACGAACCCGAACCCATGTTCCTCGCCAACCCCAAGTGCGACACCGAATCCCTGCTGGTCAATGCCAGCGAATCACTGGGTTCGGCGACCACCATGCTCAGCAATCTTGCGGCGCTGCTGGACAACTCAAACCGTAAGACCCTGCTGGGGATTACGCAGGTGGTCATGCTGGGGGAATTGGCGGTGAATCAGGTGCTGGATAAGGTTGAAGTGAAGGAGTAAGCCAATCTGTTGCGTCGGGCGGTAGAATCCACAGTCAAATGCCGCCCTTCGCGACAGAGAGCAACTGGGCCAAGAGCAGTCAATTTCGCACCTTTTCGTCTACCCTCACAGGGCGCCAGGCAGCAATCAGCGTGTGCCAGGCGCCTCGACATTCTTTCGTTAATGCACCGGAGAAACTCCATGCTCAAGCGTACCCTGGCATTGGCCGTCGGCTTGTCCCTGTCATTTTGTACCCTGTTGGCGCAGGCCGCCGACACCCTGAGAGTCAGTGCCATTCCCGATGAAGCCCCGACCGAACTGCTGCGCAAGTTCAAGCCGCTTGGCGAATATCTGGAACAAAAGTTGGGCATGAAAGTCGAGTTCGTGCCCGTGAGCGACTATCCGGCCGTGGTCGAGGCGCTGGCCACCGACCGCATTGACATGGCTTGGCTGGGCGGCTTCACGTTCGTGCAGGCACGCCTGAAAACCGGCAACGCCATTCCGCTGGTACAGCGCGAACAGGACGCTCAATTCACCAGCAAATTCATCACCGCCGACCCGGCCGTCAAGTCCCTCGCCGATCTCAAGGGCAAGACCTTTGCATTCGGTTCGGTGTCCTCGACGTCGGGCAGTCTCATGCCGCGTTATTTCATGCTGAAGGATGGCATCAAGCCTGAAACCTACTTCAGTCGCGTCGGCTACTCCGGCGCCCATGATGCCACGGTCGCCTGGGTTCAGGCTGGCAAGGTGGACGCCGGGGTACTGAACGCCAGCGTATGGGAAAAACTGGTCGCCGCCGGCAAGGTCGACACCAACAAGGTCAAAGTGTTTGCGACCACCCCGGCCTACTTCGACTACAACTGGACGGTGCGCGGGACCCTCGACCCGGCGCTGGCAGTCAAGATAAAAGCAGCCTTCCTTGCGCTCGATCCGGCGAACCCCAAGGACAAGGAGATCCTTGACCTGCAAGCCGCCAGCCGCTTCATCGAAACCTCGCCTGAGAACTACAAAGGCATCGAGGAAGCCGCACGCGCCGCCGACCTGCTCAAATGACATTGCAACTGACTCAAGTCAGCCTTACCCACGCCAACGGCGTCCAGGCGCTGCGTGACGTGGACCTGCACATCGGTGCCAGCGAACAGGTCGCCATCATCGGCCCGTCCGGCGCGGGCAAGTCGAGCCTGCTCAACGTGCTGGCCACCGCCCTGCGACCGGGCAACGGCGAGTTGCAAGTACTCGGCGAGCGAGCCTGGCAACTGTCTGCCCGTCAGCGTCAGCGTCTGCGCGCGCGCATCGGCCTGATTCATCAGTCGCCCCCGCTGCCACCGCGCCAGCGCGTGGTCACCGCGGTGCTGGCCGGAAAACTCGGTCAGTGGGGGCTGGGCAAGAGCCTGCTCAACCTGCTGCATCCACTGGATATTCCAGGAGCTCGCGCGGCATTGGCCAGGCTGGACCTGGGTGACAAATTGTTCGCGCAATGCCAGCAACTGTCCGGTGGACAGCTACAGCGCGTGGGCATTGCCCGCGTGTTGTACCAGGCGCCCGAGGTGTTGCTGGCCGATGAGCCGGTATCGGCCATGGACCCCGTGTTGGCCGAGCACACGCTGTCGGTGCTCTGTCGCCATGCCCGGCAGCACAACGTCACCCTGGTCGCCAGCCTGCACGCGGTGGACCTGGCCCTGGCGCACTTCTCGCGGATCATCGGCGTGCGTGATGGACAGATTCTGTTCGACCTCGCGGCCAGCGAAGTCGACCGTGAGTTGCTCGACAAGCTCTACGCCAACGAACAACTGCAATCCCCACCGATTGCTCCGCCACCCTTGAGTGTGCAGATTCCCCGATGCTGACCCGTGATACCCGAGACCCGGCCACCCTGCCCCGCCTGCTGCTCAGCTTGCTGGCCCTTGCCTTGCTCTGGCCGGGCATCCGCTTGAGCGAACTGGACCTGAGCGTACTGGTGGCGAGTGACAGTCAGAGCGAAATGGGCCGGTTTGTCGCGGCCTTCTGGCCACCGGCGCATGGCGCGGAATTCATCGAGCTGTTGCTGCAAGCCACCCTGCAAACCCTGGCCATCGCCACGGCCGGCATGGCTTTGGCGTTGCTGTTCGCAGTCCCCGCCAGCCTGCTGGCCAGTCGTGCCCTGTCGCTGTCGGCGGCCTCCCGTGCCGGCCACCCGAGTTATTGGGGTCAACTGCTGCGCTGGCCTGTACGCGGTGTGTTGATCTTCCTGCGCAGCGTGCCGGAAATCGTCTGGGCCCTGCTGTTCGTACGCGCCGTCGGCCTCGGCCCGACGGCCGGGGTACTGGCCATCGCCATTACCTACAGCGGCATGTTGGGCAAGGTCTACGCGGAAATCTTCGAGTCGGTCGACCAACGCCCGGCCCATGCGCTACTGCAATCCGGCAGCGGTCGGCTCGCCGCCTTCTGCTACGGGATCCTGCCCAATGTCGCGGCGGAGCTGCTGTCCTACACGGTGTACCGCTGGGAATGCGCCATCCGCGCCTCGGTGGTGATGGGCTTCGTCGGTGCCGGCGGTCTGGGCCAGCAAATGGACCTGTCGTTGCGCATGTTCGCCGGCGGTGAAGTGGCCAGTCTGTTACTGACATTCCTGGTACTGGTGCTGTTCGCCGATCAACTCAGCCGCCTGCTGCGCTGGAGACTGGCATGAATCGCCTGATCAACCTGGCCTTGTTGCTCTGCATCGGCGCAGCGGTGGTCGCCTCGTTCAGCTACCTGGGCATCAACCTCGGCGAACTCGGCGACACTGGCAACCTGCATCACATGGGCGCTTATGCGAAGCGTTTTCTCAGCCCGGACCTGAGCGCCGGCCATCTGCAAGCCATCGGCCACGGCGCCCTCGAAACCATCGCCATGTCCGCCCTCGGCACCCTGCTCGCAGCGGTATTCGGCCTGCTATTGGCATTGCCCGCGGCCGGACGCTTCGGCTGGCCACTGCAAAGCGCGTCGCGCCTGGTACTCAACGCCTTGCGCGCCGTTCCAGAACTGGTGTGGGCCGCGCTGATGGTCCTTGCTGCCGGCCTCGGCCCCAACGCCGGCACTCTGGCATTAGCCCTGCACACCACCGGCGTGCTCGGCCGACTGTTCGCCGAAGCATTGGAAAACACCCCACCGGAACCCGCCGACGCCATCCGCCTGCAGGGCGGCAATGCCGTATGGGCCTTCTGTTACGGCACACTGCCCAACCTGTTGCCACAGTTGCTGGCGTACATCCTGTACCGCTGGGAAAACAATATTCGCATGGCCAGTGTGCTCGGCTTTGTGGGCGCCGGGGGGTTGGGGCAGATGCTGTATGTCAGCCTTAGCCTGTTTCAGGAAGCTCAGGCCAGTACGGTTATTTTGGCGATGCTGTTGCTGGTGTTGGGTGTCGATACGTTGAGTAGTTGGAGCCGTCAGCGTTGGGTTAAGGCTTGAGTGGTTTTGCAGAAAAATCGTTATGACTTGATGAGGATGTGGGTTGAACCCGCTGTACGTGGCTCTGGCTACGTGGGTTTTTGCCCGACTTTTGATGGTCTTAAACAGGCTTCAGGCCACGCGTTTAAAGACACTCGGTGAAACGTCCTAACGGCTACAACGCCTTGCGCCATCGCCTACGGGTAAGACAGAATCCGCCGGCTTGTGCGACTACGGAGCGGGCTATATCGTTTTCCGGTCACTGAAAAACAGTGATCGGGTTTGGTAGCCCGTCTGCAAATAGTCGTATGGCGACACCGTATGCAGTCTCTTTTTTGAGGCTCGGCGTTATATGGTGGTCATGCGTGGGGCTCCTTCGTGAGCGCCGGGTTTTCCTACTTGCAGCCGGTCTACCAACCCGCGTATGGCCACCACCCTCGTTTGGTAGCAAGGGTGATGGCTCCTTCAATCTGCCGTAGGAGTTTCACTATGAAAAAACCAACACCCAACCCACCGGACACCGATCCGGCATCGCCCTACGAATCGCTCGATTCCAAAAAATTCCACGAAGCGGCCGAACGCGCCCTCGACCATTACCTCAACCCGGCTGCCCAGATCATGGCCAGTAACAACGAACCCGAACCGATGTTCCTCGCCAACCCGAAGTACGACACCGAATCCCTGCTGGTCAACGCCAGCGAGTCACTGGGGTCGGCGACCACGATGCTTAGTAATTTGGCGGCGTTGTTGGAGAACTCACCCCGCAAGACGCTGCTGGGGATTACGCAGGTGGTGATGCTGGGGAAATTGGCGGTGAATCAGGCGTTGGATAAGGTTGAGTTGAAGGAGTAAGGGTGAGCCTCTGTGGCGGGGGATTGGGTTCTCGCCACAGAGGGAGGTGTAGTGGATTTTCATGGACATTAATGAAATATCGAACTTAGCGGCCGGATCTGTACTGGCTGCGAACGCCGATTGCTGCCTCTAGAGAAGTGCAGCAATCGAGTCGTTGGCGATGAGGGTGAAATTATCCTGCGTTATTCCAATACGTTAGACGCAACTTCCCCCATCACATATTGTGATGGCTTAGTACAGGGTTACATTGTTTATTTCACAGCGAGCTGAACTTGTTTTTACACTTACCACTTCTTGATACGAAGTGAAAGAAAAATTGAAATTCATTGAGTTGCTATCGCTACCGTTAGCGTAGAGATTGTGTGATTCGTCTGAAGATGCGGAATCTGTCCGTGTCGAAAATGTTTGTCGCCCCTTGTATTCGATGTCTAAGGTGCACTCTACCTCCACATCAAGGAATGCGCCTCCACTATAGTTCGTAGTAAGATCGTAATTCAACGCTGCATCGCAATCACGGTAATAGTCTTCAGAATAGCTCTGATTGCAATCTAGGCTTACCTGTGAAATTGAAACGCAAACTTTAGCATTGGTTTTATATTCCGTTTCACAATCTGCTTCGCTTGCTCTTTGGTTTTTTCGGCGTAGGACTTCAGCGGCTATGGCTCTATTAAGCTCTTTTTGTTTGCTTGCCTCCTCTTGAGTCATAGGGGTGCAAGATGAACCGTTTTTCTTGAATCCACTATTACACGTCCATCCGCTTCCATAAGCGTCGATGCTTGCGTTCTCCGGAACGACTACTTTCGTACAGATTTGTCCGGCCTTGGAATACCCTCTATTGCATGCCCATCCACTACCGTAAACGTCGATGCTCGCGTTTTCAGGAATGACGACTTTCGTGCACGTTTGTCCGACCTTGAAATACCCTCTATTGCATGCCCATCCACTACCGTAAACGTCGATGCTCGCGTTCTCAGGAATGATGACTTTCGTGCACGCTTGTCCGGCCTTGAAATATCCTCTATTGCATGCCCACCCACTACCGTAAACGTCGATGCTCGCGTTCTCAGGAATGACGACTTTCGCGCACGCTTGTCCAGCCTTAAAATATCCTCTATTGCATGCCCACCCACTACCGTACACGTCGATACTCGCGTTCTCAGGAATGACGACTTTCGCGCACGCTTGTCCAGCCTTAAAATATCCTCTATTGCATGCCCACCCACTACCGTACACGTCGATACTCGCGTTCTCAGGAATGACGACTTTCGCGCACGCCTGCCCGGCCTTGTAAAATCCCCGGTCACAATCCCAACCGTTCCCAAGAATATTAGGGTGTGAATTGAGTGGCAGGTCAGTTGCAGATGACGTGCTTGAGGCAATAAGTGCCAATAACAAAAAAAATAATTTCATGTGTTTAGCTCTATAGGCAACAACAATTAAACTGAATATCAAAGAGAGCCAGATCATAAATAAACCAGTCCCTTTTTTCTCTTTAATCGGTGGCAGTACAGTTGTTCCCCCGGTAGGACCAAGTCGTGATTTTCCCATCGGCGATTTCGAAGGTAGTAGTGCAGTTCAGGTTAACGTTCATCGCTGGTGAGCCGCCGTAGCTATTGGTATACGCAGTATTCCCAATCACCGAAGTCTGGTAGGTCGGAGCTTGTCCAGGAACGAAAACGTTTCGGTCGTTGGAGTAGACAAGAAATTTATGCCCACTAGTTTCATAGGACTGCTGAGGTGGCCCCCACTTGCGGACGAGATCCAATTCGTCTTCACCGACCCAAGTGTCGAGTATTTTTTCGTACTTCGCTGTCGTGGCGCATGCGGACAACATTAAACTAAGCATAACAATTGAAATTTGTCTCATAATTTCTCCTTTGGTAATGCTTCACTGTTTTCGCCACTCAACCAATACCACGCTGCAAGAAGTAGATAATTGGGGATGAATTTATTTTTCAAGAGAGCGCAAAACAAATCAGCTCCTTTGTATTCGTTTCGTCGCCTATATCTGACACCCCTTCCTTCTCCTCTGGGAACTCAGTGCTGACTAGTGACTTTGAGAACATCGGTGAAAGTCATGCGCCGGCATCAACTGCCAGAACGGTGGTCACCACTTGATCCGCTATCACGTCAGCCGCTATCGGGATTTCTGCATCAACTGCGGAGAGGCTAGCGGCTGTAAGCAACATGGAAACTGACAAGACTTTGTTCAGTGCACTCAGTTTCATTGGTTTTCCCTTTTTAGTTAATCAAGGCGTCGGTACTTCGGTGTAAAAAACGCCGTTGGCTCCATAGGCAGCGCCGTACCGAGAAATTGCCGCATAGGTCAGCCTGCAACAGGAAAACATTCTCGTACCGCAACTAGAAGGTAGGCTAATAAAGCTGAATCCACCGACATTTTTGGTGCCGCGACGCTGTCTGCGACGCTATGAGATCGACTTCCACGCGGCGGTACGACACTCGCGCGGCAACGGGAGGTGGTGAGTGCCTTCCTGGCAGGGTTGACTGGGATTCTCGCAACCGGGCAATCAAGGGACGAAAACAAATCCGTCCTCCGTTCAGACCCTCAATGTTCTTCAAGCACACCGAAGCGCAGGTTGTTGGCCACGTAATCCGGATGGAAGACATCCTGATCGAGCTCGAACAGCGCTTTGTTCTGCGGCAGGCGCTCGTTCTCGTTCAATACTTCGTCTGGGCTCACGCCTGTCAGCTCGGCGAGAAGTTCGCCGATCAGTTGTTCTACGCTCATTTTATTGTTCTCGTTGAGGCTGAAGGTCTATGCGGTCGAGCCGGCGAATTGCGGGGCTTGCAGCGCAATTCGCGAGAAGAATTTAATACGCGCAGACATCCTCAATTTTTCAATCGGCGACAGCGCGTTCTCATTTCATGACAATTTGTGCCCGTTTATCCGGCCGTTCCACGTCATTCACAAACAACCAAACGGCGACGCCATCGCTGGCCTTAACGCTATATAGTTTTGTATATTGCGCAGCTCAAATCGCCTAGACCCTCTCCATGAGCCGCATTCGCCAACACAATCAGCACCTCATCCTGGCCGCCGCCAGCGAAGAGTTCGCCGCCAAAGGCTTCGATGCCACCCAGACCCGGGACATCGCTGCGCGCGCGGGGGTGCCCAAGGCGAATCTGTATTACTACTTCCAGAGCAAAGAAAACCTCTACTCGCGCGTGCTGCTCGGGTTTGTCGAACCGCTGCTGCACGCCTCGGCCGCGCTGCGCGAGAGCGACAATCCGGTGGAGGGATTGCAGGCCTACATCGCCGCGCGAATCCGCATCGCCCGGGAGCATCCGCACATTGCCAAGGTGTTCAGCGGTGAGTTGCTGCTGGGAGCGCGGCAATTACCCGAGGAGTGCCGGGACCTGCTGCATGCCGAGGCGCAACGTAATGTGGAGTGCCTGCGCAGCTGGATTGATCGGGGTCTGTTGGCGTCGGTGGACCCGGAGCATTTGATGCTGTTCATCTGGTCGGCGACCCGGACCTACACCAATCTGGGCTGGCAGATGGCGCACATCACCGGGCAGCAAACGCCGCAGGATGAGGATTACGCGATGGCGGCGGCGACCATTACTCGGCTGGTGTTAGGCGGTGTAGTGCCGGAGGTTGGGCAGTCGCCGAGGGCGTTGATGTTTGCGACGTGAGCAGCCTGAAGCATTCAAGCCTCAGGGCTGACAGTGGCTTCAGATGCGGATTTCCGCCGCTGGCTTCACATCGATCCGCGCCACCGAACCGGTCAGGTGCGCCAGGTCCTTGTTGTGCTCGGCGATGATGTCTTCGGCCGTCGAGTTGCCGTTGTCGACGGTGGAGTGCGCGTCCGCCGCCAGTTCCACGTCGTAGCCCAGTTTCAGTGCCTGGCGCACGGTCGCGTTGACGCAGTAATCGGTTTGCAGCCCACAGATGATCAGGCGCTCGAAGTCCTCTCTCGGCAGCAGTTTTTCAAGATTGGTTTGGTAGAACGAATCTGGGGTGGTTTTGCGTACGTAATGATCCGTGGGCTCGGTGTCCAGGTTATTGGCCAGTTTCCAGCCGTCGCTGCCGTATGCCAGCGGGCCGCCCTCTTCCTCATGTTGTATGAAAACCACCGGCACCTTGGCTATCCGGGCTCGGGTGCTGAGGTGGTTGATGCTTTCGATGACGCGGTTGATCTCAAAGCACTCGTACTCGCCAGAGCACAGCGCCTGCTGGACGTCGATGATTAACAGTGCGGTAGCCATGATTCATTCCTTGAACAATCAATGGATCAGGGAACGAAAATAGATCCGTCCCCTTTCAAACACAACCTCTTAGTAGCCGAGTGACAACCCGGTGTTGCGACGTGGGTCGTTGGCGCCGTAGAAGCGGTTTTTGCCGACCGGTTTGCCTTCCAGCGAAGGCGCGCCGACGAGTATCGCCGCGACGTGGTTGGCGTCCTGTGGCCCGGCAAACTTATGCCCCCAGCTTTCGAGGATCTTCACCGTGTCCGGGCTGGTGGTGAAGGTCTCGAGGTTGGTCTCTTCCGGCAGCCATTGCTGGTGGAAACGCGGGGCGTCCACCGCTTCCTGGATGTTCATGCCGTAGTCGATCACGTTGAGCATGGTCAGCAGGGTGGCGGTGATGATGCGGCTGCCGCCGGGGGTGCCGACGACCATCACGACTTTGCCGTCCTTGGTGACGATGGTCGGGCTCATGGACGACAGCGGCGCCTTGCCGGGCGCGATGGCGTTGGCCTCCCCTTGCACCAGGCCGTACATGTTCGGCACGCCGATTTTCGAGGTGAAGTCGTCCATTTCGTCGTTGAGGATGACCCCGGTTTTGCTGGCCATGACGCCGGCGCCGAACCAGTCGTTGAGGGTGTAGGTCATCGACACCGCGTTGCCCCATTTGTCGACGATGGAGAAGTGCGTGGTGTTGCTACCCTCATGCGGCGCTACGCCGGGTTTGATCTCGCGGGACACGCCGGCTTTTTGCGGCTGGATCGCGGCGCGCAGTTTGGTGGCGTAGTTTTTGTCCAGCAGGTGCGCGATTGGATTCTTCACGAAATCCGGGTCGCCGAGGTAGCTGTTGCGGTCCACATAGGCGTGGCGCATCGCTTCGATCTGATAGTGCATGGCTTGAGCCGAGTGGTAGCCCAGGTCTTTCATCGGGTAACCGTCGAGGATGTTCATGATCTCGCAGATCACCACCCCGCCGGAGCTTGGTGGCGGCGCCGAGACCACGTGATAGCCTCGGTAATCGCACTCGATGGGCGCCAGTTCGCGGGTTTTGTATTTGTCGAGGTCGGCCTGGGTGATGATGCCTTTGTTGGCCTGGCTGGAGGTGACGATGGCGTCGGCGACCCAGCCTTTATAGAAACCGTCGGCGCCCTTCTCGGAAATTTCCCGCAGGGTTTTGGCCAGGTCCTTTTGCACCAGTTTTTGCCCGACCTGCATCGGCTCACCGTTGCTGAGGAAGATCGAGCCGGAGTCCTTCATGTCTTTCTTGAAGACGTCGGTGGCGTAGTCGAGCAAATCGACATCGCCCTGCTCCAGCGCAAAGCCGTCTTCGGCCAGTTTGATCGCCGGGGCGATCACTTCCTTGCGCGGCTTGGTGCCGTACTTGCTCAGGGCCAGTTCCATGCCGGACACGGTGCCCGGCACGCCGACGGCCAGGTGGCCACGGGTACTGAGGTCCGGGACGACATTGCCTTCTTTGTCGAGGTACATGTTGGCGGTGGCGGCCAGCGGGGCTTTTTCACGGAAATCGAGGAAGGTCTTGCGCCCGTCCGCCAGCTGAATGGTCATGAAACCGCCGCCACCGAGGTTGCCCGCTGCGGGATAGACCACCGCCAGCGCATATGCCACCGCGACGCCGGCATCCACGGCGTTGCCGCCGTTCTTGAGCACATCGACCCCCACCTGGGAGGCCAGGTGCTGGGCCGTGACCACCATGCCGTTTTCGGCCGCGACGGGGGCCACGGAGGCGGCGTGGGCAGTCAGGCAGCTAAGCGCCAAGGAGGTCGCGATGAGCGATTTGGCAAAAGATTCGTACTTCATGAGTCGGTCTCTTTTTGTTTTTAGGGTCTGAAAAAGCAGAGAAAACGTTTCAAGAGCAGAAGGCAGTATGGCTCGGATTACACATTGCGCCTCCCCGTCGAGTCAGTATGCTGAGGCTCTGTTCAGCCCTTCTGCGGAGTCCGCCAGCATGACCTACACCTTCACCACCCTGGCGTCTCCGGTCGGCGAACTGAAGCTGGTGGCGAACGGGGCAAGACTGGCGGCCATCCTCTGGGAAAACGACAAACCGAACCGGGTGCGACTGGGCCCGATGCACGAAGCGCTGGACAACCCGATCCTGGTGCGCTCCGTTCAGCAGTTGCAGGAATACTTTGCCGGCACCCGAAACCGCTTCGATCTGGAGCTGGATTTTGCCGGCACGGATTTTCAGAAGAAGGTCTGGCGGGCCCTGCTGACCATCCCGTTCGGCGAGACGCGCAGCTACAGCCAGATTGCCGAGCAGATCGGCAACCCGAGCGCGGTGCGAGCGGTGGGCGCGGCGAATGGCAAGAACCCGATCTCGATCGTTGCACCCTGCCATCGAGTGATCGGTGCGTCGGGGAAGCTCACCGGGTTTGCCGGTGGGCTGGAGGCGAAAGAACGGTTGCTGACGCTTGAAGGGTGCGAGTGGTCAGGCGCCAGCAGAACAGGCGACCTGTTTTGAGCTGACTAACCCGAACTTTGCGGCGAGGGAGCTTGCTCCCGCTCCAGTGCGCAGCGCTGGCAAAAATCTTCGACGATGCCGATGTTTTGGGGCCGCTTCGCAGCCCAGCGCGAGCAAGCTCGCTCGCCACAGGGTTCAGGTTTCAAATCTCAGGCAACGGTGAAAATATTCTTCATCGCAGCGTACTGCAGCAGCATGATGGTCTTGGCGTCGCAGATCTCCCCGCGATAAAACGCTTCAAGTGCCTCATCGAAGGCCCACTCCAGCACCTCCAGTTCTTCGGTCTCTTCCTCCAGCCCGCCGCCCTCGCTGACTTTCGACGTGGCGTCGTACTCGGCAATAAAGAAGTGCAGCTTTTCGGTGACCGAGCCGGGGCTCATGTACGACTCGAAGACCTTTTGCACATGGTGCACGCGGTAACCGGTTTCTTCCTCGGCTTCGGCACGGATGCGTTCTTCCGGTGCCGCCCCTTCGAGCAACCCGGCGGCCACTTCGATCAGCAAGCCGTCATGGCCGTTGACGAACACCGGCAAGCGGAACTGACGGGTCAGCACCACGGTGCGCTGCTCGCGGTTGAACAACAGAATCGCCGCACCGTTGCCGCGGTCGTAGACCTCGCGGGTCTGGCGTTGCCAGTCGCCGTTGTTGCGCTGATAGTCGAAGGTGATTTTCTTCAGCAGGTACCAGTCGTGGGACAACACCTGGGATTCGATAATGTTGACCCGTTCGGCTGTGTTCGCCATGGCACCGCATCCTTTTTCGTGAGAAGCGCCCATGGTAGGCGAAAACGGAAATCTGTGGCGAGGGAGCTTGCTCCCTCGCCACAATAAGGCGCGGAACGCGTCAGGAGAGCTGCGCCTTGTATTCTTTTTCGTACTGGCCGGCGAGGGTTTCTTTCTGTTTGTCATCGAGCAGTTTGCCGGCCATCTGGAAGAACTTCTGCTCTTCCTCTTTCAGGTGGTGATGAACCTTCTCGGCCAACTTCTTCGCGGTCGCCAGCCACGCCGGGCTGGACATCTCGGTCTCGTCCAGCTCCTCCATCATTTCGTCCATTTCGTGGTGCTCGGCGATGGCGTGGCGGCTCAGGTCGACGCCGTTGTCGAACTCCATCAGCGGGATGTAGAAATGCCGTTCCTCGGCGGTTTCGTGGGCCTGGAGTTCGGACTTGAGTTGTTTGTAAGCCTCGACCCGCTCCGGGGTGTCGCCACTGGTTTTGATCAGCGCATCGGCATAGCTGCGTTGGCGCTCGTGGCTTTCACGCAAGGCTTCGAAAATATTCACGGGGTGTCCTCATTGGCCGCGTTCTGAAGTGACGCTGTTTAGGCTAGACATCCGTGCGACGGCGACGGTTCCACAATTGCGGCGCGCACGCTAGGCTGCCGGTTCATTGCCATAAGGATGTCGCTCATGACCCTGCGAATCGAACAATCGCAAAACCCCACGGATGAAGAACGCGAGGCGATCCTCACGCCGTTGCGTGCCTACAACGCGGCACAGGCGGGCCCGGGCAATCCGCAACCGCTGGCCTTGCTGGTGCGCGATGACAACGGCGAGATTCTCGGCGGGTTGTATGGCCGGTTCTTTTACCAGTGGTTGTTTATCGAGTTGCTGTCGGTGCCCGAACAGGCCCGGGGACAGGGTTTGGGCTCGAAACTGATGCAGATGGCGGAAGACCTGGCGCGGGAAAAGGAATGCGTGGGGATCTGGCTGGACACCTTCGACTTTCAGGCGCCTGATTTTTACAAAAGGTTGGGCTACAGCGAGTTGGGCCAGATTGCCGACTACCCGCCGGGGCACAAACGCCACTTCTTCCAGAAGCGCCTGATCAACTAATTAACACCCAAAACCCCTGTGGGAGCGAGCCTGCTCGCGAAAGCGCCGGGTCAGTCAACATTGATGTTGAATGTAATGCCGCTTTCGCGAGCAGGCTCGCTCCCACAGGGGATACTGCGTCAGTTCATGAATCTGATTACAGGCAAGTCGCCAACGCCGCCAGACGGCGCTTGGCCACGAAATCATCATGCTGCGCGTAGTAACTGATCACGGTGCCGGACGCATCCGTGGTCACGTCGATAAAGGATTCGGCCGACCGCGTATAAACCGTCGAACCGCCCTTCTTCCCCGGCTGCAAATACGCGCCAGCATCCACGCCGAACACCGCCTCGTCCTGCCAGGAAAACTGCACGCACTGGGCCACGACCATTTCCGGCTTGTTCGAGTTCAGGGTTTTGTACGGGGTCTTGGTGCGAGCATCGTCCATCACCGAGCCCGCGCATCCCGCCAGCAACGTTACGGCCAGCGCCACCATCAGAATTCGCATTACGTTCGCTCATCAAGAAAAAGCGGACTGTATCACCGTGGCGCGGCGTTTCGTTCTGCTTTACTGCATTTATACCGCGACACCGCGTACCGATTCGCGCACCCTGTCGCGCCATAAACACTGCCTTTTTCTGGAAACCCCATGACACCCAACGCCGAATTCTACAAACCGACCCCTGAATACGCCGACAAGCTGATCAGCCAGATTGGCCAGACACCGTCCTGGATTGCCAAGCGCATCGGCGTTACCGACAAGCGCATCCGTTACATCCTCGACGGCGAACGCACCGTCAAAGGTGAAACCACGCCGATCAAGATGACCTACACCGAGCAGTTCGCCCTCGAATGCCTGGCCGCCGCGGCCAAGGCCAGCAAGAAACAATCTTCGTAACCCGTTATCAAGGAGCGACCATGGCGGCAACCGAACAGCAACACGAGCAGGCGCTGAAGAAGTTTCTCGATGAGCGCCCGGAACTGCGCCACGAACTCGACAATCTCAACCCGCTGTTGGCCCAGGCCAAGGGTGAGACCGCAGCGCAGTACCGTGACGAGCGATTGCACGAAGCCTTCGAAGCCGAGGCCGAACGTCAGGGACTGTTCGCCTGGGAACTGACGCTGCTCCTGACGGCCGCCACACCACAGGACTACGAAGCCCAGCGCCGGGAAGTGCATATCGAAGTCGCGGAGATGGCCGGCATGGATTGGCTGGACTATTGCGAGCTGTACGGGATAAAACCGTAACCACTGTTCAAGGATGCCCGCACAGATGCTGCCTTCCGCCTCCTCAACCCACGCCAGTCCCGGCCACCTGCACACGCAAAAGTGGCGCGGACGCATCGGCATGACGCTGGTGGCCATGCTCTCGGTCCTCGCCGGCATGACCGACGCCATCGGCTTCATGGCCAGCGGCGATTTTGTCTCGTTCATGAGCGGCAACACCACGCGGCTCGCCGTGGCCATCAGCGTCGGCGATCTGGGGCTGACCGGGCGTTTACTGCTGCTCGTGGCCACGTTCATCGTCGGCAACGCCTTGGGCATTGTCGTCAGCCGCCTCGGCGGGCGACGGGCGCTGCCCTTGATGCTAACCATCGCCGCGCTGCTGTGCGCGGCCGCCATCTGGCCTTACGAGGATCAATTGCCCGCGCTGCTGGCCGCGATCATCGCCATGGGCATGCTCAATGCCGCCGTCGAGGAAGTGAACGGCCTGCCGGTTGGGCTGACCTATGTCACGGGCGCCTTGTCGCGCTTCGGACGCGGATTGGGGCGCTGGATGCTCGGCGAACGGCGCAATGGCTGGCGCGTGCAATTGATCCCTTGGACCGGGATGTTTGCGGGGGCTGTGCTTGGGGCGGTGCTGGAACATCATTTGGGGCTTCAGGCGTTGTTTGCCAGCGGGTTACTGGCGGGGGTGCTGGGGGTGGTGTCGTTGAAGATTCCGCGGCGGTGGCAGTTGGGGTACATGCCGCGCTGATTGAAGTGTTGCCTGCCAGGCCGCCTTCGCGAGCAGGCTCGCTCCCACATTGGATCTGTGGCGTTCACAAATCCCCTGTGGGAGCGAGCCTGCTCGCGAAGGCCGCAACTCGGTCCCGAGAGAAATCGCCCTTCGCCGCCCCGCCGATAAAGCTTTATCATGGCCGCAGTTTCGCTGATCGAGTCCGTCATGAAGTTCGCCATCGCGCTGTTTTCCGCTGCCCATGCGCCATCCTCGCGCCGTGCCCTGTTGTTTGCCCAGGCTGCGCTGGCCGGTGGGCATGAGATTGTCCGGCTGTTTTTCTATCAGGACGGCGTCTACAACGCGTCCGGCAGCGTGGTCACCCCGCAAGATGAGCTGGACCTGCCCAAGCAATGGCGCGCGTTTGTCAGCGAGCATCAACTGGACGGCGTGGTGTGTATCGCCGCCGCCCTGCGCCGTGGCGTGTTGAACGAGGAAGAAGCCGGGCGCTATCAGCGTGATGCCGTTGCCGTCGGCGCACCGTGGGAACTGTCCGGCCTCGGCCAACTGCATGACGCGGTGCAGGACGCTGACCGCTTGATCTGTTTCGGAGGCGCGTGAGATGGCTAAATCCTTGCTGATTATCAGCCGTCAGGCGCCATGGTCCGGGCCAAACGCGCGCGAAGCGCTGGATATCGTACTGGCTGGCGGCGCCTTCGACCTGCCAATCGGCCTGCTGTTTCTCGATGACGGCGTGTTTCAACTCACCGCGAAACAGGACGCCAAAGCCCTGCAACAAAAAGACCTGAGCGCCAACCTGCAAGCCTTGCCGATGTTTGGTGTCGAGGAATTGTTCGTCTGCGCGGACAGTGCCGCAGAACGTGGGCTGGACCCTGGCGCTTTCTCGCTGGAAGAAGCCCGGGCGTTGACCGCCCACGATATCACCGCCCTCATTGACCGCTACGACCAGGTGATCACCCTCTGATGTCGACTTTGCATGTGTTGTCTCATTCCCCGTTCGGCGACGATCGCCTGACCAGTTGCCTGCGCGTGATCGGCGCCAACGATGCGCTGCTGCTGAGCGGCGACGCCGTTTACGCCCTACAGCCCGGCACAGCACCGTTCAGCGCGCTGAATACTCGCGACCTGGCACTGTTCGTACTGGCCGAGGACGTTCAAGCCCGCTCCATTGCAACGCCAGTCTGGGCCAATGCCATCGACTACCCGGCCTTCGTCGACCTGTCGATTCACTACGACAAGGTCAACAGTTGGTTATGAATTCCCTGACAGTCGGCGCTCGCGCCATCGAGTTGGACAAGGACGGTTTCCTGGTCGAACTCAGCGACTGGTCCGCTGATGTAGCCTGCGCCCTCGCCGCAGCCGAAGACATCGAATTGAGCCCGGAGCATTGGGAAATCCTCGAACTGCTGCGCCGTTTCTACGCTGAATTCCAGCTGTCGCCAGCCACCCGCCCGCTGATCAAGTACACCGCGTTGAAGCTCGGCCCGGAAAAAGGCAACAGCCTGCACCTGAACCGACTGTTCAAAGGCACCCCTGCCAAACTCGCCGCGAAACTGGCGGGCCTGCCCAAACCGACGAATTGCTTATGACCGACTTCCCAGCGCTGACCCTCGAAACACCCGCCGAGCACCCGTTCGCCCAGTTCGTGCGAATCCTCGGCAAAGGCAAACGCGGTGCCCGCGACCTGACGCGTGAAGAAGCCCGCGAAGCCATGGGCATGGTGCTCGACGACAAGGTCGAAGACACCCAGCTCGGGGCGTTTCTGATGCTGCTGCGGCACAAGGAAGAAAGCGCCGAGGAAATGGCCGGTTTTACCGAGGCCCTGCGTGAGCGTTTGCAGGCGCCGGTCTTGAATGTCGATCTCGATTGGCCAACCTATGCCGGCAAGAAACGCCATCTGCCGTGGTACCTGCTCGCGGCCAAGTGCCTGGCGCAGAACGGCATCCGCATTTTCATGCACGGCGCCGGCGCGCACACGGCCGGGCGGCTGTACAGCGAACAACTGCTGGAAGGGCTCGGCATTCCCTTGTGCCGCAACTGGCAACAGGTGGGCGCAGCACTGGATAACGGCGGCCTGGCGTTCATGCCGCTGGTGGATTGGGCGCCGCAACTGCAGCGCATGATCGACCTGCGCAACACCCTGGGCCTGCGCTCGCCGATCCACTCCCTGACGCGCATTCTCAATCCATTGGGCGCTCGTTGCGGCCTGCAAAGTATTTTCCACCCCGGCTATCAGGCCGTGCATCGTGATGCCAGCGGCTTGCTGGGCGACACGGCGATTGTGGTGAAGGGCGACGGCGGCGAGATCGAGATCAACCCGGACGCCGACAGTCACTTGTACGGCACCACCGGTGGTGAAAGCTGGGACGAAGAGTGGCCGCAACTGTCGGCCCAGCGTCACGTCAAACCCGCCGCTCTCGACCCTGAGCATATGAAAGCCGTATGGCGCGGTGACGTGGTCGACAGCTACCCGCAAATGGCCCTGATTTCGACCATGGCCCTGGCGTTGCGTGGGCTCGGTCAATCCCGTGATCAGGCGTTCGAAACGGCCCAGCAGTATTGGGATGCTCGCGACAGATCGATTTAACCGATCATAACTGCCCAACCTTTGCGCTATTTGTTCGAACTGATGGGCATAGACTCCTCTCCAACGATTTACTGGGTTTGAGGAGTCTTGATCATGGGTTTATTAGTCGAAGGCCGCTGGCAGGACCAGTGGTACGAAAGTGCTAAAGACGGCACGTTCCAGCGCGAACAGGCGCAGCGCCGTAACTGGGTCACCACCGACGGCAAGCCGGGCCTGACCGGTGTCGGTGGCTTTGCCGCCGAAGCCGGCCGCTATCACCTCTACGTGTCCCTCGCCTGTCCGTGGGCGCACCGCACGCTGATCCTGCGCAAACTCAAAGGTCTCGACAACCTGATCGACGTGTCGGTGGTCAGTTGGCTGATGCTGGAAAACGGCTGGACCTTCGACCAGAGCCTGGGCTCCACCGGCGACAAACTCGATCACCTCGACTTCATGCACCAGCGCTACACCGCCGACACCGCCAATTACACCGGCCGCGTCACGGTGCCGGTGCTGTGGGACAAACAGCAGAACCGCATCGTCAACAATGAATCGGCGGAGATCATCCGCATGTTCAACAGCGCGTTCGATGACCTGACCGGCAATGACCTGGACTTCTACCCAGAGCCACTGCGCGCCGAGATCGATGCACTGAATGAGCGGATTTACCCGGCGGTAAACAACGGCGTGTACCGCGCCGGTTTTGCGACGTCACAGCACGCTTATGAAGAAGCGTTCGATGGTTTGTTTGAAGAGCTGGATCGACTGGAGCAGCTGTTAAGCGCCAATCGTTACCTGACCGGCGAATACCTGACCGAAGCGGATATTCGGCTGTTCACCACGCTGATTCGTTTTGACGCGGTGTACCACGGGCACTTCAAGTGCAACCTGCGGCGGATTGCCGATTATCCGAACCTGTCGAACTGGCTGCGCGAGATTTACCAGTGGCCGGGGATCGCCGAGACGGTGAGTTTTGAACACATCAAGAATCACTACTACGGCAGCCACAAGACCATCAACCCGACCGGGATCGTGCCGAAGGGGCCGGCGCAGGACTTCACCGTGGCGCATGACCGGGCGCGGTTGAGTGGGAAAGGGGTTTGGCGCAGGAACCAGGCTTGATCGTAGTTCTGCATTGATTTTGAGGGCCCCTTCGCGAGCAGGCTCGCTCCCACATTGGATCTGTGTCGTTCACTAATCCCCTGTGGGAGCGAGCCTGCTCGCGAAGGAGGCGACTCGGTATTCAGACTTGCGCCTGAGCACCCTCGAACCACGCCAGTTTCTCGCGCAGTTGCACCACTTCCCCAACAATCACCAACGTCGGCGCATGCACTTCATGCTCCGCCACCAGCCGTGGCAGGTCCGCCAACGTGCCGGTAAACACCCGCTGATTAACCGTGGTGCCCTGCTGAATCAACGCCGCCGGGGTATCCGCCCCGCGACCGTGCTTGATCAACTGCTCGCAGATGACCGGCAAGCCCACCAGGCCCATGTAGAACACCAGTGTCTGCGCCGGCGCGACAAGGTCGGCCCACGGCAGATCGGTGGAACCGTCCTTTAAATGCCCGGTGACGAACCGTACCGACTGCGCATAGTCGCGGTGAGTCAGCGGAATCCCGGCATACGCCGCGCAACCACTGGCCGCCGTGATGCCCGGCACCACCTGGAACGGAATGCCATGGGCCGCCAGTTCTTCGATCTCTTCACCGCCGCGACCGAAGATGAACGGATCACCGCCCTTCAACCGCACCACCCGCTTGCCAGCCTTGGCCAGATCGACCAGTTGCTGGTTGATCTGATCCTGCGGCACAGCGTGATCGGCGCGGCGCTTGCCGACGTAGATCCGCTCAGCATCACGACGGCACAGCTCCAGAATCGCCGGGGCCACCAAGCGGTCATACAGCACCACATCGGCTTGCTGCATCAGGCGCAAGGCGCGGAATGTCAGCAGGTCCGGATCACCCGGCCCTGCCCCGACCAAATACACCTCACCGGTGGTGACATCCGCTTCGCCGTCGATTTTCGCCTGCAACAGACGCTCGGCTTCGGCGCCCTGCCCGGCCAGCTGCCGGTCAGCGATCGGGCCTTGAAAAACGTCTTCCCAGAACCCGCGACGCTGCTGAACATCCGGAAACAGGCCTTTGACCTGATGGCGAAAACGCGCCGCCAAACCGGCCAGTTGACCGTAGGTGGAAGGAATCCAGGTTTCAATCTTGGCGCGAATCAACCGTGCCAGCACCGGCGCATCGCCGCCGCTGGAGACCGCAATAATCAGCGGGGAACGATCGACAATCGCCGGAAAGATCACGCTGCACAGGGCCGGCGCGTCCACGACGTTGACCGGCACACAGCGCCGATGGGCATCGGCGGACACTTGCGCGTTCAACAGCTCGTCGTCGGTGGCGGCAATGATCAGCCCGCAACCGTCCAGATCCGTTTCGACATAACCGCGTAACAGGCACTCGCCACCGCTGCCGGCCACCAGTTCGCGCAGTTGCGGTTCGATTTCAGGTGCAACCACCCGCAGCAGCGCACCGGCATCGGCCAGCAGGCGGGATTTGCGCAAGGCAATCTCCCCCCCACCGACAACCAACACACGACTGCCGCGCAGGTTGTGAAACAGCGGCAGATAGTTCATTTAGCCGATGACCTCAAGGCCACCCATGTACGGCTTCAGCACGTCAGGCACGCGGATCGAACCGTCGGCCTGCTGGTAGTTCTCCAGCACCGCCACCAGGGTACGACCGACTGCCAGGCCGGAGCCGTTCAGGGTGTGGACCAGTTCAGGCTTGCCGGTTTCCGGGTTGCGGAAACGCGCTTGCATGCGACGGGCCTGGAAATCGCCGCAGTTGGAGCACGACGAAATCTCGCGGTACTTGTCCTGGCTCGGAATCCACACTTCCAGGTCGTACGTCTTGACGGCGCTGAAGCCCATGTCGCCGGTGCACAGCGCCAGGGTGCGGTAAGGCAGTTCCAGCAGTTGCAGGACTTTCTCGGCGTTGGCAGTCAGGCCTTCCAGCGCTTCCATCGAGCTCGACGGCTCAACGATCTGGACCATTTCAACTTTGTCGAACTGGTGCTGACGGATCATGCCGCGGGTGTCACGACCCGACGCACCGGCTTCACTGCGGAAGCACGGGGTGTGAGCCACGAACTTGATCGGCAGCAGTTTCGCATCAACGATTTCGCCAGCAACGATGTTGGTCAGCGACACTTCGGCAGTCGGGATCAGGTACAGATCGGCTTCGCCTTCGCGAGCGATTTTGAACAGGTCTTCTTCGAACTTCGGCAGTTGACCGGTGCCTTGCAGCGCCGGGGCCTGGACCAGATAAGGCGTGTAGGCCTCTTCGTAGCCGTGCTCGGTGACGTGCAGGTTGATCATGAACTGCGCCAGGGCGCGGTGCAGACGGGCAATCGGGCCGCGCAGCAGGGCGAAACGTGCGCCGGACAGCTTGGCGGCGGTTTCGAAGTCCAGCCAGCCGAACTTCTCGCCCAGGGCCACGTGGTCCTGAACCGGGAAATCGAACGCGGTCGGAGTGCCCCAGCGGCGGACTTCGACGTTGCCGTCTTCGTCTTCGCCAATCGGCACCGATTCGTGCGGCAGGTTCGGGATGCCCAGCAGGATCGAATCCAGATCGGTCTGGATCGCGTCCAGTTCGACTTTACCGGCGCTCAATTCGTTGGCCATGCGCTCGACGTCCGCCATCAGTGGCGCGATGTCTTCGCCGCGCTGCTTGGCCTGACCGATGGATTTGGAACGGGCATTACGCTCAGCCTGCAGTGCTTCGGTGCGGGTCTGGACGGTCTTGCGCTGTTCTTCCAGCGCTTCGATGCGCGCAACATCCAGCGCGTAGCCACGGGATGCCAGGCGGTCCGCTACGTCCTGAAGGTTGCTACGTAACAGTTTGGAATCGAGCATGTCGGTTTCTCGTTTATCAAAGTTTGGTCAAGGACAGGCCGGCCCAGGTGGCAAGCAGCCCGCCGAATACGCTGAGCGTCGCATAGCCCAAGGCCAGCGGCACTTGCCCGCTTTCCAGCAAGCGCACCGTATCCAGTGAAAAGGATGAAAAAGTCGTCAGCCCTCCGAGGAAGCCGACGATCAACCCGGCACGCACCTCAAGCGGCACTTCCGGGCGTATCAAAAACAGACCGTAAAGAACGCCGATCAGCAAACAGCCCACGATATTAACGGCCAGCGTCGCGGTATAGAAGTGCCGCGGCCAATTAGCGTTGATCCAGTTTCCGGTGGAAAAACGCAACAGCGTGCCGGCGACACCGCCGATGGACACCGCGATGACCAATGGAATCACTATTTTCTCCGCTGCCGGGGGCTTAGTCGGTCAAGTTGGGCGAGGTGATTGAGCTTCTCGCCGATCTTCAATTCCAGGCCACGCGGCACTGGCTGGTAGAACGGCTGCGGTTCAAGTTCTTCCGGGAAGTAGTCTTCGCCCGCGGCGTAGGCATCCGGCTCATCGTGGGCGTAGCGGTATTCGTCGCCGTAACCGAGTTGTTTCATCAATTTGGTCGGGGCGTTGCGCAGGTGCAGCGGCACTTCCAGCGAACCGTGTTCGGTGGCGCTGCGCATCGCAGCCTTGAAGCCCATGTACACCGCGTTGCTTTTCGGCGCGCAGGCCAGATACGTGATGGCCTGGGCCACCGCCAATTCACCTTCGGGGCTGCCGAGGCGCTCCTGCACTTCCCACGCCGCCAGGCACAGGCTCAGAGCGCGGGGGTCAGCATTACCGATGTCTTCGCTGGCCATGCGCACCACGCGCCGGGCCAGGTACAGCGGATCGCAACCGCCGTCGATCATCCGCGCGAACCAATACAGCGCGCCGTCCGGGTTGGAGCCGCGCACCGATTTATGCAGCGCGGAAATCTGGTCGTAGAACGCTTCGCCGCCCTTGTCGAAACGCCGACGGGTATCGCCGAGCAGACTTTGCAGCAGATCGGTGCCGATCTCGCTGTTGTCGTCGGCCAGGTCCGAGGCGTTTTCCAGCAGATTGAGCAGCCGCCGGCCATCGCCATCGGCGGCGGACAACAGCATCTGGAAGCCTTCGTCGCTGAGTGTCAGCTGGCGCTTGCCCAGGCCACGCTCCTCGGTCAGTGCGCGATGCACCAGTTTGCGCAGGGCCGCTTCGTCGAGGCTCTTGAGCACATAGACGCGGGCCCGGGAGAGCAAGGCGTTGTTGAGTTCGAACGAGGGGTTTTCGGTGGTCGCGCCGATGAAAATCAGCGTGCCGTCTTCAACGTACGGCAGGAACGCATCCTGTTGGGACTTGTTGAAGCGGTGCACTTCGTCGACGAACAGGATCGTACGTTTGCCGTACTGCCCGGCCTGTTGTTTGGCGATTTCCACCGCCTGACGGATTTCCTTCACGCCGGCCAGCACTGCCGAGACCGTTTCGAAGTGCGCGTCCGAGACTTCCGCCAGCAACCGTGCCAGGGTGGTTTTGCCCACGCCCGGCGGGCCCCAGAAAATCATCGAATGCAGGGCACCCTGCTCCAGCGCTTCGCGCAAAGGCTTGCCGCGAGCGAGCAGGTGTTCCTGACCGACGTACTCGTCCAGATTGGCCGCACGCAGGCGGGCGGCCAAGGGCTGAGCAATCGGGGCGCTGCGAAACAGGTCCATCACTACTTGCGAAACCTCACTATTTGAACACCGCGGGACCCTGTGGGAGCGAGCCTGCTCGCGAAAGCGGCGTGTCAGACAACATTGATGACACTGACACTCCCCCTTCGCGAGCAGGCTCGCTCCCACAGTTGATCGATCGGCGTTACTCCTGGATCACGTCCGCACCCTTGGGGATATCGAACTTGAACTTGGATGCCGGGATCGGCTCGTTGGCCTTCACGCCGGTGAACAGGATATTGGTGCGCTGACCGACGCTGTCGATCAGTTGCATGTCGTTGACCAGACCGTTACGGAACGACAGACGCAGGCTGTCGAACAGGGTGTCCTTGGTTTTCGGCTTCAGGGTGAAGTCGATCACGCCGCCGGCTTCCTTGGCGCTGATGTCGAAGCTCTGGCTGATCTTGGACACGTCACCGGACAGCAGCAGCGCCGGGGTCTGGGTCAGACGCAGGTCGAGGGTCTTGATGGTGACTTGTTCCAGGTCCGGGTCCCACAAGGTCACTTTCTTACCGTCGGACACCATGGTTTGTTCGGCCGGCGCATTGGTGTGCCAGTAGAACAGGCCTGGACGCTGCAACGACATATCACCAGCGGTTTCCTGCAATTGGGTGCCACTGCCATCAAGCGTCAACTGGGAGAAACGCGCGGTCAGGGTCTTGGATGTTTCGAGCAATTGGGTCAGGCGCGCCACGTCCTTGTCATCGGCGTGGGCCGAAAGCGTGGTCAAAGCCAGAACCGGCAGCAACAACATGCGGATAAGACGCATGGGAGTCCTCTTGATATTCGTGGGGGGTGCGAGTGGCGCGTCACTGCGCCACCCTGCTTCAAATCAAATCAGTCGCGTACCGGGCCAGGCGCCAGGACTTCACGCGAACCGTTGGTGTTCATGGACGTCACGACCCCGGCCATTTCCATGGCTTCGATCATGCGTGCGGCGCGGTTGTAGCCGATTTTCAGCTTGCGCTGAACAGCCGAGATGGACGCGCGACGGCTTTCGAGGACGAACTGCACTGCCTCGTCGTAGAGCGCATCGGTTTCCGCATCATCGTCACCACCACCGCCGCCATTCTCAAAGCCGCTGCCGGCCTCTTCGACACCGGCGAGAATCTCGTCGTTGTATTCCGGCGCACCGCGCAGTTTCCAGGCTTCCACCACGCGGTGAACCTCGTCATCGGACACGAACGCGCCGTGTACACGAATCGGCAGACTGGTGCCCGGCGGCATGTAGAGCATGTCACCGTGACCCAGCAGTTGCTCGGCGCCGCCCTGGTCGATGATGGTCCGGGAGTCGATCTTGCTCGATACCTGGAACGCCATACGCGTCGGGATGTTGGCCTTGATCAAACCGGTGATCACGTCCACCGACGGACGCTGGGTCGCCAGGATCAAGTGGATACCGGCAGCACGGGCCTTCTGGGCGATACGGGCGATCAGTTCTTCAACCTTCTTGCCGACGATCATCATCATGTCGGCGAATTCGTCGACGACCACGACGATGGTCGGCAGCTTGGTCAGCAGTGGCGCTTCGTCGTGAATGCTTTCGCGCTTGTACAGCGGGTCGGTCAACGGCGTGCCGGCGTCCTGGGCTTCTTTGACCTTGGCGTTGAAGCCGGACAGGTTTCGTACGCCCATCTTCGCCATCAGTTTGTAGCGCCGCTCCATCTCCGCCACGCTCCAGCGCAGGGCGTTGGCCGCGTCCTTCATGTCGGTCACGACCGGGCACAGCAAGTGCGGAATGCCTTCGTAGATCGACAGCTCAAGCATTTTCGGGTCGATCATGATCAGCTTGGCGTCTTCCGGGCCAGACTTGAACAGGATCGACAGGATCATCGCGTTCACGCCCACCGACTTACCGGAACCGGTCGTACCGGCCACCAGCAAGTGCGGCATTTTTGCCAGGTCAGTGATGACCGGCTTGCCGCCGATGTCGTGACCGAGGGCCAGGGTGACCGGCGACTTGAAGTTGTCGTACTCGGGGGTCGACAGCACCTCGGAGAAGCGCACGATCTGCCGGTCTTCGTTGGGGATCTCGATACCGACGGTGGTCTTGCCGGGAATCACTTCAACCACACGCACACTGGTCACGGCCAGGGAACGCGCCAGGTCTTTCGCCAGGTTGGAGATGCGGCTGACTTTCACGCCTGCCGCCGGTTGAATTTCGTAACGGGTAATCACCGGGCCCGGGTGAATCGAATCCACCGAGACTTCGACGCCGAACTCCTTGAGCTTGATTTCCAGCAAATGGCCAACCGCAGCCAGGGATTCGGGCGAGTAATTGAGTTGTTTCTTTTCAGCCGGGTCGAGAATCGAGATCGGCGGCAAGGTGCCTTCCACGGCGCTGTCGACGAACAACGGCGCCTGTTTCTCTTTCTCCACACGCTTGCTCGGTGCCGAGGGTTTCGGCGGCGCGGGGGCGATGACTGGCGGAACCTGCTTCTCGCGCTCCGACATGTGCTTGCTCAGGGCCTGCTCGCGTTCGATCAGGCGTTCCTTGACCTTGGCCTGCTCGCGCTTGTCGGTGACAGTCGGTGCGACCACGTCATGTACGCGATCGTCGACTTCACGCAGTTGCGCCACCAGTTGCTTGCGTTCGGTACGGGCCGCCCACCAGCGATTGGCCGCGCCCTGGAACAGCTCGAACAGGTCGAGGGTAATCTTGCCCGTGACGTCCATCACCTTGAACCACGACAGGTCGGTGAACACCGTCAGACCGAACAGGAACAGCGCGATAAACAGCAGCGTGCTGCCCTGGATGTTCAGCGCGTTCTTGGCCAGGTCGCCAAGGCTTTCGCCCAGCGCGCCGCCAGCACCGGCCGGAAGGCCTGTGGCCGCATGGAAATGGATGTGCGCCAACGCAGCGCCAGACAGCACCAGAAACACCAGGCCGATCAACCGCCAGGAGAACAGCCAGCCGCTCCACTGCCACGGTTCGTGGCGCTGACGGAAGATCTGATAGACCTTGACCGCGAGCAGCAACGGGAAGATGTAGGCGAAATAACCCAGCACCATGAACAGGATGTCGGCGCTGTAGGAACCGGCGGGGCCGCCGAAATTCTGCACGTCATCAATCTTGCTGTTGTGGCTCCAGCCCGGATCGTCCTTGCCGTAAGTCAGCAAGGCCATCATCAGGAACAGGCACAAGGCGCCAATGGCGATCAATGCACCTTCCTTGAGCCGGTAGTGCAAATGCTGGCGCCAGAGCGGAACGACTGTTTTGGGTGCTGCGGTGGATTTCTTCAAAACGCTTCTTTTCCTGCGCCCGAGGCGCGTCCATCTGTTGAATGACTATAAAAACTGCCCAATCCAGGCAGGTAAAAAAGTGAACAGGCGCAACCGGGACTACTTTTAACACTGCACCGCGTCTTTTATAAACACGGTGAGCATTGCTTATTTTGTTACAACCCCCTTTGCACGCAGGCATTGTACGGGTTTGTTCGCTCGATAACATGCGTGAAGCACTGGGTACAGCATAGCCAAAAAGTGCCGGGATACGCGGCCAATTTGAGCATGCATTCTCTTTCGTGACAAAGGCTTATGAGGTGTTTTTATGAGCGAAGCGAAGCATTCACGCCTGATCATTCTGGGTTCCGGCCCTGCCGGTTACAGCGCAGCCGTTTATGCCGCCCGCGCCAACCTCAAACCCGTTGTCATTACCGGCATGCAGGCAGGTGGCCAGCTCACCACCACCGTCGAAGTCGACAACTGGCCCGGCGACGTCGAAGGGCTCACCGGCCCGGTGCTGATGGAGCGCATGCAAAAACACGCCGAACGCTTTGACACAGAGATCGTTTACGACCACATCCACACCGCCAAGTTGCAACAGCGCCCATTCGAACTGATTGGCGACGGCGGCACTTACACCTGCGACGCCCTGATCATCGCCACCGGCGCTTCGGCGCAATACCTGGGGCTGCCTTCGGAAGAAACGTTCGCCGGCCGAGGGGTTTCCGCCTGCGCGACCTGCGATGGCTTTTTCTACCGCAATCAGGTGGTGGCAGTGGTCGGCGGCGGCAATACTGCCGTTGAAGAGGCCTTGTACCTGTCGAACATCGCCAAGGAAGTCCATCTGATTCACCGTCGCGACAAGCTTCGCTCGGAGAAAATCCTCCAGGACAAGCTGTTCGAGAAAGCAGCCAACGGCAATATTCGCCTGCACTGGAATCAGAATCTGGATGAAGTGCTGGGCGATGCCAGCGGTGTGACCGGCGCCCGTCTGCGCGACAGCCTGACCGGCGAAACCCGTGAATTGGCGCTGGCCGGCGTCTTCATCGCCATCGGCCACAAACCCAATACCGATCTGTTTATCGACCAACTGCCGATGCACGACGGTTATCTGCGGGTCAAAAGCGGCAACGAAGGCGACGCCACCGCTACCACAATCCCCGGCGTGTTTGCCGCCGGCGATGTCGCCGATCACGTTTACCGCCAGGCCGTCACTTCAGCCGGGGCCGGATGCATGGCCGCACTGGACGCCGAAAAATACCTCGACGACATTCCCACCGTTTAACGGCACACTTTACGGCGGGCCCACCAGCCCGCCACCGCCCTCCCCTTCTGCAAGCCCGGATGCCATGCTGACTTGGTTACAACGCAATACCCTGACCTTTCCCCCGCTGGAAAAAGCCATGCGCGACCCCAACGGGCTCCTGGCTGCCGGGGGCGATCTGTCTGCCGATCGTCTGATTCAGGCCTATCGCCACGGCTGCTTTCCATGGTTCTCCGAAGGCCAGCCGATTCTCTGGTGGTCGCCGGATCCGCGCACCGTGTTGTTTCCCGACGAACTGCACGTTTCCCGCAGCCTGGGCAAATTGCTGCGCCAACAGCGCTTTCAAGTGACCTTCGATCAGGATTTTGCCGCCGTCATCCGCGCCTGCGCCGCGCCGCGTGATTACGCCGATGGCACCTGGATCACCCAGGCCATGCAGGACGCTTACATTGAACTGCACCGGCGTGGCCATGCGCATTCGGTGGAAGTCTGGGATCAGGACGAGCTGGTCGGCGGGCTGTACGGGCTGGCGATGGGGCAACTGTTCTTCGGCGAGTCCATGTTCAGCCGCGCCGACAACGCCTCCAAATTTGGCTTTGCCACACTGGTGCGACATCTGAAAGACTCGGGTTTTGTGCTGATCGACTGCCAGATGCCGACCGATCATCTGCATAGCCTTGGCGCACGAGCGATCCCACGCCGTGAATTTGCCGGTTACCTGGCGCAGCACCTGGATCAACCCAACCGCGCCACATGGGTTTGCTGAGCGACTTTCGCGCGGGTGGCTTACACTTAATTCAAAGCTTTTTCCCGAGGGTTGATCATGACCGAGTTGGCGCGTTTGAAGTTCTATGCCACTCAGCCCCACTCTTGCAGCTATCTGCCAGATGAACAGGCCACAACCCTGTTTCTCGACCCTAGCCAGCCCATGGATGTGCATGTCTATGCAGATTTGTCTGAAATGGGTTTTCGGCGCAGCGGCGACCACCTCTACCGGCCTCATTGCCAGAACTGCAACGCGTGCGTCCCGGCGCGCATTCCTGTGGCGCAATTCACCCCCAACCGCCAACAGAAGCGCATCTTCAAACGCAATGCCGACCTGCAGGTTCGCCCGGCCAGGGCGCAATTCAGCGAAGAGTATTTCGACCTCTACCAGCGCTACATCGAACAGCGCCACGCAGATGGCGACATGTACCCGCCGAGTCGTGATCAGTTCTCCACGTTCCTTGTGAGGGATCTGCCGTTCTCGCGTTTCTACGAATTTCGTCTCGAAGGGCGGCTGCTGGCGGTGGCCGTCACCGACTTGTTGCCGAACGGTCTGTCGGCGGTTTACACCTTTTACGAACCGTCCGAGGAGCGTCGCAGCCTGGGGCGTTTCGCGATTCTGTGGCAGATCGGCGAGACCCGGCGCCTTGGACTGGAGGCTGTCTACCTCGGCTACTGGATCAAAAACTGCAAAAAGATGAGCTACAAGACCCAATATCGGCCTATCGAACTGCTGATTAATCAACGCTGGGTCATCCTGAACTAGAACCCCTTGGCTTAAACCCCATTTTTCGGGCACAATGCACGCCGCTTTTGCCTGGCGCAGTTGCACCGGGCCATTCATTGGACACCGAGGGCTTTACTGCATGTCGAAAGAAGACAGCTTCGAAATGGAAGGCACTGTCGTCGACACCCTGCCCAACACCATGTTTCGTGTGGAGTTGGAAAATGGGCACGTCGTAACCGCGCATATCTCCGGCAAGATGCGCAAGAACTACATTCGTATTCTTACCGGTGACAAAGTGCGCGTCGAGCTGACGCCCTATGACTTGAGCAAAGGGCGCATCACTTACCGCGCTCGCTAATCAAGTCAATACAAAACGCCCGGTTTATGCCGGGCGTTTTTGTTTGTCTGCGATTTGGCGGGGTTTTGGATTATTGGGTTCTTGGGTTTTGGGTGTATATCCGTTGCTGCGGTGATGGCTGAATATGGTTTCGCTCTTACAGCGAGTCCCTTTTTCAAACGCCAAAAAGGAACCAAAAGGCTTTGCCCCGGCGTACGGCACTTCGCTAAGGCTCAGTGTTCCCTCGCTACGGTATCCATCAGGGGACATCGCCTACGGTCTGCTTCGCTACGACCTCATCTCGATGTGTTCGGCTTCGCCGAACGGCGCTACGCGCCTGATCCCCTGATGAACACCTACGCTCGGCCTGCCGAAGGGGCAAAAGATCAAAATCAAGATCAACGTCAAAAGCCAAAGCCAAAGCCAAAGCCAAAGCCAAAGCCAAAGCCAAAGCGAAAAGCTTCGCGAGCAGGCTCACTCCCACAATGAAACGGTGTACACCCGCCGCTTCTCACCACTCAACAGGCCGAGCGTTAGCTCGCCTGCAGCTTTTGATCTGCCCGCCCCTTCGGGAGGCTGAGTG
>NZ_JBWKNG010000040.1:0-33537 GCF_059415465.1 Pseudomonas sp. GW821-FHT10C09
GCCCTGCTGAACGGGCAGAGCGAATACCAATCGAAAACCAGTTGAGGGCTTCCCCTCAACCATAGAATCTCCCACAGGGGATGGTGCAGGGCTTTAGACCTGGGCGGTGCGCAGTTTTTCGCTGCGACCGCGCAGCCATTCCAGGGTCAGCAGCAGGATCACCGAGAAGGCGATCAACAGCGTTGCGGCAGCGGCGATGGTCGGGCTGAGGTTTTCGCGGATCCCGCTGAACATCTGCCGAGGCAAGGTCGCTTGCTCGGGACCGGCGAGGAACAACGTCACCACCACTTCATCGAACGACGTCGCGAAGGCAAACAGTGCCCCCGAAATCACACCCGGCGCAATCAGCGGCAACGTCACCCGGCGAAACGCGGTCAGCGGCGAAGCACCCAGGCTTGCAGCGGCGCGCACCAGGTTATGGTTGAAACCCTGCAAGGTCGCCGACACTGTGATGATCACAAACGGCACACCCAGCACCGCGTGCACGACGATCAGCGAGAAGAAGCTGTTGCCCAAGCCCAACGGGGCAAAGAACAGGTAACTCGCCACACCGATGATCACCACCGGCACCACCATCGGCGAAATCACCAGCGCCATGACCAGTGCCTTGCCGGGAAAATCACCGCGGGTCAGGCCAATCGCTGCCAGCGTGCCGAAGACCATCGCCAGCACCGTCGCCGCCGGGGCGACAATGATGCTGTTCTTCAGGGCGCGCATCCATTCAGCCGAAGCGAAGAAATCCTGGTACCAGTGCAGCGAGAAACCTTGCAGCGGGTACACGAGGAAACTGCCCGAGTTGAACGACAGCGGAATAATCACCAGCACCGGCAGAATCAGGAACAACAGGATCAAGCCGCAGAGAATCCGCAAACTGTAGAACCACACCCGCTCAACGGGCGACATATAAGGACTCAGCATTTCGTTCTCCCCTTAGCTCAGGCGCAGGCGACTGGCGCCCACCAGCCAGCTGTAAATCAGATAAAGCACCACGGTCGCCAGCAACAGCAGCCCGCCCAGTGCGGTCGCCATGCCCCAGTTGATGCTGGTGTTGGTGTAGAAGGCGACGAAGTAGCTGACCATCTGATCGTTCGGGCTGCCCAGCAAGGCCGGGGTGATGTAGTAGCCGATGGCAAGGATGAACACCAACAGGCAACCGGCGCCGACACCGGCATAGGTCTGCGGGAAGTACACCCGCCAGAAGCTGGCGAACGGGTGGCAGCCGAGGGAAATCGCGGCGCGCATGTACGTCGGCGAGATGCCTTTCATGACGCTGTAGATCGGCAGGATCATGAACGGCAGCAGGATGTGCACCATGGAGATGTAGACGCCGGTGCGGTTGAACACCAGCTCCAGCGGTTTATCGATGATGCCCATCGCCATCAAACCGCTGTTGATCAGCCCGCCCGATTGCAGCAACACGATCCACGCGGCGACGCGCACCAGGATCGAGGTCCAGAACGGCAGCAGGACCAGAATCATCAACAGGTTGCTTTGGCGCGATGGCAGGTTCGCCAGCAGGTAGGCCAATGGATACGCGAGCAGCAGGCAGATCACCGTAATGATCAGGCCCATCCAGAAGGTCCGGGCGAAGATGTCGAGGTAGATCGCCTGGTCAGGTGTGGCCGGGGCGATTTCACCGAGGTCATCGATACGGTGATCGACCGCCGCCAACAGGTAGTAAGGCGTGATGCTGCTGGCGTTGCGGCGCACCGCTTGCCAGTAGGCCGGGTCGCCCCAGCGTTCGTCGAGACCTTCCAGCGCTTCTTTATAAGAGGCCGGCTCGGTAGCGAACGGCAAGGCGCGGGCGGTTTTGGTCAGCAGGCTGCGGTAGCCGGCCAGTTCCATGTTCAGGCGCTTGGACAAATCGCCCAGGGTTTGATTCTTGCGGGCTTCGGCGAGGTCTTCGCTGGCCGCTTTGTAAACCGGTTCAGCAGGCAGGCCTCGGCCGTCCCAACTGGCGATGGCGGACACGGTGCGCGGCATGCCGCCGACCACTTCCGGGTTGCCCACGCTTTTGTAGAGCAGCGCCACGATCGGCACCAGGAACACCAGCAACAGAAACAGCACCAGCGGCGCGATCAAGGCCTGGGCTTTCCAGCGGTTGACCCGCTCGGCGTGCCTGAGTCGCTGCTTCAAGGTGGGGTCAGTGCCCGCGTTCAGGGGAATGGCGGTGGCCATGGCGTACTCCGGAAATCTTTAAACGATCATTAAAGTGGGAGCGAACTTTTGTGGCGAGCGAGCTTGCTCGCGCTGGGCTGCGAAGCGGCCCCAAAATTCTGCTGACAACTTCCAATTTTGTGAGTGCTGCGCACTCAAGCGGGAGCAAGCTCCCTCGCCACAAAAGCTCGCCCTCACAGGAGGGCGAGCCCTCTGGTTACTTCGCAGCCCAGGAATTGAAGCGCTGTTCCAGTTGCTCGCCGTTGTCAGCCCAGAAGCTGACGTCGATTTGCACCTGGTTGGCGATGTTTTCCGGGGTGGTCGGCATGTCTTTCAGGACGTCCTTGGACAGCAACGGTACGGCTTGGGTGTTAGCCGGGCCGTAAGCGATGTTTTCCGAGTAGGTCTTCTGCTGCTGCGGCATCACCGAGAAAGCGATGAATTTCTTCGCCGCTTCAGCGCGTGCCTTGTCCAGACCTTTTGGAATCGCCCATGCATCGAAGTCGTAGATGCCGCCGTTCCACACGACTTTCAGGTTGCTTTCTTTCTGCACGGCAGCGATCCGGCCGTTGTAGGCCGAGCTCATGACCACGTCACCGGAAGCGAGGTACTGCGGCGGTTGTGCGCCGGCTTCCCACCACTGAATGCTTGGCTTCAGCTCATCAAGCTTCTTGAACGCGCGGTCCTGGCCATCCTTGCCGGCCAATACTTTGTAGACGTCTTTCGGCGCAACGCCGTCGGCCATCAGAGCGAATTCCAGGGTGTACTTGGCGCCTTTACGCAGGCCACGCTTGCCCGGGAATTTCTTGGTGTCCCAGAAATCCACCCAACTGGTTGGCGCGGAAGCCAGTTTGTCGGCGTTGTAGGCCAGTACGGTCGACCACACGAAGAAACCCACGCCGCACGGCTGGATAGCGCCTTTGACGTAGTCTTCGGTCTTGCCGAACAGCTTCGGATCCAGCTGCTCGAACATGTCTTCGTCGCAACCACGGGACAGTTCTGGCGATTCAACTTCTACCAGGTCCCAGGACACGCTCTTGGTGTCGACCATGGCTTTGACCTTGGCCATTTCGCCGTTGTACTCGCCCGCCACGATCTTGCCGTTGCCTGCCGCTTCCCACGGTGCGTAGAAGGCTTTGACCTGCGCAGCCTTGTTCGCCCCGCCAAAGGACACCACGGTCAGGTCCGGGCCCGCCGCCATCGCGTGTGCCGCACCGATCATGCCCATGACCAGGGCGGTGAATTTCAGGGATCTCAACATTTATTGTTCTCTCCACGTGCAGGGTTGGTGTTGGTGTAGCCGGGGCGATCAGTTCGCCTCTAGAAGGGGATCGAGCGCGCGAACGTGTTCGACCTGCCAGCCAAGCGGTACCACGTCGCCGACAGCCAGCGCGGGATCGAGCTCGGCAATCGGTTGTTTCACGAAGAAGTCGGTCTTGCCGCAGACTTCCAGGCGAACCCGGACGTGATCGCCCAGATAGATGAATTCCGCCACCCTCCCTGAGAAGCGGTTGACGCATGACTCGCTGGAACCGTTGAGGCTGATGCGCTCGGGACGAATCGACAGCGTGACCGGCTCACCGGTCTTGCCGACGTTGACCGCCAGCGCTTCAACTTTTTCGCCACGGCTCAGTTCAACGATGCAGCGATCGCCGGTCTGGCTGTGCAAGCGACCGTTGAGGCGGTTGTTCTCACCGATGAAGTTGGCGACGAAGGTGTTTTTCGGTTCTTCGTAGAGGGTGCGCGGCGGCGCGATCTGCTGGATCTCGCCCTGGTGGAACACCGCTACACGGTCGGACATGGTCAGGGCTTCGCCCTGGTCGTGGGTCACGTAGACCACGGTCACGCCGAGGCGCTGATGCAGGTGTTTGATCTCCATCTGCATGTGTTCGCGCAGTTGTTTATCGAGTGCGCCGAGGGGTTCGTCCATCAGCACCAGCTGCGGTTCGAACACCAAGGCACGGGCCAGCGCCACACGCTGTTGCTGGCCGCCGGACAGTTGTGCCGGATAGCGCTGAGCAAAGGCGTCGAGCTGGACCATGCTCAGGACTTTTTTGACCTTGTCGCTGACGTCGCTCTTGTTCAGGCCGCGCACGGTCAGCGGGAACGCGAGGTTCTCGGCGACGGTCATGTGCGGGAACAACGCGTAGTTCTGGAACACCATGCCGATGTCACGCTTGTGTGGCGGCACGTTGTTGATGGAACGCCCGGCCAGCAGGATTTCGCCTGCGGTCGGTGTTTCGAAACCGGCGAGCATCATCAGGCTGGTGGTCTTGCCGGAACCGGACGGCCCGAGCAAGGTGAGGAATTCGCCTTTGCGAATGTCCAGGTTGAGGTCTTTGACGATCAGGTTCTCGCCGTCGTAGCTTTTCTGCACTCCACGAAAGCTGACCAGAATGTCACTGGCCCCTGCGCTTGAATCGACCTGGCTCATACCCACACCTTTGTTATTGATGACTGCTGTGGGGCTAAGCCTAGTGGACCCTGCCGACCACGCAAATCGGGGTGCAGGAGAGAATCGCCTCAGCCGGATGGAAGGTTTGGGGTAGGGATTGCCCTACAAGGATGGCGCGTTTTGACAAACGCAGCGGCAAGCTGTCAGCTACAAGCCGCAAGAACCGACAAAAGCAGCGCTGGAAGCATGTCGCATTTGGACATGCCACCAAAAACCCTGTGGGAGGGTTTTAGAGGAGTTTGTGTTCCATCGCGTACTTCACCAGTTCAGCCAGCGAGGTGATGTTGAGCTTCTGCATCAGCCGCGCCTTATGAGTGCTGATGGTTTTGCTGCTCAGGGCCAGTTGCTGGGCGATGTCATTGACGTTCACGCCCTGGGCCAGGCGTTCGAACACCGAAAACTCGCGCTCCGACAGCAATGAATGCAACGGCCGAGAATCGGTCAGGCCGACTTCGAACACCATGCGGTCGGCGAGGTCGGGGTCGATGTAGCGCCCGCCCGCCGCCACTTTACGAATGGCGGTCAACAGCAGCGCCGGATCACTGTCCTTGGTCGCGTAACCGGCAGCGCCAACCTTCAACGCCCGCGCGGCCATTTGCGCCTCGTCGTGCATCGACAATACGAGGATGGCGGGCGGATTGTTCAGCGCACGAATCCGCGGAATCGCCTCCAGGCCATTCACGCCTGGCATGGAGATGTCGAGCAATACCACCTCACACGGCACATGCCGCAAGGTTTCGAGCAACTGCTCACCATTGCTCGCCTCCCCCACCACCAGCAAATCCTTGGCCAGGCCGATCAACTGCTTGATGCCTTCACGGACGATGGTGTGGTCTTCGGCTACCAGTACACGGATCACGTTCTTCTCCATTGTTTTTATTTCAGAACCAAGATCTTTCGCGAGCAGGCTCGCTCCCACAGGGTTTTGTGAACGAGGCACATCCAATGTGGGAGCGAGCCTGCTCGCGAAGGGGGCAGCAAAGACACTACAAAAAATCAGGCTGCATCCAGCGGCACCCGCACACTCAGGGTCGTACCCTCCCCCGGCTCGCTCTCAAGCGACAACCGCCCACCCATGATTAACACCCGCTCACGCATGCCCACCACCCCGAAGGAGGTCGGCCTGCCCGTCGCGGGAACAAATCCTACGCCATCATCACTGACGGTCAGGCACAACTCGTCGCCTTCCAGCGCCAGCGACAGTTCAACAGTATGCGCCTGGGCATGGCGCATGACATTAGTCAGGGCTTCCTGAAGGATCCGGAACAAGCCAATCGCCTTGGCGTCGCTGAGCATCGGCAGATTGTCCGGCACCTGCACCAGACACGGAATCTGCGTGCGCGCCTCGAAACGCCGGGCCTGCCATTCGATGGCGGAAGCAATCCCGGCATCGAGAATCGGAGGTCGCAGCGCCGTGGCCACGTCGCGCACCAACTGGAACAGCTGGGCGATCAAGCGCTTCATGCTGTTCAAGCGTTCGTGCAGGCCCGGGTCGAGTTGCGCGTAGGCCAGTTCGCACATGGACGTTTCCAGTTTGAGCACGGTCAGCATCTGGCCCAGTTCGTCATGAACTTCCCTGGCGATGCGCGCCTTTTCCTCTTCGCGCACGCTTTCCAGGTGAGCCGACAATTCACGCAACTGTTCGCGGGAGCTGGCCAGTTCCAGCTCAATGCGCTTGCTCTCGCTGATGTCCCAGACGATACCGTCCCAGACGTAAGCGCCATCTTCGAGCTTGCGGGTGATGGCCTTGATCTCGGCCCAGCGTTGTTCGCCCGAACGGGTGAGGATTCGTCCTTGCCACGACCAGTCGCTGTCGGTGTCCAGCGCATGGTCCTGCGTCTGGTGATAGCTGGCCTTGTCGTCCGGGTGCACCAGACTGCGCAGGCCTTTGTCGCGATGGGCCAGGGTGGCCGGCGAGTAACCCACCAGGGTTTCACTGCCTTCACTGATGTAGGCAAAGTCGATCTGCCCCGTCACCGGTGCGCGCTCCAGGCGAAAGACCAATCCCGGAACGTTGGCGGCGATCCCCTGCAAACGTGCCTCGCTTTCCTGCAATGCGGCCAGCGCGCGGCGGCGTTCGGTGACGTCGTTGAGGTAGACGACCAGGTATTCGCCATCACGAAAGCGCATGAAGCTCAACGAGACATCCGTCGGCAAAATGCTGCCATCGGCCCGCACGCAGTGGGTTTCGAAGCTTTGCGGTCCGTCGTCACTGGCCCGTGCACGTTTCCACAGATTCAACCAGCGGTCCATGTGCAGGCCGGGCTCGAAGTCGATCAGCGGCCGATCGATGATCCCGCCCGGGGCGTAGCCGAGCATGTTTTCGGCGGCGCGGTTGGCGTAGCGCACATGGCTGTCCCAGTTGACCCAGAGAATACCGACCGTGCTCTGATCGATGGAAAACTGCGTCAGGCGCAACGCCTCTTCGCTGGCCTCGCGCAAGGCAATGTCTTCACGCGCGGCCAACAGACGCGCCTCCAGACTGTGTTGCTGCCGTCGCTGCCAAAACACGATGGCCATGCTGCTCAACAACATGACGGCAAACAGCAGGCACAGGTTTTGCCAGAAACCGGGGGACTCGGTCAGTCGCGGGTATTTGGGTTGCAGCCATTGGCTGTGCAGTTGCTCCAGGTCCTTGGCCGGGATTGCCCGCAGCGCGCTTTCGACAATACTGGCCAGTTCCGGCCAATCCCGGCGAGTGGCCACGCGCAGCAATTGTGGCAGGCCGATGTCGCCCACCACGACCAGGCCGGCGAACTCCGGTTCGGCGGACAAACGCCCCAGTTGCGCTTCGTCGACCACGGCGTACCCGGCTTGCTGACTGAGCAACAATTGCAGCGCCTGACGCTCGATGGGCACGCCTTGCAGGTTCAGATGCGGATAATTGTTGCGCAAATAATCGGCGGTCGCGCTGGGCATGCGCACCGCGACGCGCGTCTGGCTATCGAGCTTCTCCAGCTCCACGACACCGGTGCCTTTTTCATCACTGACCACCAGTTGTGGAACCCGCATGTACGGGTCGGTAAATTGCCACAGGCGCAAACCGGCCGGGGTTTGCGTCAGGCCGACGGCGATGTCGATTTCACCCTCGCGCGCGGCGTCTTCCAGCTGCGCGACATCCGGGAAGTTGCGCCAGCTGAGCTCGACCTTGAGCGCACTGGCCAGCCATTTCATCAGCTCGACGTTGACCCCGGACAAGCGCTGCAAGCGGCGATCGTATTGAGCATAAGGCGCCTGCAACACCACGCCGACGCGCAATTCGTCGTGGGCCGCGAGCCATTGTTGTTGCTCGGGTGACAAGGTCGCGGCATGCCCCGGTGGTGCGGACGCCGCCCACCCCATCAAGGGAATCCACAAACAGCCGATAACCCACAGGCAGCGAAAACGCATCATCGAAGTCTCACACACTGACAAACACTGACTAACCCATTAGGCTGCCGGAATCACTTCTGGCCTGGAATATCCGATGCCCCCTGTCTACCGCCTGGCACTGCCAGCATTGTGCCTGTCGCTGATCCTGCCTTGTGCCTTTTCTGTCGAGGCCGCCGACCCGGCCCCTGCCGCGGCGGAAAAACCAGCCGAAGAAAAACCGGTCGAACGCCAGCCATTGCCTGAGCGTAGCCAGGAAGAAGCGACAGCACTTGAGCGAAAAATCCCCGCTCAGGAACAGCAACAGCTGCAAGCCGGCACCGATACTTTTCTCGCCTTGTGGAAGCCGGCCAATACCGCCGAGCCCAAGGGCGCAGTGATTATCATCCCCGGCGCTGGTGAAACTGTTGACTGGCCGCAAGCAATCGGTCCTTTGCGCCGTCAATTGCCGGACGCCAAATGGAGCAGCCTGAGTATCACCTTGCCGGACCTGCAAAGCGACGCCATTGCACCACGCATCGTCGAAGTCGCGCCGGCGCCTAAAGCACCGGAGACCGGCAGCAAGGATTCCACCACGGCGGCGCCCATTGAGCAGGCCGCCGGCGGCGAAGCGGAAGTGGCTGACAAGGCCATTGCTGAAACAACCGAAGAACAGGCCAAGGCCGACGCCGAGCGCATCTTTGCGCGCATCGACGCCGCCATTGCTTATGCCGAACAGCAAAGTGCCCGCAGCATTGTCGTGCTGGGTCATGGCACTGGCGCTTACTGGGCTGCGCGTTATCTGAGCGAGAGACAGCCCTCGCAAGTGGAAAAGTTTGTGATGGTCGCCGCCCAGACACCGGTGACGGCAAAGCCTGAGTTGGCCGAGCTGACGCCGACGTTGAAGCTGCCGACTGCTGACCTTTTCTATGTGGATAAGCCGCTGGACCGCAAAGCGGCTCTGGAACGCATGCAGGCCAGCAAACGGTTGAAGACGTCGGCGTTCAGTCAGGTCTCGCTCAAGGCATTGCCGGGTGATGCCAAGGCTGAGCAGGAGCAATTGGTGCGCCGGGTGCGCGGCTGGTTGAATCCGCAGAACGTAGCGGACTGATAGACCGAGTTGCCCCATTCGCGAGCAAGCCCGCTCCCACATTTGATCTTCGTCGCACACAGATTTTGTGCCGACTGAAAATTTAATGTGGGAGCGGGCTTGCTCGCGAAGGCGTCCTGACAGGCGACACAATTCCTAGCGAAAATCCCGCCGCTCACGAATCAACGTATAAGCCGTATGCAATTCACGCGTCTTGTCCGTTGCCTCACGCACCTGCAACGCCGTCGCCCCGCTGCCGGCGATCTTGTCCGGATGATGACGACTCAACAGGCGTCGATAAGCGCGCTTGATCTGCGCCGGCTCGCTGGTTGCCGACACCCCCAAAAGCCGCAACGCATCCTGATAAGTGATCGCGCTGCTGACCTGCGGCCGCTTGTGCTGCTCGTAATCGGCGGCCAGCGCCTGAACCTGATGCGGCGTCCAGCCCAGCCATTTACCCCACTGGGCAATCAGCTCGCGCTCGCGATTGCCGGCACGGCCATCGGCCCAGACCATCCGCCAACAGGCGCGCAACACACCTTCCGCCGCATGCGGTTGAGCACTCAAACGTCGCAAATAGCCGCGTAACCGGTCATTGCCGGACTTGCCGCGATTGAACGCCGCAATGGCACGCCGCTGCGCCGGGTCCGTCATTTCCAGAGAGCGCATTTCCTGGCGGGCCTGCTGGATGTGGCCATCCACCACTCGCCCGTCACTCTTGGCCAAGCGCCCCAACAACACGAACAGCAGTTCATCATTGCGCAGCATCGGACGACCGCCGAGCTTTTCAAGCAAGTGCCCAAAACTTTGCAGGTGCAAGCGCCGATCCAGCGCCTGCCCCAACAAGGCACCGAGCATGGCCCCCGGAATGCTGGCTATGGCAAAGCCTGCTCCGGCTCCGATCAGAGTCCCTGGCCACAGCATCTCAGCGGCTCGCTTCTATCAGGGTTTCAACGTCGGCCAGGCGTTCGTGCGTGCCGACATCCACCCAATGGCCTTTCAGGCGCTCACCCGTCACTTGCCCGTCGGCCATGGCTTTGCGCAACAGCGGCGCAAGCTTGAAGGCCCCGTCCGAACAGCCGTCGAACAGTTGCGGATGCAGCACCGCGATGCCGCTGTACGTCAGGGTCGTCGTCTGCGGCCGACCGTCGTGCACGTGCCCGTCGACCAAGGTGAAATCGCCCGTCGGGTGATGGGCCGGGTTGTCCGCCAGCACCAGGTGAGCCAGCCCGTTGATGGGTTGATGCAGCACGCTGAAGTCGTAGTCGGTCCAGATGTCACCATTGACCACCACAAAGGCCTCGTCCCCCAGCAACGGCAATGCGCGGAAAATCCCGCCGCCGGTTTCCAGCGGCTCGCCTTCGGGCGAGTACTGAATGCTGACGCCATAGCGCGAACCGTCGCCCAGATAGTCTTCGATCTGCTGACCGAGCCAGGCGTGGTTGATCACGATCTCGGTGAACCCGGCCGCCGCCAGGGCGCGCAGGTGGTACTCGATCAATGGCACGCCGCCAGCGCGAACCAGCGGTTTGGGGGTGGTCAGGGTCAACGGGCGCATGCGCTCGCCCTTGCCGGCCGCCAGAATCATTGCCTTCATGCATTCGCTCCGGCACGCAGGCTCAACAGCAATACGTCCAACTCGGCCAGTTCAGGGCGGCGGGCGATCACAGCTTCTATATAGGCGAAGAAGCGCGGCACGTCGGCGAGGTAGCGCGGCTTGCCGTCGCGATGGCAGATGCGGGCGAAGATGCCGATGACTTTCAGGTGACGCTGCACGCCCATCAGGTCGCTGGCACGCAGGAATTCTTCGAAGTCCGGTTGAACCGGAATGTCGAGGGTTGCGGCCTGCTGCCAGTACGTTTCGAGCCAGCCGCGCACGCGTTCTTCAGGCCAGCTGAGGAAGGCGTCCTTGAACAGGCAGGTCACGTCGTAGGTCACGGGACCGTACACCGCGTCCTGGAAATCCAGCACGCCCGGATTCGGTTCGCTGAGCATCAGGTTGCGTGGCATGTAGTCGCGGTGCACCAGGACTTTGGGCTGAGCCAGGGCGCTATCGATCAACAGATCAGTAACGTTTTGCCAGAGCATTTTCTGCGCCGCGTCGAACTCGATGCCCAACTCGTGTTTTACGTACCAGTCGGGGAACAGTTCCAGCTCGCGACGCAACAGTGCGACGTCATAACTCGGCAACGGAGCAACCATCGGCAACTGTTGAAAAGCCAACAGTGCTTGCAGGGCATCGTTGAACAAATTGTCGGCATTTTCGCTGTCGATCACGTCGAGATAAGTCTTGTTGCCCAGGTCATTGAGCAAAAGAAAACCGCGTTCGAGGTCTTCGGCATAAATTTTCGGCACATTTATTCCGGATTTCGCCAGCAAAAAAGCGATATCCACGAAGGGTTTGCAGTTTTCCTGGGGCGGTGGCGCGTCCATCACAATGAAACTTTTGCCCTCGCCTTCCCAACGGAAATAGCGCCGAAAACTCGCGTCGCTACTGGCCGCGGTCAACGTGGCCGGGGGTACGGCGCCCCAGCCCTGTTCTGCAAAGAGAATCGCCAACTGCTCATCGAGCCAAACTTTCAGGTGTTGCAAACGTACATCTTGGTCAGGCATTGCAAGGGTCTCCGACGGCGCTAGCCGTCAAGCGGGTCATGCTTTATTATCCAGCATCTTTTTCAGACCATCGAGAGGCGTGCGGCCCACACCGCGGGCAGATGGCACGCAGGAAGCCCGGACTAATAAGATGGCATTGAAATCCCCCGCGTTTCGTAAAAAATTTCCGTTGTTGGTTACCGGCAGTCTGCTGGCCCTGCAACCCCTAGCCACTTCATTCGTGGTCGCCGCGGAACAGTATGACTGCTCAGTCTCTGCTTCGGGTGCCTGGAACTGTGCGCCAAAATCGCCAGCGGCGGCATTGCCACCGCGTCCAGTACATAACGGCGATGTCACAGCCACTGCCGATGCGGCAGCCGAGAGCGGCTCCAGCGAAAGCACCGAAGCCAAGCCTGCACTCGTTACTGAGTCCAAGGGCCGTGGCATGAAGTCGCGTAGTGCAGACTACAGTCACCTCGACTGGGTTCCACGCGAGAACCTCACTGCCGCGCAATTGGCCGAAACCGGTCCTTATTGCTCTGGTTCCTATATCGAACCGATTCGTCCTGGCATGAATGACAAGACGAATAAAAGTGACGCTCCGACCTTTATCGGCGCCAAGGCCTCGCGCTACAACACCGAAGATCAGGTCGGTACGCTGGCCGGTGACGTCGTGTTGCGTCAGGGCAGCATGCAGGTCGAATCCGACGAGGCCAGCCTGTATCAGGCCGAAAGCCGCGCCGAACTCAGTGGCGACGTGCGCATCCGCGACAACGGCGCACTGATCGTCGGCGACCACGCCGATGTGCAGCTCGACACCGGTGAAGCCAAGGTCGACAACGCCGAATACGTGATGCACAAATCCCGTATCCGCGGTAACGCGCTGTACGCCAAGCGCGCCGAAAACGCGATCATCCGCCTCAAGGATGGTACGTACACCACGTGCGAACCGAACAGCAACGCCTGGCAGCTCAAGGGTAACAACATCACCCTTAACCCGGCGACCGGCTTCGGCACCGCGACCAACGTGACACTGCGGGTCAAGGACATTCCTGTCCTGTACACGCCGTACATCTACTTCCCGATCGACGACCGTCGCCAGTCGGGCTTCCTGCCGCCGACCATCGGCACCGGCAGCGATACCGGCTTCATGCTGGTCACCCCGTATTACTTCAACCTGGCGCCGAACTACGACGCCACGTTGTACCCGCGTTACATGGAAAAGCACGGCTTGTTGATGGAAGGCGAATTCCGCTACCTGACCAAGTCGAGTGAAGGGCAGTTTGGTGGTGCGTTCCTCAATGACGAGGACACCAAACGCGACGAGCAGAGCGACTTCCAGAAAGAACGCTACATGTATAACTGGCAGCACAAGGGTGGCCTGGATTCCCGCGTCTTCACACAGGTCGATTACACCAAGATCAGCGACCCTTACTACTTCCAGGATCTGCAGACTGACCAGATTGGTGTGAAAAGCACTGATTACGTTAACCAGTCGGGCGCAGCGGTGTATCGCGGCGATAACTACACGGCTTCGTTGAGCGCTTATGCTTATCAATTAGCATCTGTATCGCTCATCACGCCATACGACCGCTTGCCGCAGCTCAACTTCAATGGCTCTCTGCCGTATCACCCGGGCGGGCTGGATTTTTCGTATAAGACCGAAGTCGTGCGGTTCGATCGGGATTTGGAAAACGGCACGTACACGGATGAAGACGGCAATGTGTCCCCGCGCCTGGACACTAATATTCAAGGCCTGGCCCGTGCCACCGGTGATCGCCTCAACCTGGCACCGGAGGTCAGCCTGCCGCTGAACTGGACGTATGGTTTCGTTAAACCGACGCTCAAGTATCAATACACCCAGTACCAGCTGGATCTGGACAGTATTGGTAAAAACCAGATCGTGGCGCAGGATCAAGCAGCAGCTGCAGCCGGGACCAAGAATTTCAATGGTAACTTCGGCAGCAACCAAAACCTCGCGGTGCCGATTGCCAGCATCGATAGCGGTCTGTACTTCGATCGCAATACCCAATGGTTCGGCAAGAACTATCGCCAAACCCTTGAACCACGTCTGTTCTATCTCTACGTCCCGGAGGAGAACCAGGAAGATATTCCCGTATTCGATACCAGCGAATACACCTTCAACTATGCGTCGCTGTTCCGTGACAACCGTTTCTCTGGCACCGACCGTGTCGGCGATGAGAACAAACTGTCGCTGGGCATCACTAACCGCTGGATCGAAGACGACGGCTTCGAACGCCAACGCATCAGCATTGGCCAGGCCATGTACTTCAAGGACCGCGAAGTCCAGTTGCCGGGTATCAATGGAAAAACCCGCGCCGATGCTCAAGCCAACGTTTCGCCGTACGCACTGGAATACGAATACCGCTGGAACCGCGATTGGCGCACCACAGCCGATTACAACTGGGATCCGGACAGCCGCAGCCCTCGCTCGGGCAGCGCGATGTTCCATTACCAGCCTGAAGACAACCCGAACAAAGTCATCAACGCCGGCTATCGCTATCGTAACGACCAGGTGATCTACAACCAGAACACCGGCCAATGGCAGTTTGGCGGTGACTATGGCACCCCTGGCACGGCTAACTTCGTGAAGGACTACTACAAAATCCAGCAACACGACTTCTCCGTGATCTGGCCGATCGTACCGCAGTGGAATTTCATTAGCCGCTGGCAGTATGACTACAACCGCGACCGGACCCTGGAAGCCTTCGGTGGTTTCGAGTACGACAACTGCTGCTGGAAGCTGCGCGTGATCAACCGTTACTTCATTGACTACGACGAGTTCAGCCAACAAGCTCCGGAAAACGAAAAAGGCGACCATGGCGTCTTCCTCCAAATTGTTCTGAAGGGACTCGGCGGCCTGACTGGCGCCAAAGTAGAGAGCTTCCTCGACAAAGGCATTCAAGGTTATCGTGAACGTGAAGACCAAGCTTTCTGATTGTCTGCGCCCCCTGCTGCTGGGCGCGCTGTTCCTGGGTACCGCGGCTAACGCCGCCGTACAGTCCATCGACAAAGTGGTGGCCATCGTCGACAACGACGTGGTCATGCAGAGCCAACTGGACCAACGCGTTCATGAAGTTCAGGCAACCATTGCCAAGCGCGGCTCTGCCGTGCCTCCAGCCAGCGTGCTGCAGCAGCAGGTGCTTGAGCGCCTGATCGTTGAAAACCTGCAACTGCAGATCGGCGAACGCTCGGGCATCCGCATTACCGATGAAGAACTGAACCAGGCAGTGGGCACCATTGCCCAGCGCAACAACATGTCGGTAGAACAATTCCGCGCCGCGCTGGCTCACGACGGTCTGTCTTATGACGACGCCCGTGAACAGATTCGCCGTGAAATGGTCATCAGCCGTGTGCGCCAACGCCGTGTAGCCGAGCGCATCCAGGTGTCTGAACAGGAAGTGAAGAACTTCCTCGCCTCCGACCTTGGCAAGATGCAATTGTCCGAAGAGTTTCGCTTGGCCAACATCCTGATTCCTACGCCGGAAAGCGCCAACTCCGACGCGATTCAGAATGCTGCCAAACAGGCCGACGCGGTTTACCAGCAGCTCAAGCAAGGCGCTGACTTCGGTCAGTTGGCCATCGCCAAGTCTGCCAGCGAAACTGCACTGGAAGGTGGCGACATGGGCTGGCGTAAAGCCGCTCAACTGCCACCTCCGTTCGATCGGATGTTGAGCACCATGACGGTTGGCGAAGTTACCCAGCCAATGCGTACACCGGGTGGCTTCATCATCCTGAAGATCCTCGACAAGCGTGGCGGTGCAACCCAGACGCGAGATGAGGTGCACGTGCGTCACATCCTGGTCAAACCAAGCCCGATCCGCGACGAAGCGAAAACCAAGGCCCTGGTCGAGTCGCTCTACTCCCGTATCGAAGCCGGTGAAGATTTCAGCGAACTGGCCAAAAGCTTCTCGGAAGACCCGGGTTCTGCCCTCAACGGCGGCGACCTGAACTGGATCGACCCGAACGTACTGGTGCCCGAGTTCCGCGAAGTGATGGCCAAGACCCCGCAAGGTCAGCTGTCCAAGCCATTCAAGACCCAGTACGGCTGGCACGTTCTGGAAGTGCTGGGCCGTCGCGCCACCGACAGCACCGCCCAGGCTCGCGAGCAACAGGCGATGACCGTATTGCGTAACCGCAAATACGACGAAGAGCTGCAAACCTGGCTGCGTCAGATCCGTGACGAAGCGTACGTAGAGATCAAACTCCCTGGTGCAGACCAGGCAGCGCAGTGAAACCCAAGCGTTTCGCGCTGACACCCGGCGAACCGGCCGGCATAGGTCCTGACCTGTGCCTGCTGCTCGCCTCGCAAGCCCAGCCACACCCCCTGATAGCCATAACCAGCCGCGACCTGCTCCTTGAGCGGGCTGCGCAGCTGGGTGTGGTTGTCGATCTGCTGCCGGTAACGCCGGGCAGCTGGCCGGATGTGCCTGCACCTGCGAACAGTTTGTATGTCTGGGATACACCGCTCAATGCGCCGGTTGTCGCCGGCCATTTGGACAAGGCCAATGCCGCTTTCGTCCTGGAAACCCTGACCCGTGCGGGCCAGGGCTGCCTGGACGGGCACTTCGCCGGGATGATCACCGCCCCTGTGCACAAGGGTGTGATCAACGAATCCGGGATCGCCTTTTCCGGCCACACGGAATTCCTCGCTGACCTGACCCATACCGCCCAAGTGGTGATGATGCTTGCCACACGCGGATTGCGCGTGGCGCTGGTCACCACTCACCTGCCCCTTCGCGAGATTGCCGATGCAATCACGCCGGAGCGCCTGGAGCGGGTCACGCGAATTCTGCACGCCGACCTGCAAGAAAAGTTCGGCATTGCCCAGCCACGCATCCTGGTCTGCGGGCTTAACCCGCACGCCGGTGAAGGCGGACACCTGGGCCATGAAGAAATCGACATCATCGAACCTACATTAGAGCGCCTGCGCGGTGAAGGCATGGACCTTCGTGGTCCCCTGCCCGCCGACACTCTGTTTACCCCCAAATATCTGGAGCACTGCGACGCAGTGCTGGCGATGTACCACGACCAGGGCCTGCCCGTGCTGAAATACAAAGGCTTCGGCGCAGCAGTCAACGTGACCCTCGGCTTGCCGATCATCCGCACCTCGGTCGACCACGGCACAGCCCTGGATCTGGCCGGCAGCGGAAAAATCGACACCGGCAGCCTGCAAGTCGCCCTGGAAACCGCCTACCAGATGGCCGAGACCCGTTTATGACCGAGCATTACCAACACAAGGCGCGCAAACGCTTTGGCCAGAACTTCCTGCACGATGCGGGTGTTATCGACAAAATCCTGCGCTCCATCCATGCCAAGGCCGAAGACCGCGTGCTGGAAATCGGCCCGGGCCAGGGTGCCTTGACTCAAGGCCTGCTCAACAGCGGCGCGCAACTGGACGTGGTGGAGCTGGACAAGGACCTGGTCCCGATCCTCAATCAGCAGTTCGCCGGACGGAGCAACTTCAGCCTGCATCAGGGCGATGCGCTGAAGTTCGACTTCACCAGCCTGAATGCTGCGCCGGGTAGCCTGCGCGTGGTCGGCAACCTGCCGTACAACATCTCTACACCGCTGATTTTTCACCTGCTGCATAACGCCAGCCTGATCCGCGACATGCACTTCATGCTGCAAAAAGAAGTGGTCGAGCGCATGGCGGCGGGTCCTGGCGGCGGTGATTGGGGTCGCTTGTCGATCATGGTTCAGTACCACTGCCGGGTCGAGCATCTGTTCAACGTCGGCCCGGGCGCGTTCAATCCGCCGCCAAAGGTTGATTCGGCCATCGTGCGCCTGGTGCCTCACGCGGTACTGCCACATCCGGCCAAAGACCACAAATTGCTGGAGCGCGTCGTTCGCGAAGCCTTTAACCAACGCCGCAAGACCCTGCGCAACACCCTCAAGTTGCTGCTGAGCAATGCCGAGATCGAAGCCGCCGGCGTCGATGGCAGCCTGCGTCCCGAGCAACTCGACCTGGCCGCCTTCGTGCGCCTCGCCGACAAGCTCAGCGAACAAGTCCTGAACCCGCCCGCCGCCGACTGACAGGTGACGAGCGTTATCGGGTAGGACGCCAGACGCGATGTCTGGTTTACTACCCGGTACTTGGCCTAGACTGAACTCCATCAGCTACGCCCCGCGTCCCGCTTCGTTTTTAAGGCCTCTTGCATGTCCGATCCTCGTTATCAGGTCGACGTCAGCGTCGTCACCCGCTATCTGGCAGAACAATCGCAACCCGAGCAAAACCGCTTTGCCTTCGCGTACACCATTACCGTGCACAACAATGGCGAACTACCGGCCAAACTGCTGTCGCGGCACTGGGTGATTACCGACGGTGACGGGCATGTCGAGGAGGTCAAGGGTGCGGGTGTTGTTGGTTTGCAGCCGCTGATCCAGGTCGGCGAAAACCACACCTACAGCAGCGGCACGGTCATGACCACCAAGGTCGGCACCATGCAAGGCACCTATCAGATGATTGCCAACGACGGTAAGACATTCGACGCCATCATCGCTCCATTCCGCCTGGCGGTGCCCGGAGCCTTGCACTAATGGCAACGTACGCCGTCGGTGACTTGCAAGGCTGCCTCGAGCCTCTGCAATGCCTGCTTGAGCGAGTCGCTTTTGATCCGGCCAAGGATCGTCTCTGGCTGGTCGGCGACCTGGTCAACCGCGGTCCGCAGTCGCTGGCAACCTTGCGTTTTCTCTACGGCATTCGTGAATCGCTGGTGTGTGTCCTGGGCAACCATGACCTGCACTTGCTGGCCGCCGGACGCAACATCGAACGCCTGAAGAAAAACGACACTCTGCGCGAAATCCTCGAAGCACCAGATTGTGCGGAACTGCTGGAGTGGCTGCGCCAGCAAAAGCTCATGCACTACGACGAACAGCGCGACATCGCACTGGTGCACGCCGGCATTCCACCGCAGTGGTCATTGCGCAAAGCCTTGAAATGCGCCGCCGAAGTTGAAGAAGCCCTGCGCGACGACAACCGCATCGCCCCGTACCTCGACGGCATGTACGGCAACGAACCGGTGAAATGGGATAACGATCTCAAGGGCGTGACCCGCCTGCGCGTCATCACCAACTATTTCACCCGCATGCGCTTCTGCACCAGCGAGGGCAAACTCGACCTCAAGAGCAAGGAAGGCGTCGGCACCGCGCTACCGGGCTACAAGCCGTGGTTCACGTACAAGGAGCGCAAGACCAAGGGCCTGAAGATCATCTTTGGCCATTGGGCGGCCCTCGAAGGCCACTGCGACGAACCGGGGATCTTCGCGCTCGACACCGGCTGTGTCTGGGGCGGCGCCATGACCCTGATGAACGTCGACACCTTCGAACGCCTGCAGTGCCAATGCAACGAACAGGGCCACAGCGAACCCGTCGTCGCCCCAACCACCACCGAACAACCCCCAGCCAGCGCCCCGCGCTAGGCTGCGCTATCAGCCGAGCCACAGGAGCCCGCCATGAGCGAATTCAAACGTATCCCCCCGGAACAGGCACACGCCCTGCGCGAACAAGGCGCAGTGGTGGTCGATGTCCGCGATCCGCAAACCTATGCCGCGTTGCACATCGCCGGTTCGAAGCATCTGGACAATCATTCCCTGCATGCCTTCATTCAGGGTGCAGACCTGGACGCTCCGACCGTAGTGGTCTGCTACCACGGCAATTCCAGCCAGGGCGCCGCCGCTTACCTCATCAGCCAGGGTTTCTCCGACGTCTACAGCATGGACGGCGGTTTTGAGCTGTGGCGTACGACCTACCCTGCGGAAACCGCGCAAGGCACCTGCGAATAATTTTTTTGTAACCTGCGAGCCCCCGCCCCCCGTGGGCTCGCGCGGTGGCAGACGAACGGTCTGCCACAACTAATTACGTATCTCGCCTTTACCTCCCGAATTAGCAACTATCCTTAAGCGCAGGCCATCCAAAACAGGGGAGAGCCGGTACACCGGCGCGCGGGTCATCGGGAGTAGCTTTCGGAGTAGTCAGCTCCGTTAGAGTTCTGGGGGGTAAACAGCGACCGCCTGTTCGGTTGCTGCCAGCATCGACTGAGTGATCCGGCGTCGGCTCCACGTATCGAGCGAGGTGACGTCATGAGTATCTTTAGCCACTTCCAACAACGCTTCGAGTCCACACGCCAGGAAGAACTCTCGCTGCAAGAGTATCTTGAGCTGTGCAAACAGGATCGCAGCGCCTACGCCTCCGCCGCCGAGCGTCTATTGCTGGCCATCGGAGAACCGGAGCTGCTCGACACCTCGACCAACTCGAGACTGTCGCGAATCTTTTCCAACAAGGTGATCCGCCGCTATCCGGCCTTTGAAGACTTCCACGGGATGGAAGAATGCATCGACCAGATCGTGTCGTATTTCCGCCATGCCGCTCAGGGCCTGGAAGAGAAGAAACAAATCCTCTATCTGCTCGGCCCCGTTGGTGGCGGTAAATCGTCCCTGGCCGAGAAGTTGAAACAACTGATCGAGAAAGTGCCCTTCTACGCCATCAAGGGCTCGCCGGTATTCGAGTCGCCTCTGGGTCTGTTCAACGCTACTGAAGATGGCGCGATCCTCGAAGAAGACTTCGGCATTCCGCGGCGCTACCTCAATACCATCATGTCGCCATGGGCCACCAAGCGCCTGGCCGAGTTCGGTGGCGACATCAGCCAGTTCCGCGTGGTGAAACTCTATCCGTCGATCCTCAATCAGATCGCCGTGGCCAAAACCGAGCCGGGAGACGAGAACAACCAGGACATCTCGGCACTGGTGGGTAAGGTCGATATCCGCAAACTGGAGGAATACCCACAGAACGACGCCGACGCTTATAGCTACTCGGGCGCACTGTGCCGGGCCAACCAGGGCCTGATGGAATTCGTCGAAATGTTCAAGGCGCCGATCAAGGTGCTGCACCCATTGCTGACGGCCACCCAGGAAGGCAACTACAACAGTACCGAAGGCCTCGGCGCGATTCCGTTTACCGGGATCCTGCTGGCCCACTCCAACGAATCGGAATGGCACACCTTCCGTAACAACAAGAACAACGAAGCGTTCATCGACCGGATCTACATCGTCAAAGTGCCGTACTGCCTGCGGGTCAGCGACGAAGTGAAGATCTACGACAAGCTGCTGTTCAACAGTTCCCTGGCCAAGGCCCATTGCGCGCCCGACACCTTGAAGATGCTCGCCCAGTTCACCGTGCTCTCGCGCCTCAAGGAGCCGGAAAACTCGAACATCTACTCGAAGATGCGCGTGTATGACGGTGAGAACCTCAAGGACACTGATCCGAAGGCCAAGTCGATCCAGGAATACCGTGACAACGCCGGTGTCGACGAAGGCATGAACGGTCTGTCGACCCGCTTCGCGTTCAAGATCCTGTCGAAGGTCTTCAACTTCGATCCGCACGAAATCGCCGCCAACCCGGTGCACTTGCTGTACGTGCTGGAACAACAGATCGAACAGGAACAGTTCCAGGCCGAAACCCGCGAACGCTACCTGCGCTTCCTCAAGGAATACCTGGCACCGCGCTATATCGAGTTCATTGGCAAGGAGATCCAGACCGCCTACCTCGAGTCGTACAGCGAGTACGGCCAGAACATCTTCGATCGCTACGTGCTGTACGCCGACTTCTGGATCCAGGACCAGGAATACCGCGACCCGGAAACCGGCGAAATCCTCAACCGCGTCGCCCTGAACGAAGAATTGGAGAAAATCGAAAAACCGGCCGGCATCAGCAATCCGAAGGATTTCCGCAACGAAATCGTTAACTTCGTCCTGCGCGCCCGGGCCAACAACAACGGCAAGAACCCGACCTGGCTCAGTTACGAAAAACTGCGGGTGGTCATCGAGAAGAAAATGTTCTCCAACACCGAGGACCTGCTGCCGGTCATCAGCTTCAATGCCAAGGCCAGCAAAGAGGACCAGCAGAAGCACAACGACTTCGTCACACGGATGGTCGAGCGCGGCTACACCGACAAACAGGTACGACTGCTGTCCGAGTGGTACCTGCGGGTCAGAAAATCACAATAACCCGCTGCCGGTCAGACCGGTTGTCGTCAGCCAGAGGCCTGTGTATGCATTTTCTGTTACACAAGCCTCTGGAAGGTGTTCGAAAGTCGGTAGCGAGTTCAGGCAGCATCCAAAGCGCTCGGGGGAGCGTTGCGTATCCCTTGGCCCTCGGTCCGATGCTGCATCACCGCTCGCCCCTTTCAGGACAGCTTCTAAGGAGCAGTCATGAGCTATGTGATCGACCGACGTCTCAATGGCAAGAACAAGAGCACGGTGAACCGTCAGCGGTTTCTGCGACGTTACCGTGATCACATCAAGAAGGCTGTCGAAGAGGCGGTCAGCCGGCGCTCCATTACCGATATGGAACACGGCGAACAGATCAGCATTCCCGGCCGCGATATCGACGAGCCGGTGCTTCACCATGGCCGTGGCGGTAAACAAACCGTCGTGCATCCCGGCAATAAGGAATTCACCAGCGGCGAGCACATTGCCCGCCCGCCCGGAGGTGGCGGTGGCAGAGGCCCCGGCAAGGCAGGCAACTCGGGCGAAGGGATGGACGAATTTGTCTTCCAGATCACCCAAGAGGAATTCCTCGAATTCATGTTCGAGGACCTCGAGCTGCCGAACCTGGTCAAACGCAACCTGACCGGCACCGACACCTTCAAAACGGTACGCGCCGGGATCAGCAACGAAGGCAACCCGTCGCGCATCAACATCATCCGCACCCTGCGCTCGGCCCATGCACGGCGCATCGCGCTGTCCGGCAGCAGCCGCGCCAAGTTGCGTGAAGCCAAAGAGGAACTGCTGCGACTCAAGCAGGAAGAACCGGACAATTTCGGCGATATCCAGAAAATCGAAGCCGAAATCGAAAAACTCAGTGCGCGGATTCATCGCGTACCGTTCCTTGATACGTTCGACCTCAAGTACAACCTGCTGATCAAACAGCCCAACCCCAGCTCCAAGGCAGTGATGTTCTGCCTTATGGACGTGTCCGGCTCCATGACGCAGGCGACCAAGGACATCGCCAAGCGCTTCTTCATCCTGCTGTACCTGTTTCTCAAGCGTAACTACGACAAGATCGACGTCGTGTTCATCCGCCACCACACCAGCGCCCGGGAAGTGGATGAAGAAGAGTTCTTCTATTCGCGCGAAACCGGCGGCACCATCGTTTCCAGTGCGTTGAAACTGATGCAGGAGATCATGGCCGAACGTTATCCGAGCAACGAGTGGAATATCTATGCCGCCCAGGCGTCCGACGGCGATAACTGGAACGACGATTCACCGATCTGCCGCGACATACTGATCAACCAAATCATGCCGTTCGTGCAGTACTACACTTACGTTGAGATCACCCCGCGCGAACATCAGGCCCTGTGGTTCGAGTACGAACGCATCGCCGAAGCCTTCTCTGACACTTTTGCCCAGCAGCAACTGGTCTCGGCCGGGGATATCTACCCGGTCTTCCGTGAACTCTTCCAGCGCAGGTTAGTGACATGACCGCCAAAGAGCAGAAGCGCCAACCCATTTCCACCGGCTCCGAATGGACATTCGAGCTGATCCAGGCCTACGACAAGGAAATCAGTCGCCTGGCGGCTCGTTACGCCCTCGATACTTACCCTAACCAGATCGAAGTGATCACCGCCGAACAGATGATGGACGCCTACGCCTCTGTCGGGATGCCGTTGGGCTATCACCATTGGTCCTACGGCAAGCACTTCCTCAGCACCGAGAAATCCTACAGCCGTGGGCAGATGGGGCTGGCCTACGAGATTGTGATCAACTCCGACCCGTGCATTGCCTACCTGATGGAAGAAAACACCATCTGCATGCAGGCGCTGGTCGTGGCGCATGCCTGCTATGGGCACAACAGCTTTTTCAAAGGCAATTACCTGTTCCGCACCTGGACCGACGCCAGTTCGATCATCGATTACCTGGTGTTCGCCAAGCAGTACATCATGCAGTGCGAGGAACGCCACGGCATCGATGCGGTGGAAGACTTGCTAGATTCCTGCCATGCGCTGATGAACTACGGCGTCGACCGCTACAAACGCCCTTACCCGATTTCCGCTGAAGAAGAACGGCGTCGGCAAAAGGATCGGGAAGAGCATCTGCAGAAACAGATCAACGATCTGTGGCGCACCATTCCCAAAGGCGCGGACAAGTATAGCGACAAGGACAATGCACGCTTCCCCGCCGAACCTCAGGAAAACATCCTGTACTTCATCGAAAAACACGCGCCGCTACTGGAACCGTGGCAGCGGGAAATCGTGCGGATCGTGCGCAAGATCGCCCAGTACTTTTATCCACAGCGTCAGACCCAGGTGATGAACGAAGGCTGGGCCACGTTCTGGCACTACACGTTGATGAACGACCTGTACGACGAAGGCCTGGTCACCGACGGCTTCATGATGGAGTTCCTGACATCCCACACCAGCGTTGTGTTTCAACCCGGTTTTGACAGTCCTTACTACAGCGGAATCAACCCTTACACCCTTGGGTTTGCCATGTACCGGGATATCCGGCGCATGTGCGAGGAACCCACCGATGAAGATCGCCACTGGTTCCCGGAAATTGCCGGCACCGACTGGCTGTCGACCATCAAGTTCGCCATGAGCAGCTTCAAGGATGAGAGCTTCATCCTGCAGTACCTGTCACCAAAAGTGATCCGTGACCTGAAGTTGTTCAGCATTCTCGATGACGACCAAAAGGACGACCTGCTCGTACCCGCGATCCACGATGAAGAAGGCTACCGCATCATCCGTGAAACCCTGGCAGCGCAGTACAACCTGGGCAATCGCGAGCCTAACGTGCAGATTTACAGCATCGACCGGCGTGGCGACCGCTCCCTGACCCTGCGTCACCAGCAACACGACCGCAAGCCGCTGGGCGAATCCACCGAGGAGGTGCTCAAGCACCTGCACCGGTTGTGGGGCTTCGATATTCACTTGGAAACCCTGCAAGGGGATCAAGTGATGAAAACCCATCATGTTCCACCCAGAAGCGAGCACAGCGAAGGGGATTACGGGCGACTGGACCTGGCCGTCATTCATCTTTGAGCCTGTTTGAACCTCCGCAAGTTCGACGCAACGGTTATTCTGTCGAGCTAACGGAGGTTTTTTATGCAGATTTATAAAGTCGGTGGCGCAGTACGTGATCGCCTGCTCGGCAAACCTGTCACCGATATCGACTGGGTGGTGGTGGGCGCCACGACCGAAGAAATGCTCGCCAAGGGTTTTCGCCCGGTGGGGGCGGACTTTCCGGTGTTTCTTCATCCGAAAAGCGGCGAGGAGTACGCCCTCGCCCGCACCGAACGCAAAAGCGGACGCGGTTATGGCGGCTTCACTTTTCACGCCAGTCCCGAAGTCACCCTTGAAGAAGACCTGATCCGCCGCGACCTGACGATCAATGCCATGGCCGAGGACGATCAGCAAAACCTGACGGACCCCTACCATGGCCAGCGCGATCTTGAAGCGCGCCTGCTCCGTCACGTTTCCCCCGCGTTCGCCGAAGATCCACTTCGTGTCCTGCGCGTTGCCCGCTTTGCTGCTCGCTATGCGGCGCTGGGTTTTACCGTCGCTCCCGAGACGCTTCAGTTGATGCGCGAACTCAGCGAATCCGGCGAACTGCAAGCTTTGACCGCTGAACGTAGCTGGAAAGAAATCTCCCGGGCGTTGATGGAGGATCAGCCGCAGGTGTTCATTGAAGTGCTACGCGAGTGCGGCGCACTGAAGGTGCTGATGCCGGAAGTCGATGCGCTGTTTGGCGTTCCACAGCCCGAAGCTCACCACCCGGAAATCGACACGGGCGTGCACACGTTGAGCGTGCTTGAGCAGTCGGCGCAGCACAAACAACCACTGACCGTGCGCTGGGCCTGCCTGCTGCACGACCTCGGTAAAGGATTGACGCCCGAGGAAGAATGGCCACGCCATATTGCTCATGAACACACAGGCCTGAAGCTGATCAAAGCGGTTAACGAACGCTTCAAGGCGCCGAGGGATTGTCAGGAATTGGCGTTACTGGTCGGTCAATATCACACCCACGGCCATCGCGCTCTGGAGCTGAAACCTTCGACTTTGCTGGAGTTGCTGCAAAGCTTTGACGTTTACCGGCGGCCGCAGCGGTTTGAGGAATTTATCGCAGCGTGCGAGATGGACGCACGCGGGCGCAAAGGGCTGGAACAGAGAAGTTATCCACAGGCGGATTATTTGCGCGGGGCGGCGACGGCAGCGCGGAGCGTGGCGGCTCAGCCATTGCTGGAGAAGGGATTCAAGGGACCGGAGTTGGGTGAGGCGATCAAGCGTGAACGGCTTAAAGCGCTGAAAGCTTACAAAGAGGCGGCGTCTGCCTGAAAAGCATCGTCCGATCGCCGCCCGGAGCAAGCTCGCTCCCACAGGTTTTGCATAAATCCTGTGGGAGCGAGCCTGCTCGCGAAGGCGTCTTCCGCCTCACAACAAATTCAAAGGGGTCAACTGCTCGCCACGCCACTCAAAAGCCACCGGCGCCAACACCTGATCAATCTGCGCTTCGCCCCACAAGGTCGCAAAGCTTTTGCCTACACCCGGGTGCACACGATCCGGCGCAATCAGCGACAAAGGCCACAACACAAAGGCATTCTTCAGAATCTCTGCCCGCGGCAGGATCAAGCCATCGAAATTGCCCACCAGATCACCAAACAACAGGACGTCGATGTCCAGCGGCAAACCCTTGCGGTCCGGCGCATAACGACCGTTGTCCGCCTCGATGAACTTCAATCGACGGTCCAGCTCCATCAGCGGCAGATCGGTATACGCCGACACCACGAAATTGAAGAACGGACCGCTCTTGATGCCCACTGGCTGGCTTTCGAACACGGCCGAGCAGCGGATATCCACCAAAAACGCCGCCAAGGCCTCAAGCCCCGCCTGCAAATGGGTTTCACGCTCGATATTGCTACCAAGCCCGAGGTACACCTGAGTCAGCGACATCCGCGCTCGATCTCCACGCCCACACCGCCCTTGGCAGCCGGGACAGCGCCAGGCTTGGTCAGCTTGAGACGCACCCAGGTGATCTTGAATTCACTCATCAGCACTTCGACCAGACGCTCGGCAAAGGTCTCGACCAACTGAAACTGCGCTTGCTCGGCAAACGCCAGGATGCGCGACGAAACGCTCGCGTAATCGAGCGCCAGGGTCAGGTCATCACCGGCGGCGGCTGGGCGATTGTCCCAGGCGAAGCTCAGATCAAGACGCAGGCACTGTCGGATGCCTCGCTCCCAGTCGTAGGCACCAATCACGGTGTCGACTTCCAGGCCCTCGATAAACACTCTGTCCAAGCACTTTTCTCCGCTGCACGACAAGGGCGCAATGCGCCGTTAGAATCAGGGCGTCCTCGCCCGGAATAGTTAGCATGTTTTGGTTATTGGCGATCCTCGCCTACCTGCTCGGCTCTCTGTCCTTCGCCATTTTGCTCAGCCGCCTGACCGGGAACCCCGATCCGCGAATGAGTGGCTCGGGCAATGCCGGTGCCACCAACATGTTGCGCCTGGCCGGCAAGAAACTCGCCGTCCTGACCTTGCTTGGCGACCTCTGCAAAGGCTTGCTGCCCGTGCTGATCGCCGCTCTTGCTGGTCTTTCGCTGCAAGAACAGGCCTGGATCGGCATCTGCGCCGTCATCGGCCATCTGTTTCCAGTGTACTTCCGCTTTCGCGGCGGCAAAGGTGTCGCCACCGCGGCCGGCATGCTGCTGGGGCTTTACCCGCCTGCGGCACTGCTGGCGGTCTGCGCCTGGCTGCTGACGTTCTACCTGACCCGCACCAGCTCACTCGCCGCACTGATCGCCACACCGCTGACCCTGCCGTTACTGGCCTGGCAGGAACCGGCGGCCTTGCTGCCCATGAGCGTGCTCACCGGGCTGATTGTCTGGCGTCATCGCGGCAATCTACGCGACCTGTTTGCCGGGCGCGAACGGCATTTTTAAATACCGGACGTGAGCCTGGCTCATCACAGCGCCGACAACTGCTCCATCGGCCAACGTGCCTGCACGCTGATCGCCAGGCTTTCATGCTGGCCAGCCTGCAAGCGCTGGCACCCGGCAAACGCGATCATCGCGCCATTGTCGGTGCAGAACTCCGGACGGGCGTAAAACACATCGCCCTTCATATCACCGAGCATTTTTTCCAGCGAGGTGCGCAGTGCCTTGTTGGCGCTGACGCCCCCAGCGATGACCAGGCGCTTCATGCCCGCTTGCTTGAGGGCTCGCTTGCACTTGATGGTCAAAGTCTCCACCACGGCCTGCTGGAACGCCAGAGAGATGTCGCAACGGGCTTGCTCGCTGTCGTCCCCGGCACTGACGCTTTGCTGCCAGGTGTTCAACGCGAAGGTTTTCAAGCCGCTGAAGCTGAATGCCAGGCCCGGGCGGTCGCACATCGGACGCGGGAACGTGAACCGCCCCGCAACGCCTTGCTCGGCCAGGCGCGCGATCTCCGGGCCGCCCGGGTAATTGAGCCCCATCATCTTCGCGGTCTTGTCGAAAGCTTCACCGGCGGCGTCGTCCAGTGTCTCGCCCAACAGCGTGTACTGGCCGATTCCGTCGACCTGAACCAGCTGCGTATGGCCGCCGGACACCAACAAAGCGACGAACGGGAATTCTGGCGGTTGCGTCTCCAGCATCGGCGCCAGCAAGTGGCCTTCCATGTGGTGCACGCCCAAGGCCGGAATACCCCAGGCAAAGGCCAGCGCCTGGGCGCAGGAAGCGCCCACCAACAACGCGCCGACCAAGCCAGGACCCGCGGTATACGCGATGGCATCGATCTCGGTCGGCACGCAGTCAGCTTCGGCCAACACCTGACGAATCAAGGGCAGCATGCGTTTGACGTGGTCGCGCGAGGCCAGCTCCGGCACCACGCCACCATAGGCACGGTGCAGATCAATCTGGCTGAACAGTGCGTCGGCCAACAGCCCACGTTCACTGTCATATAATGCGACACCGGTTTCGTCGCAGGAGGTTTCTAATCCCAGTACTAGCATGGGTTTGCGCCTTGTTTAGGCTGAATTCGAAGGCGCGCATAATAGTCGCCACGTGATGCCCCGACCAGCGGTTTTCGATCAGAGGCTTTGCATTCCAAGCGATGAGGGGTTAACATCCGCAACCCTTAAAAACCGACGTCTTCAAGTGCTCTTTTGCCGCGAGGATGTTGACCCCGGTAATGAATGAAGGTAGCTCTGGATGCCAGCCGTCAAAGTAAAAGAGAACGAACCCTTCGACGTAGCTCTGCGTCGTTTCAAGCGCTCCTGCGAAAAAGCCGGTGTACTGGCTGAAGTTCGTAGCCGCGAATTTTACGAGAAGCCAACTTCTGAGCGTAAGCGCAAAGCAGCAGCCGCTGTTAAGCGTCACGCGAAGAAAGTTCAGCGCGAACAGCGCCGCGCCGTTCGTCTGTACTAATACACAGACGATCGTAGCAAGCTTCTGCCAAGCCCGGCTCCAAGCCGGGCTAATGGCATTTGCGTAAAACGCTTGATGCTTCACCGTCGAAGCCGCAGACGCGACCGAGACAAATCTGCTTCACAGCGTCAGACCTGGCTCTTTTGCCAGCGGTGCACGTCTTTTCTGACGAGCCTTCCAAGGCTACTGACGAGCACACCCACTGATTCCTCTCACGACGATCAGCCCAAGGCACCTGCTTGCGTGCCCGCTTATTGAGCTATCCGAGGCCATCGACAGGCCGCAGCGGATTCAGCGCAACACTTTCAAACAGTCGATTACTGATTGGTATTAACGTCAGTGGATTTTCGGCAGATACACTCCCCGATAGCGATTACGCAGACGACACCGGTCGAGCCGCATCTTTTGCGTGCCTCAAGCAACGACCCGCGTTCGGCCGCACTTCGTTATAGGTCCCTTTCAGCGCAGATGACGAGAACGCCATGGCCGGGCTAATTCCCCAGAGCTTCATTGACGACCTTCTGAACCGCACCGACATCGTCGATGTGGTCAGCTCGCGCCTGCAAATGAAAAAGGCCGGCAAGAACTACACCGCTTGCTGCCCGTTCCACAAAGAAAAAACTCCGTCTTTCAGCGTCAGCCCTGACAAACAGTTCTATTACTGCTTCGGTTGCGGTGCTGGCGGTAACGCCCTCGGCTTCATGATGGACCACGACAACCTGGATTTCGTCCAGGCCGTCGAGGAGCTGGCCAAAGCCGCCGGCATGGAAATCCCCCGCGAAGAAAGCGGCCGGCCGCACAAACCGCGGCAACCGACCGATTCGCCGCTGTACCCGTTGCTCACCGCCGCCGCCGACTTTTACCGCCAAGCGCTGAAAAGTCATCCATCACGCAAAGCGGCCGTGGACTACCTGAAGGGCCGCGGACTGACGGGCGAGATTGCCCGCGACTTCGGCCTCGGCTTTGCTCCGCCAGGCTGGGATAACCTGTTCAAACATTTGAGCAGCGACACCCTGCAACAGAAAGCCATGGTCGATGCCGGCCTGCTGATCGAGAACGCCGAAACCGGCAAACGCTATGACCGCTTCCGCGATCGCGTGATGTTCCCGATTCGCGACAGCCGCGGGCGCATCATCGCTTTCGGTGGCCGGGTACTGGGCGACGACAAGCCGAAATACCTGAACTCACCGGAAACCCCGGTATTCCATAAAGGCCAGGAACTCTACGGCCTTTATGAAGCACGCAAGAACAACCGCAACCTCGACGAAATCATCGTCGTCGAAGGTTATATGGACGTCATCGCCCTCGCCCAGCAAGGCCTGCGCAATGCCGTGGCAACCCTGGGCACCGCCACCAGCGAAGAGCACTTGAAGCGACTGTTTCGCGTCGTACCCAACGTGTTGTTCTGTTTTGACGGTGACCAGGCTGGTCGCAACGCTGCCTGGCGAGCACTGGAAGCGACGCTGCCCTGCCTGCAAGACGGGCGGCGCGCACGTTTTCTGTTCCTGCCAGAAGGCGAAGACCCGGATACGCTGGTTCGTTCCGAAGGCACGGATGCTTTCCGCGCCCGAATCAACCAGCATGCCCAGCCGCTGGCGGACTATTTCTTCCAGCAGCTGACTGAAGAGTCGGACCCGCGTTCGCTGGAGGGCAAGGCCCACATGGCCACCCTCGCCGCGCCGCTCATCGATAAAGTCCCGGGCGCGAACCTGCGCATCCTGATGCGTCAGCGCCTGACCGAAATTACCGGCCTCAGCGGCGAAGCGGTGAGCCAACTGGTGCAAAGCGCCCCTCAGGACGCGCCACCGGCCTACGATCCCGGCATGGATTACGACGCCATGCCGGACTACAGCGACTACCATCAGCCGCAGTCACAAGAAATGTATGTGCCGCAGCAGGAGTGGACGCCGAAGAAACCCGGCGCCGGCGGCAAGAAGTGGGACAAGAAACCGTGGGACAAGAACGGTAAACGCGGCGATCGTGATCAACCGAGCGCCCCGCGCACACCGATTGCTGTCGAAGCGCCCACGCTGATCGCGCTGCGCACCCTCATTCATCATCCGGATCTGGCTGGCCGGGTAGAAACCGCCAACCATTTTGCCAATGAGAGCAATACCTACGCACAACTGCTCGTGGCCCTGATCGAGGCGGTGCAAAAAAATCCTAAGCTAAACTCAATTCAGCTAATGGCGCGCTGGCACGGGACCGAACAGGGACGATTGCTCAAAGCGTTGGCAGAAAAGGAATGGCTGATTGCAGGCGATAACCTTGAACAACAGTTTTTAGACACCATTACTAGGTTATCGGCCGCTCAACACACGGATAGCCTGGAAGTACTTATCAGGAAAGCCAGACAGCCGGGATTGACCCCGGAGGAAGCAAATCAGATCGCAAATCAGATGCGCGACCTATTAAAACGCAATATGGCTGTATCAAACCCGACCTCAACTGGCGCGTGAGGTCATAGCTCAGGTATAATCCTCGGCTTGTTTTTTGCCCGCCAAGACCTTCAGTGGATAGGGTGTTATGTCCGGAAAAGCGCAACAGCAGTCTCGTATCAAAGAGTTGATCACACTTGGTCGTGAGCAGGGTTACCTGACTTACGCGGAGGTCAACGACCACCTGCCGGAGGATATTTCAGATCCGGAACAGGTGGAAGACATCATCCGCATGATCAATGACATGGGGATCAACGTATTCGAGGTTGCGCCAGATAAGGATTCCCTTATGCTGGCCGACGCCGATACCGACGAAGCTGCGGCCGAAGAGGCAGCAGCAGCGTTGGCAGCGGTCGAGACCGACATTGGTCGCACCACCGACCCAGTGCGCATGTACATGCGTGAAATGGGTACGGTAGAGCTCCTCACACGTGAAGGCGAAATCGAAATCGCCAAACGTATTGAAGAGGGCATCCGTGAAGTGATGGGCGCAATTGCGCACTTCCCTGGCACGGTTGATCATATTCTCTCCGAGTACACTCGCGTCACCACCGAAGGTGGCCGCCTGTCCGACGTCCTGAGCGGTTATATCGACCCGGACGACGGCATTGCGCCGCCTGCAGCAGAAGTGCCGCCGCCGATCGATCCGAAAGCCGTGAAAGCGGATGACGACACTGACGACGATGACGCCGAAGCAACGGATGACGAAGAAGAAGCCGAAAGCGGTCCGGATCCGGTCATCGCAGCCCAGCGTTTTGGCGCTGTCTCCGATCAGATGGAAGTCACCCGCAAGGCGCTGAAAAAGCACGGTCGTGGCAATAAGCTGGCAATCGCCGAGCTGTTGCTCCTGGCTGAGCTGTTCATGCCGATCAAACTGGTTCCGAAGCAATTCGAAGGCCTGGTCGAGCGTGTTCGCAGTGCCCTGGATCGTCTGCGTCAGCAAGAGCGCGCGATCATGCAACTTTGCGTTCGTGATGCCCGCATGCCGCGTGCCGACTTCCTGCGCCAGTTCCCGGGCAACGAAGTTGACGAAAGCTGGACCGATGCGCTGGCCAAAGGCAAAAGCAAATACGCTGAAGCCATTGGTCGCCTGCAACCGGACATCGTTCGTTGCCAGCAGAAGCTGACCGCGCTGGAAACCGAAACCGGTTTGACGATCGCCGAGATCAAGGACATCAACCGTCGCATGTCGATCGGTGAGGCCAAGGCCCGCCGCGCGAAGAAAGAGATGGTTGAAGCGAACTTGCGTCTGGTGATCTCCATCGCCAAGAAGTACACCAACCGTGGCCTGCAGTTCCTCGATCTGATCCAGGAAGGCAACATCGGTTTGATGAAAGCGGTAGACAAGTTCGAATACCGCCGCGGCTACAAATTCTCGACTTATGCCACCTGGTGGATCCGTCAGGCGATCACTCGCTCGATCGCCGACCAGGCCCGCACCATCCGTATTCCGGTGCACATGATCGAGACGATCAACAAGCTCAACCGTATTTCCCGGCAGATGTTGCAGGAAATGGGTCGCGAACCGACCCCGGAAGAGCTGGGCGAACGCATGGAAATGCCTGAGGACAAGATCCGCAAGGTATTGAAGATCGCTAAAGAGCCGATCTCCATGGAAACCCCGATCGGTGATGACGAAGACTCCCATCTGGGTGACTTCATCGAAGACTCGACCATGCAGTCGCCAATCGATGTCGCCACTGTTGAGAGCCTTAAAGAAGCGACTCGCGAAGTCCTGTCCGGCCTCACTGCCCGTGAAGCCAAGGTTCTGCGCATGCGCTTCGGTATCGACATGAATACCGACCACACCCTTGAGGAGGTTGGTAAGCAGTTCGACGTGACCCGTGAACGGATTCGTCAGATCGAAGCCAAGGCACTGCGCAAGCTGCGCCACCCGACGAGAAGCGAGCATTTGCGCTCCTTCCTCGACGAGTAATAACAGAACCCCCGGCCCAGGCCGTAATGCTGTTCACTTAAGCGGAGCAGCCTTACGGTCCACTGGAAACCGGGTCTTTGAGATCTTCACCGTCCTTG
>NZ_JBWKNG010000041.1:0-30727 GCF_059415465.1 Pseudomonas sp. GW821-FHT10C09
GCGGTAGTTCAGTCGGTTAGAATACCGGCCTGTCACGCCGGGGGTCGCGGGTTCGAGTCCCGTCCGCTGCGCCATATCTGCTTCAAGGCCCACTGAACGCCTTGGAGCTACAAAGAAAGACGCTGGTCATGCCAGTGCTTACTTTGAGTCGATAGCAAAGACCCTGGTCGAAAGACCGGGGTTTTTTGTGTCTGCGATTTGGCTTTTTCTCTTTTCCCCTCAATTAACCCGCAGCCCCGATATACCGGTGCCTGCGCGGCCGAACTTCCTGCCTGTCATTCAACAATTCAAGCATTTACCGGGTGTAACTCACACAAAGGGCTTGGTTTGAACTCACAACACTAATTAGAATGAGTCGCATTTAAAATATTTCTTCGCGCAGGGTTTTCTTTAGATGAGTGATGCAGCGATGCCACCTGAGCAAACCTTCCACGACCTGTATCGCGATCACCGGAGCTGGCTCGAAGGCTGGTTGAGACGACGGATGAGCAATGGCTGCGATGCGGCGGACCTGAGCCAGGATACCTTCGTGCGTTTACTCGCCAGCACCCAGCGCATCGCCGACCTCCAGGAGCCTCGCGCCTACCTGGCAACCGTCGGCAAGCGGCTGCTGACCAACTTCTATAAACGTCGCAGCCTGGAGCAGGCCTACCTCAATGCATTGGCCCTGCTGCCCGAGGACTGCATACCGTCCCCCGAGCAGCGCTGGATTCTGCTGGAAACCCTGCAAGCCCTCGACGAATTGCTCGATGGATTACCGAGGCCGGTGCGACGGGCGTTTCTCTGGAGTCAGCTGGAAGGCCTGGGTTATCAAGAGATCGCTGAGCGACTGCAAGTCTCGGAACGCACGATCAAGCGCTACATGGCTCAAGCCTATGAACATTGCCTGCTGGTGGAGTTGTGAGCGGTTCGGCACCTTCGGCTGAAGCCCGACAAGTCGTGCGGGCCGCCGCACAATGGTTGGCCCTCATGGAATCCGGCTACGCCAACGAGCGGGATCGGGCGCAGTTGCAGTGCTGGCGCGATAGCCATTCCAGTCACGAGCAGGCCTGGCAGAAAGCGCAACTCTTGCGTCAACGCTTTGCCGACCTGCCATCGGCCCTGGCCATGGCCAGCCTGGACCGGCCGCAAGCCAGTCGACGCACGGTACTCAAGCGCGCCGTCGGGGCGGTGGCGCTGGTGCCGACCGCGTGGCTGATCAGTCGACAGTTGCCTCTGGATGTCTGGAGTGCGGACCTGCGCACCGCCACTGGGGAGCGTAAAAAAGTCCAGCTGGCTGATGGCATCTCTGTGCAACTGAACACGGCCAGTGCCGTCGATATCGACCTGAAGAACCGGCGTCTGGAACTGCTGGAAGGCGAAATCGCGCTGAATGTGCCCGGGACTTCGCCGCTGACAATCCTCACGCGCTTCGGGCAAGTGATCGTCAGTCAGAGCGAAGTGTGCGTTCGTCAGGGGCAGGCGGGCTGCAAGGTGTCAGTGCTTCGAGGCTCGGTGCAGCTGCAGCCTCTGCACGGGCCGGTCTTTTCGTTGCTCGGCGGCCAGCAAGTCAGCCTTCAAGTGGCCGGTGCCGGCGCTGTGGAACCATTCGACGTGCTGGCCCCAGGCTGGCGTGACGGTGTGCTGATGGCGCAGAACCAACCCTTGGGGGATTTTCTGCGCGAACTCAGCACTTATCGTCCGGGTGTGTTGCGTTGGGAGCCAGCACTGGAATCGCTGCGCATCACCGGCAGTTTTCGCCTGGAAGACACTGATCGCATCCTGGCGCTGCTGGAGGCGAGCTTGCCGCTGGAGGTGCATTCGCGTACGCGTTATTGGGTCACGCTGGTGCCGCGCAAAAATAGTGTTTAAAGCGTGTCCCCTTTTTTCGTGTCGCTTGTCATTCAAGGTAAGTGAAACGAAATCAGAGAGATTCACAATGCCCGTAGTGATGCCTGGCAGTACGCATCTGGCTCCATCCAGGTTGCGCCCGTTGTTGCACTTGAGTCTGTTATTGAGCCTGAGTGCCTGTCCATTGTTCATGACTGCCGGTTGGGCCGAAGACGCGTCGCGCCGCAGCTATCAGGTGCCGGCCGGTAGCCTCGGCGCTGCGTTGACCCGTTTCGCGGGGCTGGCTGGCGTCAATCTGTCGGTGGAGCCAGGACTGGTGAGCGGGCGCACCAGCCCCGGTCTTTCCGGTGACTTCGCCGTGGAGGAGGGCTTCGCCCAGCTGCTACAGGGTTCCGGTCTGCAACTGCAGCCGGTGGGCGAGCAAGCTTATATGCTGACCCCGGCGCAAACAGGCAGCACCCTGCAACTGGGCGCCACCTCGATTTTCGCGGCTGCGGACACGACGCATGGTGATCCGTATGCCGGTGGGCAAGTCGCGCGCCGTGGGTCGCAAGGCTTGCTGGGCTCTAAAGACTTCATGGAAACGCCGTTCAGTGAGACCACCTACACCAGTGAAACGGTGAAAAACCTGCAGGCTCGTACCTTGGGCGACCTCATCGCCAGCGATCCTTCGGTTCGCGCTACCAACCCGGCTGGCGGGCGGTATGAGCAGTTCACCATTCGCGGGCTCAGCCTGTTCAACAGCGATGTCTCCTACAACGGTCTCTACGGTGTCCTGCCGACGTACACGATCGACATGGAAATGGCCGACCGCGTCGACATCCTCAAAGGGCCGAGCCAGCTGATCAACGGCATCTCGCCGCGGGGCAGCGTGGGTGGCGGGATCAACGTAGTACCCAAGCGCGCCACCGACGCGCCCATCACTTCGTTCACCACCAACTATGCGTCCGACAACCAGATCGGCGGGGCCGTGGATGTGGGGCGGCGCTTTGGTGAAGATGGCATGTTCGGTGTTCGTTTCAACGGCGTGAAGCAGTCTGGCGACACTGAATGGGATCACCAGAGTGTCGACCGCGACATGGCCGTGCTGGGCCTGGATTTTCGTGGTGAACGACTGCGGCTCTCGACCGACGTCGGGCATACCGAGCGTGATACCGACGCCCCGCAGGAACGCGTGCAAGTGGGCGCCAACGCGCAGGTACCGCATGCCAGCGACGTTCGCCACAACTATGCGCAGCCATGGAGCAAAGCGCGTACCAGGGACACCTTCGGGACGGTGGCCGGCGAATTTGATGTCAGCGATTCCGTGATGCTGTACGGCGGTGTGGGCGCGCGCAAGAGTGATCATGACTTTCTCCGGCACGCCGTCGCGGTCACCAACAACGCGGGCGATTTCAGCGTTCTGCCACGTGACTTCACCCGTGACGAAAATGTCCGGACGGCCAATGCCGGTGTGCGCAACTGGTTTCATACCGGCCCGGTGAGCCATGAAATCAACTTGGCTGCCAGCTACTTCTACATGGACTTCGAAAACGGCGGCGCCCGTTATGCCGCCGCGCCCAGCAATATCTACCACCCCGTGGAAACACGGACACCCAACATTCCCACGCGATTCGATTCGAAGGTCTATACCGAGAACCGCTCCAGCAGCGTGGCGTTGGCCGACACGCTGGGTTTCTTCGATGACCGCGTGTTGCTGACCCTCGGCGCTCGCTGGCAGCGCGTGCAGGTTGACGACTGGACGGACGATGTCAAAGGCGACACGGCCTACGATGAGGAAAAGGTTTCGCCGTCGGGCGGCATCCTGTTCAAGGCGACCGACAAGCTGTCGCTTTACGCCAACTACATGGAAGGCCTGAGCCAGGGCAAGATTGCGCCGTCGACTTCGATCAACGAGGACGAGATCTTCCCGCCGTTCATCAGTCGGCAGGTCGAGGTTGGTGCCAAGTACGACGCGGGGGCGTTCGCCATCACCACCGCGGTGTTCCGGATCAAGCAGCCGGCCTACGAGACCAACGCCACCACGCGGGTGTTCGGCCCGAACGGCAAGCGCGAAAACAACGGTGTTGAAGTCAGTGTGTTCGGTGAGCCGCTCAAAGGCTTCCGCCTGCTCGGCGGCGTCATGTACATCGACAGCGAGTTGACCAACACCGCCAACGGCACCTTTGACGGCAACCGCGCGCCGGCGACGCCGGAATACAACGTCAGCCTGGGCGCCGAGTGGGACGTGCCGAGCGTGCAAGGCCTGACCCTGACCAGCCGCGGCATCTATTCCAGCTCGCAGTATCTGGACCAGTCCAATGACAAGGAAATCGATGCCTGGACGCGTTTCGATGTCGGCGCGCGCTACGCCTTCAAGGTCGAGGAAAAGAACATTACCCTGCGTGCCAATGTCGAGAACGTAGCCGACAAGCGCTACTGGAGTTCTGCCGGGGCTTCGGATGACAGCGAGCCTGGATTGACGCTCGCGACCCCGCGCACCTACCTCCTTTCGGCCACGGTCGACTTCTGAGCATGCCAAGCCTGTCGGGCCCGCTCAAGAACGAACACATCAACACACCTTCGAGGCGTACGCTGCTGCGCCTGTCGTTGGGTGTGCTTGCACTCAGGTTTGCTCCTTCGGCGTGGGCGCAGACCGAGGCCGCGCCGCTGCGGGTGATCACGCTGTTTCAGGGCGCCACCGACAGCGCCGTGGCGTTGGGCATCACACCGTGCGGCATCGTCGACTCCTGGAGTGAAAAGCCCACCTATCGCTATCTGCGGTCGGCGCTTGAGCCAGTGCCCCATGTCGGGCTGGAGACCCAGCCCAGCCTTGAGGACATCGCGCTGCTGAAGCCGGACGTGATCATCGCCTCGCGCTTTCGCCATGAACGCATCGCACCGTTGCTCAAGCAGATCGCCCCGGTGGTGATGCTGGAGGAAGTCTTCGAGTTCAAGAAGACCCTGGCGCTGATGGGCGTTGCCTTGCACCGCCAGCAGCGCGTCGACGAGGTGTTGAACCGATGGCACCTGCGCACGGCGCAACTGCGCCAGCAACTGCAGCAGAAGTTTGCTGGCCGCTGGCCGCCCACGGTATCGATTCTGGATGTCCGCGAGGACCATATCCGCAGTTATTTGCCGGCCAGTTTTCCAGGTTCGGTGATCACCGAGCTGGGGTTCGACTGGAGTGAGGCCGGTCGGGCCGCGCGCGGGGTATCGATCAAACTCACTAGCAAGGAGAGTCTGGCGGTGGTGAATGCCGACATTTTCTTTGTCTTCCTGCGCGCCGAGAAACCGGCCGTACAGCGCAACTATGAAAGCCTGGTGCGGCATCCGCTGTGGCAGCAAATGCGTGCGCCGCAACAGGGACAGGTGTGGCGGGTCGATGGCGTGGCCTGGAGCCTGTCGGGCGGAATGCTGGGAGCTAACCTGATGCTTGATGACGTTGCGCGGCTGGTCACGGCGGATGTGGCCTCATGAGCAATGGTTTGAAACTGTGGATGGCTGGCGTCGTGTTGCTGATCAGCGGCGTGCTGAGCCTGGCGGTCGGCGCGACCTGGATTCCGTTGTCGGACATTGCCGTCGCGTTTGTGCATCCCGATCCGCTGAGCGTCAGTCATGTGTTGGTGACCACCACGCGCCTGTCGCGCACCTTGATGGCGATGGCTGTGGGCGCAAGTCTGGCAGTGGCAGGCGCCTTGATGCAGGCGCTGACGCGCAATCCGCTGGCGTCCCCCGGGTTGTTCGGGATCAACGCCGGTGCGACGTTTTTTATCATCCTGTGTTCTTCGCTGTTTTCCCTGTCATCCCCGGATGCCTGGCTGTGGTGCGCGTTCCTCGGCGCGGCCGTCGCTGGCAGTCTGGTGTGGCTGATCGGCAACATGGGGCAGGGCAGTCTCAGCCCATTGCGCATCGTGCTGGCGGGTGCGGCGATGGCGGCGTTGTTCTCCGCGTTCAGCCAGGCGTTGCTGGTGGTCAATCAGGACGGGCTGGACACGGTGCTGTTCTGGCTGGCCGGCTCGCTGACCGAGCGCAGTCTGTCGGTTGCCGCGCCATTGCTGTTGTGTGGCGTACTTGGGTTGTTCGGCGCGATGTTGTTGGCGGGTCAGGTCAACGTGCTTGGCGCAGGCGAGGAGATCGCCACCGGCCTGGGTCAGCGAACCGGTTTGATCCGGCTGCTGATGAGCGTGCTGGTGGTCTGTCTGGCGGGCAGTGCGGTGGCATTGGCCGGCAGCATCGGGTTTATAGGCTTGCTGGTGCCGCACATGGTGCGCAAGGGTTTGTCCATCGATCATCGCTGGTTGCTGCCAGGGTGCGCGCTGCTCGGCGCGATTGTCCTGCTGCTGGCGGATACCTTGTCGCGGGTGTTGATCCTGCCTCAGGAAGTGCCGGTGGGCGTGATGACGGCGTTGTTCGGCGCACCGTTTTTCATTCTGTTGGCGCGACGTGGAGGTTGTTATGGATAAGGTCCTGACCTGGCGCCGTAGCGGGTTTTCCCGGCGGGTCAATGTCACCACGTTGTGGCGGTTGCTGGCGGCGTTACTGGTGACGGCGCTGATCATGCTCGGCTCGCTGTCCTTGGGCAAAGTCATGCTGTCGCCGCTTGAGGTGTTGCGCATTTTGCTGTCGGGTCAGGACGCCAGCCTGACATTCATCGTCGAACAACTGCGCTTTCCGCGCATGCTGCTGGCCGCGTTGGTGGGGGCGGCGTTGTCGGTGTCGGGGTTGATTCTGCAAAGCATCATCCGCAACCCGCTGGCTTCACCTGACTTGCTGGGAATCACCAGCGGCGCCAGTGCGGCGGCGGTGCTGTATTTGTCGTTTTTCTCTGTCGCGCTGGGCCAACAGTATCTGCCGTTGGCGGCAATGCTCGGTGCGGGGCTGGCGGCATTGGCGATCTATCTGCTGGCGTGGAAACAGGGGGCGTCACCGCTGCGACTGGTGTTGATAGGCGTCGGCATCAGCGCGATGTTGACCGCCGCGACCACCTTCATTCTGGTCTTCAGCCCGCTGACCACGACCCTGTCGGCTTATGTCTGGCTGACCGGCAGCGTGTATGGCGCCAGTTGGCCTGAACCGCTGGCGTTGGGTCGCTGGTTATTGGGTATTTGCCCGCTGCTGGTACTGCTGGCCCGGCAGGTGAGGGTGCAACAACTGGACGACAATCTGGCCCAGGGGATTGGCGTTCGCGTGCAGTGGTTACGCGCCGGTTTGTTGCTGGTGAGTGTGGCATTGGCCGGTGCGGCGATTGCCTGGGGTGGAGCGATTGCGTTTGTCGGGTTGATTGCGCCGCACATTGCCAAGCGTCTGGTGGCTCCGGGTTTTGGCGGTGAGGCGGTGATGTCGGCGCTGGTCGGGGCGAACCTTGTGGTGCTGGCCGACCTGGTCGGGCGTGTACTGTTTTTGCCGCTGGATCTGCCGGCCGGCATTTTTGTCGCCGTGCTGGGCACACCCTTTTTTCTCTATTTGTTGATTAAACAACGTCATTAAGGAATTCAACGTATGACGTCGATTGCAAGTCGCGGCCTGACCCTGAGTTATCAGCGCCAGGTGATTATTGACGCGCTGGACATGCAACTGCCCAAGGGCAAGATTTCGGTATTGATTGGCAGCAACGGCTGCGGCAAAAGCACCTTGCTCAAATCCTTCGCCCGACTGCTGAAACCACAGCAGGGCTCGGTGATTCTCAACGGTGTGGATATCCAGCAAAAGTCCACGGCGGCGGTGGCCCGGGAATTGGCCATTTTGCCTCAGACCCCCAGCGCGCCGGAGGGCATTACTGTCCGGCAGTTGGTGGCGCTGGGGCGTTATCCCTATCAGAGCTGGATGCAACAGTGGTCGGCGCAAGACGAAGCCATGGTCAACCGTGCGCTGGCGCAAACCAGTTTGCAGGCCCTGGCGGATCGACCGGTGGACGCATTGTCCGGCGGGCAACGCCAGCGTGCGTGGATCGCCATGACCCTGGCCCAGGACACCGGCATCGTGCTGCTCGACGAACCGACCACATTCCTCGACCTGGCGCACCAGATCGAAGTGCTGGACCTGCTGCGCGACCTCAACCGGCTCGAAAACAAAACCATCATTATGGTGCTGCACGACCTCAACCTGGCCTGTCGTTACGCCGACCACATGGTGGCGGTGCATAACCGGACGGCGTTTGCCCAGGGCAGACCCGATGAGGTGTTGACCGAGTCCCTGGTCAAAACCGTGTTCGACCTCAACTGCCGGATCATTCCCGATCCATTCTTCGGGACGCCCTTGTGTATTCCGTTTGGCCGGGAATTACCGCAATGAGCCTGGCGCGTTATTTCACGGCGTCGGAATGGGCGGTGTTGTCCGGTGGACTGCGGCTCAAGGACAGCGACGAGCGTGATCCGGTGCATTCGTTGGTGGCCCGGGACTTGTTGCAGGAGGACGTGTGCGAACAACTGCTGGACCTCTTGGGCCCGGTGATCGGCTCGTCGACCCGGGCGATCACGGCCTCGCTGCTGGGCAAGCGCTTGTCGTTTCTGGCGACCGGCGCGTGTTTGTATGCAATGTCGGTGTATGACAAAGGGCTGTTGCTGACGCTCGACAATACGGTGATTGAGTACGGCCACGATGACGGGCTGTGGACGTCTTCGATACCGCTGCATCACGGTCAGCCGTTGACGTACGGGGCCAATGAACGCGAGGCCTGGCGGGACGCGTTGGTGCAGGGGCTGTTCGCTGGACTGCTGAAACCCTTGTGGCAAACCTTCAACCGGGTCACGGGTGTTTCCCGACGCATCCTCTGGGAAAACACGGCGGTGCGCGTGTATTCGCTGTATGAAAAGCGCATGGCGAAAATCGATGACCTGTCAGTGCGTCAGCGCTGTGAAGCGGATTTCAATTGGCTGCTGACACACGCCGAGCCCGCGCTGTTCGGGCTCGACTACAACCCGTTGAGCCATTTCCGCCGACCGCCCACGCTGCTGGACGACGGGCAGCGCAGCATTCGCTTTCGCCGAACCTGTTGCTTCTACTACCTCGCCACCGAGCCCGCTGAATACTGTTCGACTTGCCCATTGCTGCGTCCGGGGAAATGTCGATGAGTTACCAGATCATCCCTCGCCACTGACGGGTCAGCCCGCTCTGGTACGGTTCATCGATCGGCTGCGTCGCAAAGTCGCAGTTTTTTGATTCGCTGGTCAGTTTTTTGTTTGCCGTAAGGGCTTAAGTCTATAAACTTAACCTTTCGGTCAGCTTTGCGCTGGCAAATTCAGCCCTTTGCATCGTCAAAAAGGGCTTCCGCTAGACTCAAGAATTCCAGTACGTAACCAAAAGGGCGGGCCCATAACCGCCCAGAGGATGATCCATGTCCAACCGTGAAATATCCCGGCGCTCGTTCCTTCAGGGCGGGCTGGTGGCAGGTGTGAGCGTGACGCTCACGCCGCTCAGCAGTCAGGCGCTCGCCGCCTTGATGGAAAACAGCGTGACCGTGCCGTCCGAGCAATGGCTCGGCAACAACGGCAAGGCACGCTCGCGTAACGATGCCTTGTCGAAGGTCTGCGGCAGCAAAGTCTTCGCCCGCGACATCCGCGCCAAGGACATGCCGGGCTGGCCCCAGCAGCAAGGCCACGCCATGCTGCTGAAAACCATCAAGGCCGACCGCATCTACGCGGGCATGGACCTGTCGTGGCTCGGCGCCGACTTGCAGCCTGACCGCATCGTCACCGCAGCCGACCTGGAGAAAGACGGCATCGTCTTCCCGGAAGAGCACGCGCCGGATCCGTTGCTGCCGGAAGGCAAGGTGCCGATGTTCATCGGTCACCCGGTGGCCATTCTGATCTGGAACGACTTCGAGCGCTTCCGCCAGGCCAAGGCCAAACTCAAATTCAATGACAAAGCGATTCGTTACGGTGCTCAAGTGCCGTTCTACGAAGGCGATCCTTACGGCAGCTTCCGCTATGTGCGTGTGGGCGGGGCGACCTCGGCGGACGAAGACGAATTCGCCAGCCTCAAGGATTCGATCCTGTTTCCGATGCTGAAAAACCGTCGCCCGGTGTGGAATTCCCAACCGAACCTGCACGGCAACCTGACCGAGCGTGGGTTGTTCTACGCCGATCGCATGAAACAGCAGATCGACACGCCGCCGGACAACTGGCTGGTGTTCGACGAGCGCTACAAAACCCCATCGATCGAACCCGCCGCGATGGAGCCGGACAACGGCAACGGCTGGTACGACCCGGCGACCAAGACCCTGCATTTCGTGGTGGCGACCCAGTGCCCACTGGAAGCGGCGACCGAGACCGCGAAGATGATCGCGCCGTCGCGCTTCGGCCTGGCGAACCTGAACATGCACCCGGGTTACACCGTGGGTTACGGTTCCAAAGACCACAACATTTTCGTCTACTACGCGGCCCTCGCGGCGTTGTACGGCGCGGGTGTTCCAGTGCGTCTGGCCAACGACCGCTATGAGCAATTCCAGAGCGGCATCAAGCGTCATCCGTTCGACATCCGCTACCAGTTGGCTGTGGACAAGACCGATCACAGCTTCAAGATTTTCCGCGCCGAAATGAGCGTCGACGGCGGTGGCCGAGTCAACTACAGCCCCTCCGTGGCGGCCGTTGGCGCCACGGCCGCGCAGTCGATCTACTACATGCCGCAGAACGATTTGCAGGTTACCGCCTATCATTCCCGCGCCGTTGAAGCCGGCTCGATGCGGGGTTACGGCACCCTGCAAAGCATGGCGTCCACCGAGATGATGGTCGACGAAATTGCCGATCGCCTTGGCATCGACGCCATCGACCTGCGCAAGAAAAACGCCATGCTCTCGGGCATGAAAAACACCCAAGGCGCAGTGCCGGCGGGTGCGTTGCGCTTGCACGAGATTCTCGACAAAGCCGCCGTTCACGACGTCTGGAAAAACCGCGCCGCGATCAAAAAGCAGCGCGAAGCGCAGGATCCGGATAACTGGTACGGCATCGGTTTCGGCATCTGCCAAAAAGACTTCGGCACGGGCTCCGAAGCGCCGATGGCGAGCATCGAATTCACCGCTCAAGGGCACATCACCCTGCGCCACATCGGTATCGAAATCGGCACCGGCATGTCGACCTCGCAAGCCTTGGTCGTGGCCGATTTCCTCGGCATCGCGGCGACGGAAGTGAAGACTGGCGAGACCGAATGGAAAGAGTTGCAGCTGATCAGCGGCGGCAACCCTTACATCATGAGTCAGGCCGAACAGGACAGCCTGCTGCGCAACCCGCGCTGGGTTGGCAAGATCGCGTCGGCGTCGTCGGCCACTAACTCCGCCTACTACTTCAGCCACGCCACCCGTGAAGCGGCGCGCGTGCTGTTTAACCACGGTTTGTGGCCGGCGGCGTTGCAGATCTGGAGCCAGGGCCCTTACGGCGGCTCGGCGAATCCTTACGTGGTGCGTCGCGAAGATGCACATTGGGTCGACGGCAAACTCACCGCCAACGGCATGCAGCCGCTGAGCTTTGAACAGCTGGCCAAGCACGCTCACGAGAAGGGCCTGGTCACCGGCGCGACCGTGCACGGTTTCAACCGCTGGAGCTGGGCCGAGGCCGAGTTCAGCATCGACGGTGTGCGCGAACGTCTGCCGCTCGACGGCTTGGCGGTCAAGTACGGCGATGGCGCACCGAGCGTGAAAAAGGCGCAAATGAACAGCGCCGGTTTCCACCTGCTGGATCGTCAGAACGTGCACTACCCGGACACCCAGTTGAACAACGCGGCAGTGACTTACTACAGCCCGGTCGCGACGCTGGTGGAAGTGAAAGTCAACAAAGGTTCGGCCGAAGTGCAAGTACTCAACCATCACTCGTGGGTCGAGTGCGGTCGGGTGCTGGTGGAAGAGCTGGTCAAAGGCCAGATCGAAGGCGGGATCGCCATGGGTATCGGCCATGCGTTGATGGAAGAGATGCCGCTGTACGAAGGCGGGCCGGGGGAGGGTGACTGGAACTTCAACCGTTACCGCTTGCCGATGGCGCGCCACGTGGCGGTCTGGAAGCAGACGGCTGAAATCCTGCCGCCGCTGTCGCCGAGCGATCCATCGAAGGGCATCGCCGAAGTGGTGATGATCCCGGTGGTCGGTGCCATCGGTAACGCCGTGGCACACGCCATCGGCAAACGGGTCCGCGACCTGCCTATCACTTCTGCACGCATCAAGGAGGCCCTCAATGGCTAACCGTCCGCTTCAACTGACCCTCAACGGTCAATCCGTCGGCCCGGTGGACATCCCTGATGACCTGCCGATGATCGATTACTTGCACGAATACAAAAACCTAACCGGCTCGCGTTTGGGCTGCGGCCAGGGCATCTGCCACGCCTGCGTGGTGATCGTCGATAACCCGGACGGCACCAGCGAAGAAGTGCGCACCTGCATCACCGGCGCGCATTACTTTGAAGGCAAAAAAGTGCGGACCATCGAAGGCCACGCGAAACGCGACGAGGAAGGCAAAGTCACTGAGCTGAACCCGATCCAGCAGCGCTTCGTCGACGAATTTGCTTTCCAGTGCAGCTACTGCGCACCGGGTTTTGTGAATGCCGCGACGGTGCTTGTGGAGAAGCTGCAGCGTCAGCCGATCGTCAAAAGCCAGCTGGAAAAAGTCATCGAGGACAGCCTCGGTCACCACATCTGCCGCTGCACAGGCTACGTGCGTTACTACAGCGCAACGCGCAACGTGCTGACCGATCTCGGCCTGGTCAAGGAGGGTTAAGCATGAAGCAACTACTTTCCCGCCTGGCGTTGGCGGTCGGTCTGGCTGCGCCGGTGTTGCTGGCGCACGCGGAAGATCAGGTCAAGCGCGGCGAATACCTCGCCCGTGCCGCTGACTGCATGGCCTGCCACACCGCGCCGGGTGGCGCGCCGTACGCGGGCGGTCTGCCGATTGTCTCGCCGTTCGGTACGATTTACGGCACCAACATCACCCCGAGTAAAGAGCACGGCATCGGCCTCTATAACGATGACGAATTCTTCGCCGCGCTGACCGAAGGCAAGCGCCGCGATGGCGCCAACCTGTACCCGGCAATGCCGTACACCTCGTATCACCTGATCCCGCGTGACGACTCGGACGCGATTCACGCGTACCTGAAAACCGTCGAGCCGATCGAGCGTGCAGCACCGGTCACCAGCCTGAGCTTTCCGTTCAACGTGCGCCTGGGCCTGATGGGCTGGAACATGCTCTACGGCAAGGACGTGCAGCTTTCGTCCACCGAGGGTAAAAGCGATGCTTTCAAGCGCGGCCAGTACATGGTCGACGTGCTCGGTCACTGCGGCGAATGCCACACCCCGCGCGGTTTGCCGGGTGCGATGCAACAGGACAAGCGCCTGACCGGCGGCCTGCTCAATGGCTATCTGGCACCGAGCCTGTTGGCCAATGACCTGGCGGCTCGCGGCTGGAACCATCAGGACCTGAGCTCGTTCCTCAAGCACGGCATGAGCGCCCAGGGCACGATGTTCAACGAGATGTTCCCGGTGTTCCACAACAGCACCCAGGGCCTCAATGACCCGGACCTCGCGGCGATGGCGACCTTCCTGCTCGGCGATCAACCGCCACAGGCCAAGGTGCTGACTGACGTGCCGCTGGACAAGCTCACGGCCAGCGCCCAACGCGGCCGTCAGGAATACCTGAACGTCTGCGCCGGTTGCCACGCGGTCGGTGGCGAAGGCAAGCCGCACATCGCGGTGGCCATGCGCGGCAACACCACGCTGCGCCTGGAAGATCCACGCAACCTTGTGCGGGTGATCGACGACGGTATCGGCGAGCAGAAGTTTGCCGGGTTCGAACACATGCAGCCGATGCCAGGGTTCGCCGAGAAGCTCAGTCACGAGCAACTGACGGATCTGCTGAACTACCTGCGTCAGGGTTGGGGTGGTCAGCCGGCAGATCTGGCGGTGAGCGACGTGCAGAAGTTGCGGGCTGATGCGCCGCCGCTCGAGCACAAGGCGCACTGACATGCAGCATCTCGATCTGCAAGTGGTGCACCGGGCGCTGGAGTGGTCGACGGCCGGCCAGCGCGTCTGGCTGTGCACGGTGCTCGCCACCTACGGCTCGGCGCCTCGTGCGCCGGGTTCGCTGCTGGCGGTGAACGCTGACGGGCAATGGATCGGTTCGCTGTCGGGTGGCTGTGTCGAGGAGGACTTTCTCGAGCGAGTCGCCGAAGGGGCGTTTCTGGCAGCAGTCAGCGTCGTGCGTTATGGCGAGGGTGATGATCCGCGCTCTCGGGTGAGTTTGCCCTGTGGCGGTGTGCTCGATGTGTTGGTGGAGAACCTTGAACCGGTTTGTGAGGTTCAGGCGCATCTGCGAGAACTGGAGTCGGCGCTGTTGGGTCAGCGTCGGCTGATCCGCGAAGTCGATCTGGCCAGCGGTGCGCGCAGCCTGTTCGATGATCGCGAGCAGGGCGTGCGCATCGAGCGTGAGATCGACCGGGTGCGCGTGCGGATCGGTGCGGCCCAGCGCTTGTTGCTGGCCGGGTATTCCTCGGTTGCGCAGGCGTGTGCAGAGTTCGCCGTCGGGTTGGGTTTCGAAGTGATTCTTTGTGATCCGCGCGACGAGGTGCTGGAAGGCGTGGTGCTGGAAAACGTCGAGATTCGTCGTCAGTTGCCCTCCGTGTTCATTGCTGACGGCGGTTGCCACAGCGACACGGCGGTGGTGGCGTTGACCCACGATCCGCGCATCGATGACCTGGCGATGATGGAAGCAGTGCGCACCGAGGCGTTTTACATCGGTGTGATGGGGTCCATGCAGACGTCGCAAAAGCGCTTTGAGCGGTTGCGCAGGATTGGTGGTCTGGGGGAGGCCGAGCTGGCGCGAATTCATGCGCCAATCGGTTTGAACCTGGGCAGCAAGACACCGGCTGAAATCGCCCTTGCGGTACTCGCCGACATTCTGCGAATCCGCAGCGGCATTGAGCGGGACAAGCTGTAAACACCGCTCCTACAAAAAAGGGGCCGCATTCAGCGGCCCCTTTTTTGTATCAGTATCCGAATTTGTCCCGCAGCCCGTAGTACCAGGCGCCTAACGCCGCAAACGGTGTGCGCAACAATTGTCCGCCGGGGAACGGGTAGTGCGGCAGGTCAGCAAACGCATCAAAACGCTCCGCCTGACCTCGCAACGCCTCGGCCAGCACTTTGCCCGCCAGGTGTGTGTACGTCACGCCATGGCCGCTGCAACCTTGGGAATAGTAGATGTTGTCGCCGATCCGTCCGACCTGCGGAAGACGCGACAGGGTCAGCAGGAAATTGCCGGTCCAGGCGTAGTCGATTTTCACGTCCTTGAGCTGCGGGAACGCCTTGAGCATCTTCGGTCGAATGATCGCCTCGATGTTCGCCGGATCCCGCGCGCCATACACCACGCCGCCACCAAAGATCAGCCGCTTGTCACTCGTCAGGCGGTAATAGTCGAGCAGGTAATTGCAGTCCTCGACGCAGTAATCCTGCGGTAGCAGGTTGTTCGCCAATTCCTCGCCCAGCGGTTCGGTGGTGATGACCTGTGTCCCGCAAGGCATCGACTTGGCCGCCAGTTCCGGCACCAGATTGCCCAAGTAGGCATTGCCCGCCACGATGATGAACCTGGCCCTGACCTTGCCCTCTGGCGTATGCACCACCGGACTCGCGCCGCGCTCGATGCGCACCGCTGGCGACTGCTCATAAATAGTGCCGCCGAGCGACTCGACGGCCGCCGCTTCGCCCAGCGCCAGGTTCAGTGGATGAATGTGCCCGCCACTCATGTCGAGCATGCCGCCGACATATTGATCGCAATTCACCACTTCACGGATACGACGCTGATCCATCAGCTCCAGCTGCGTATGACCGAAACGTTCCCACAGGCGCTTCTGCGATTCCAGATGACCCATCTGCTTGGCCGTAATGGCCGCGAACACACCGCCGTCCTTCAAGTCGCACTGGATATTATATTTGGCGACCCGCTCACGAATGATCCGCCCACCCTCGAACGCCATCTGCCCCAACAACTGCGCTTGCTTGGGACCAACGCTGCGCTCGATCACATCTATATCGCGGCTATAGCTGTTGACGATCTGACCGCCGTTACGACCCGATGCGCCAAACCCAACCTTGGCCGCTTCCAGAACCGTAACCTTGAAACCGTTCTCCAACAGAAACAGGGCAGAGGACAGACCGGTGTAACCGGCGCCGATCACGCAGACATCCGTCTCTACTTCACCCTGCAAAGCCGGGCGCGGCGGAACCGCATTGGCCGATGCGGCGTAATAGGACTCTGGGTAGGGAGTGTTCGCCATCCTGCTGCCTCTGTTTAATATATTTTACGAGTGCCTTGATCCTACCCGAGTTAAAAATCGACCGCCAGCCACCGGAAAATCTTCGTCGAAGCCGCAAAATTAAATATTTTGCATATTCATAGGGTTAGCTCGAAAAAAGGTGTTGACACCCCTCCGGAATTCCGTAGAATGCCGCCTCACAGCAGGCACGTAGCTCAGTTGGTTAGAGCACCACCTTGACATGGTGGGGGTCGTTGGTTCGAGTCCAATCGCGCCTACCAAACAAAATCCGCTCTGCTGGGCGGTCTAGAGGGGTCACCGGAAACGGTGACCCCTTTTTGCTTTCTGCGATTTGCAAAACTTTTGCAAAACCCCCCACTCAAAACGCCAACTCGGCGCCCACCTCCAGGTGCTCGATCTTCTTTTCGTCGTGCCCCTCCTGATAGTGCTTCGTCATCTTCTCGTCCGCATGCCCCATCAAAGCCTGAATGTATTCCTGTGGGAAATTTTGCTGCTCGTACAGCCATGCCCCTAAAGCGCGAATCTCGTGAAAAGTGGGGCGCTCACCGGCCGGCACATGGTCGTAGGCGTGCGCTGCATCCCGGGCCTTGCTGAACTCTTTGGTCAGGTAGTCCGGGGTCACCGAAGTCCAGTGGTCCTTTGCATCGATCTGTTCCCGGCGTCGGGCTTTCGGCTTGTAGTGGATGAGATACGGCGACACCAGCGGCGACCGCAGGCACTCGCCGACAACCTCACGCAGCGCCGCTCCCATGGTGATTTTCAGGTGAACCGGGTTGTCATAGCCCTGAGTCTTCCCAGGCGACACCGTCAGCGTGTTCTTGTCCATGTCGGCAGCAGACTTCAGCCAGGTGACAATGTCCTCACGTCGCTGGAGGCTGGTCAGTGCCAGGCGAATGGCGCGCCTTAGCCAAGGCGGGGTGGTCGCGGCATCGATGATCGACTTCAGACCGTCGAGCGTGTGCCGCTGGCGCTTCTTCTCCGCTTCCTTCTTAACCAAGGTCAGTTCGGCGTTGTTGCGTTCGGCCAGGCCCTTGGCCACGGTGAAGGCAAAGATCTGAACCCACAACCCACGGTGCTTGGTATAGCCAGGCGGCAACGGCCGGGCGCGCAAGCAACTTGGCGACCAGGCGCCAGAAGAGATTGGTCATGGTGGTTCCCTCATCAAAATGTCACTATTTCGCTTCAGTCCGCGTCAATGGATAGGAGCGAACAATGGAAGCAATGCTCTGGGGCGTATCAAAAAATCAGTGGGAGATAATTAACGGTTTCGCAAATTGGCTTGCCGCAATCGGTACGATAAGTGCTGTTGTTGTCTCACTTTACTTGGCAAGAAGTGGTTCGAAACCTAAAGCGAAATTGTCTGTTTTTCCAATGGTAGTGGTTAGTCTTAGCGCTGGATACACCGAGCGGCAACAGCATTATATTGATATGCGCGTCGTGAATAGCGGTGATAGAGAATTCAAAGTTATGACTGTAGGGTGGCGCATGGGGAGTAGAAGAAAGGCAAAATTTTTTATGCAAAACTTCAGCCTGGATGCAAGTAGTCCTCTGCCGATGAAGCTCGCTCATGGTGAATATGCAAATTGGCTTGTTCTAGTCGAGGATGGGCAGGGTTGGTACGCTTCGATTGCTGAACAATTTGAAAGCGACTGGCATGCAGAGTTGAAATCTCTGCGGTTTATCGTGACAACCTCGATAGGAAACGAATTTGTTTGTGTCCCTGATGGGAAAATAATTAATCGGGTTAAAGAGGAGCTGCTCAGTCTTCATGGGGCATCCTCTTTTTACATTTCTTTAAAGAAACGCTTGAAGAGTTATCGTGGTTAGTTTCGTCAATCAACGCAGAAGCAGCTAATTGCCTCATCGAATTCTGCGAACATGTCGAATTGATTGTCGGAGTAGTCGAGCATTTGCTGATAGGAGGGGCGGTCGCTGCGGAACCGATCGCCGTCACCGGTGCGCTCGCCGCCGGATACAACTGAGCTTCCCATGCGAGCTCACCACTCAGCCTTGAGGCGGTCACTAGCGATGATCGAGTAGACCTGCTCGGCGCCCTTCAGGAAGCAGAGGTCGCAATTGCCTTCCGGCGTGCGGCCATTGATTGTCGGCGGCATCAGGTCGAATTGTTGGCTGGCCCAGAAGTCCGTCACGTCCTGCACTCCGACACCGGCATCAGCCAGAGGCATTACCATCGTGGCCCACTTACTTTCGCTGATGCTCTTCCGATGCCGAATATTCACGAGCCTGCGGGACTCGTCGGCGCGGATGCCAGTCATCATGTCTACTGGGTTGTCTTCCGTCGAAAGTCCCAGGCTGCGCAGGTACTTGTGGATGATACGGATCTTCAAGTCGATGGTGCAGAACCTGGTCACAGGGTTGGGCAAGTACTTGCGCTTGCGGATCAGCGCCTCGAACGGTTCGCCTTGGCGACTGGCGCTGTTGAAGTCCACTACCTCAAACCCGGCCTCGTTATCGCGGAACTCAAGCCATGTGATCGGCACTGACCATTGCTCGGCACATCGCTGGACGACCTCCAGCGTGGCTGGATGCTCTTTACCGGTGTTGGCGAAGGTGACGACCAGATCGCTGAGGTTATCGTTGTTATCCAGCACCTGGCGCAACATGTAGGCGCTGGTGCGACCGCCGGAAAAGCTGACGACCGTTGTCCCGGATATTTTGTAGGGAGACATGGGCGTCCTATGCCGGGTCATGCCCGGGCGGTGGAAAGGGTGATTGGGGCTATAATTAGTGTTCGATAATTTGGAGGACTTGAAATGTCGGGTTGTGAACGCTGCGGCAAAATGCTTGAAGTGACGTTCAATGAGTCCAACCTTCAAGACGAGGCTATTTGCACGAGGTGCGGAGCAGAGCATTCGGTTACTTGGAATTTAGGGGAAATGTCTTTCCATACGACGAAACTGAAAGATGATCCGCTGCCAACACCGCCGTAGTGAATTTCGCCGGCTGGCGTGATTCGTTGAAGTGGGGTATTTGTGTTCAGCCCGGCATGGAGCCGGATCAAGGAGCCGTGTTGAAATTTTTGAAGCTGTTGTTCGCGATGTGTTTCGTTGCATCCGGTAGCGAGGTATTTGCCTACGGCGAAATACAAAGTCTTCCAGGGTCGCAAATTCTCGCCGCTGGCGATATTCAGCAGGTAACTTGCCCCATTGGGGGTAAATACGATTGCTTGTCGTGGCCGCATAACCTCTACGAGCTGACCGGTGAGAATGTTTGCTTCACCACAAGTGCGTCATGCGGATATAGCTGTGAAGGGTTCATAGCGCAGAAAAATCAAGTGCAGACTCTGTATGTACTGGGTGGCTTTCCAAAACTGAGTAGTGCGAGCATTCAACTCTTCAAATGCCCGAGCAAATTTTAGATTTGAAATCTCATATCGTCTGTGCCACGCGCCATGACCAGATGCAGCAGCGAGCAGATGAAGAGTGATAATATTTCAGCTTTATTAATGGGGGCAGCATGAGTAGAAGGGCACGCAATACGATTCGCTTGATAAATCGCTGCATTTCTGTAAATAGGCTTAAAATTATAGTCGGCACGGCAATCGTTTTGATGGCTGCTGTTCTCATTAATTATTTTGTAAGCTTTCCAGCGATACGATCAACTGATCAGGCTGTTTGGGGCCAGTTTGGTGACTACTTTGGCGGTGTTTTGAATCCGCTGCTAAGTTTCTGTGCTTTGATTGCAGTAGTCCTTAGCTTGAGATCTCAATCTGAAGAAGTAGCCGCTGCAAGAAAAGAGGCAAGTGCTGCTATCGCAATGCAAACCGAGCAAACTCAAGTTTTCCAGCAACAAAGTTTTGAATCTGTTTTCTTTGGGCTTATTCAGCTTCATCTTAAAAACGTTGATCGAGTGAAGGCACCAGTAAGGGCGGAGGACGCCGGAAATGGTACAACATTCGAGCTCATAATTAGATCATATAATTTGGATAGGGTGGATGACGGCGTCGATCAGAACATTCCGCGCGCTTTAGGAGGTACGCAATATCAACAAAAGCAAGTGAGTGACTATTGCAATAGGTTTATGGAGCAGTATGGCAATAGGATAGTGCATTACTTTGCCACTCTAGAAGAAATTCTTAAGTATATAGATAGCCGCTCGAGACCAAAATCAGTGGATTCATCTCAATATATATCGATCTTCAAGTCGCTTCTTTCGCCGGAGGAGGTTGAGTGTTTGTTGATGTATGCCATCAGCGATAAAGGAAAGAGCTTAAGGCCATTTATGACGCAACATGATCTTTGTGCGTTGGTGCCAAGGAGGGCACGAATTGGTCTGGCAGAACAAATACTAGAGTATTGATTTTTAATCTATCGAGCTGTGCTTTATAAATACGGCTACAATAGAATCTTCAGGCTCCCCGTGCGTGTCGCGAAGAGTCCGCAGACTTTCTTTGCGGAACTCCTGCGACACCTTTGCACTTGGCTCATACGGTGTCGTGACACAGCGGAGCATCTGGGCGGCGGTATCGAAGTCGGCGGCGATCACATTGCGCAGCAGGTTCTGATACACCTCCTGCTGGTTGTTAAAACCGTGTACTTTCATCAGGCGCTTGATGTCAGGTTTGAACACCCCGGTGACTTCAACAGTGAACTTCTCGATGCCCAACGCGGGCTTCTTGACCGCGTCCTTCTCGCGCTTCTTGCGCTGCTTGATGGCTTCCGCCGTCAGCTCCTGCTGTTCCTTGGCCATGGCCTGCCTCTTCAATTCCGTGGGCCGGTAGATCCAGCCATGTCTGTCGTCGGCGCTGGCGCACCTGGTTGCTGAGCCGCTTCATGAAGTGAACTTGAATCCGTTTCGCGAGCTATGAGCCGGACGCGCTTGGCTTCCATGCCGCATTCTTTCGCAGCCTTGGCGACGGGCGTTCCAGCCTCGGCCAACTCCTTCAACCTGGGCGCGATCTTGTCCCGCTCAGCGCGCAGCTTGTTGCCGTGGGTAGCCGAGTGGCAGTCCGCATGGAATGAGCGCGATACACGTGATGCCGAGGCCCGAGCTACCAATGAGGCAACGGAGCGCACGAAGAAACAGGCCTACCAACAGTCAATCAATAAGGTGATTCAAGATGGTCAACGCACGATCAATCAAGCAACTGATGATGCTGCCGCTGCTCGTGCTTCTGCTGCCAGCCTGCGCGGGGCGGCCGACGCCATTGCCAATCGACTCGCAGCCAGTGAAGCCAGCGGCAATTCCTGCACTGCCGCCGCAAGCAAGGTAGCAGCCCGCGCCGCTCTTCTGCTCGCCGACGTGCTCAAGCGCGCTGACCAGCGAGCGGGCGACCTGGCTGAAGCTGCTGACCAAGCCAGAGCAAGAGGAGTGACTTGCGAAAGGGCTTACGATGCTTTGGGTGGTTGAGCGCTATCGCTGACCATCGTTGGCTGTTCAGCCCCACACGCAGCTCTCCACACTTCGTCCGTAAGCAATTTGAAGGCTTTATCTGATGGTTTAAGAGTGGATAACTCTCGAAGTGCCGCATCTGTTGAACCGTAAAACCCGGTCGAACCGATCAAATGACTTTCACAGTTGATCTGAAACCCTCGATACGATGTGAAATCTTTGGTGACTCTCTTTACCACGACGTTGCGTATGGGCAGTCGGCCTTCCGCGGTTACGACCGAATAGGCCTTGTAAAACTCATCGTCGGTAGTTGAGGCCGGGTTGGCGGAATATGCATTGGCGGACAGCAGGGCTGAGGCAAAGATGGCAAGACATCTCATGGCATTCTTCCTTGACTTGATCTGGCTAGTTGAAACTGATGGAGAAGCGGAATAGTAGGGTAGTTCAAATTTAAGCTGATTGAATTCCGTATGCCCCGTCAGGACGGCTGGGCGGAAATCTACCGGTAATGGCGGTGCTGAACGGTTACTCGCCAGCCAGTTCACGGATTTTCACCATGAGCTCGCTGATGTGCTTACCGTTGGCCATCAGCTCCCAATTGCTTTTCGTCTCGATATCGGTAGCTCTACGGTTTGAATCTGCGAGGTCAGCCTTGGCCTTCAGCAGTTCGGCACGTAGCGCGCCGCATTCTTTGGTGGCATCTGCGTGCATTTGCACCAGGCCGAAGATGTCTTCGCGGGCTTTGCGCAATTACAGGGTCGGCTCCTGCACCTCGTTCTCGGTTAAGCGCAGGAAGGAACGGCAGGTCTCAAGCTCAGTTGGGCATCCAAGCCAGTCGCTGGTGTCTTCGATTTCGAGGGGGTCCACGGTCATGCCTTATTAATACTGCTTGGATGTACAGTAATTGATGCGCAAAACTTAGGCGAGTATGAAGCGACGTCCAGTAGAGTTTTGGGGTGGTGTTCGGTCGGCAGGATGCCGTAGGTGGGATTTTTTCTGTGGACCTTCTTCCCCAAAACACCGCATTAGTCGCGTGTCGTTGAGGGCAGCTAGACTATTTGGAAAAGCTAGGGCCGATCCAATGCGAATGAAACTGATCGTTGCTTCACTTGGACTGCTTGCTGCAACAGCAGGCGTGGCAGAGCCGAGAAGAATTGAGGCGATGCCTTACTGCATCTTAAACGGCAGTGTTTTGATGATCAGAACGATCATCGACACTGTTGAGACACCTAAGAAAGAAAAGGCTAATGACCCTCCCTTTAAATCCAGGACGTATTGGGTGATCGATTGTCAAATGGATTCTGGTAGCTGCATAGCGTCAGGGCTCGGTCTCCGGGCTGTGGAAAACGGTGAGCCTATCGGCCCTGCGGACTTGACTCAGGCCGCAGGAATGAGGCTCGTTTCTGTGGCAGGAAAAGTTGCCACAATCGTTTGGGGGATAAGAACGTTCACGCTAGATATGTCCAAGCGAGTAGTGTCTATTAGGATATCTGGTGTCACATCTGACGGCGTCGGTTCTGGACCTTGCGCACGTTGACTACTGTAGGAATATACAACGCTAAGTTATTGATTCTTATAGGGTGATGTGGCGATTTTCAAACTATTGGAAAACACCTATATTTCCTTTTATATCAAATGCTTGTGTCGGTTTCGGGGTCACCTTGACATGGTAGGGGTCGTTGGTTCGAGTCCAATCGCGCCTACCAAACAAAATCCGCTCTGCTGGGCGGTCTAGAAGGGCTCACCGAAAGGTGGGCCCTTTTTTGTTGTCTTTTGAAAAACGTTGGAAACGATTTGGAAAAACGAACCATCGTTACAGCGTTAAATCAGCTTTGACCTTTATGTAAACCGCCGCGCCGTCGCCGTGCGCGCCAAGCAGTGCTCCGCAGCGCTGCGGAGCAAAATTCCTGCCGGCACGGAGGGCATCCACTGCAAACCTCGAGACCGCCGCAGCGGTAACTGTGAGTCCAACTGGCCCGCTGTGCCGGGACGCGTCAACTTCGCGAAGACCGTTTAAATCAGTAATCGGGACCAAGAATGGCCGTCAGAACCACTTCGGCAAGAACCCTGTGCCCGAAATCGTTGGGGTGGTTCAAGCCGTTCCCAGTAACATCCAGGTAGTTTTTCCTGGACATCATCATGTCCCATGCCGACGTCATGTCGGCCACGGCTATGAGTGCATTGTCCCTGGCAAGCTCTCGGAGCACAGGCAAATAGCCTGTAATGTTCGAACGCTTTTGAATGAACGTCGAAGGGTTGGCTCGCTGGGGTGACACAAGCAGTATCGGCACTTTTGGTTGTTTCGCCCTAATGGCGCTGATGACCGCCTGCATGTTTGCCTTATATTCGTTGGGTTTAAATACGCCGCCGTCATTCATCCCAAAGGCCAAAACAATTAGATCGGACTTCTTGTCGTTAACTCGATAGCCCACAGCAGAGACGGCATTGATCGAACTCCATCCACCCACTGCGTTATTGCGCGATTCGACCATGAGTGGGTATTTGTAATTCAAATACGCCATGACAAGGCCCGCGTACCCAGGCTGATTGGGTGCGGTGTAAATGCTAGTGGCATTGGCGCCAACGGTGATTGAATCCCCGAAGAAGGTAATGGAAAGTGGGACTTTGCCGATCACCTTCCTCAAATTACCCAGGGTACCGATGGATTTTGATGCGAAGCTTTGGCGCTTGTCATAAGTGATCGCATATTGGAATTCCTGGAAGCCTGGTGTCACGCGCACACCGTAGTTCTTTAGTTCGGCCTCAGTCATTTCGCTTGAGTATCCGCGCGGTGCTTTTTTGATGGCGCTGTCTGGTGTGAGCTTGATGCCTTCCTTCGTTGGAATATAGTCCGTCATCGGCTTAAACACCTGGCCGGTCGCCGGGTTGTACACCAGTCGGATTTTCGTTGGTGCAAACATCGTCCTGACAAAATTGGAGCTGTTGTCTTCTGTATAAAAGGTTTCGCCGAATACAGTGGGCCCGGTCAGGCTGCGGCGGTCAGTGTGGAACTTGCTGACGACTGCGGCACCACAATCCAGGTTGGTGCAGGTTTGAAAGTTTTCTTCGATTGGTACGCCGTCCGGCCCATTCGCCGCATGTGCGGCACCTGTAATGGCTAGCAGCAGAGAAGTCAGGAAGTAACGCATTTAGGTTTAGCTCGTACGTATTTTTTGATTGCCGTGTTCATCGGCTTTTCAATGTAAAGATGTCCGGCAATGCCGGCGGCATGGCAAACGAACAGATAGCAGGCCAGATAAGCCCAAACGTTTACTGTTTGATTCAGGCCGGAGCGCATCCATAAGAAGAAGAATATTGGGGCAACAAAGCCGTGGATCAGGTAAAGGCTGTACGACGCATCGCCGAGTAATCCGAATACCTTCGACTCCTTGGTGTCCCGCTCAAGGCTCAGTGCTGCCCACACAAGAAGGAACGCGGGCATGCCCCAGGCGACTGGACGATAGAGCAGACCAGGGATGTGTATCAGCCCGTTCAACTCAACAAACAGGAACAATGGAATTGCGAGAACAGCGCACGCAATCGCCAGGCCCTTTGGCATGACTATGCCGTCCGATATGAGGCGATAAAGGAAGATGCCCAGCATGAATTCAATAATCATCGGGTTCGCGAATGAGGTCGCTACCACGCCTACATGGGTGTTTGAAACGAGCAGCATCGCGCCGAAGAAAAACACTATCAGGCCGACTTCCAGTGTTGCCAGCTTCTGCGATCGGAACAGCAGCACGACGGCAATGGCCGCGTAGAACATGAATTCAACCTGAAGAGTCCAGCCGATTCCGAGGATAGGGGGGCGCGTCCAGTGGGTGAATGTCAGAGTTTCCACGTACCAGCCCCAGTCCATCCGTGAGCCGTTGAAGAAATAGGCCAGCTCGGCGGTGACATTGTCGATCTTCCCGGCCATGACGAGCCATGAAACGAAAACCACGACGCTGATGGTGAAGCAGTACATCGGCCAAATTCGGGTAATGCGGCGCCACATGAAGCCGGCAGGCCCCATGAGGGCGATGGAGCCCCGCTTGTACAAGCCTCCATACAGAATGAAGGGCATGATGAAGCCGCTAATAATGAAGAAGATATCGACGCCGAATCCGCCGAGGTTCGTTACGCTCGAGGGGATACCGTAAATCTGGAGGTTTGCGTGAGCGCAAACGACGAGAAAGGCTGCGATGAATCGCAGATACTGGATGTTTTTTATCATGCGGCCGATGCTCGTGTCGTAGCGCTTTGTAGGAAGGCGCGGAGTTTAAACGGCAGATGGCGTGCGCGCCATCATTTGCGCTTACGCTTGATGACAACATCGAAACCCTGCGAGCGGGTATTTTTTTCTTGGAGTAAAGTGATGTTCAAGCGCATTGATCGGTGAGCAGCGACCTGGCGTGACCAGGCCGGAGCCTAGGGCAAGAGGGCTTAAGAGACTGTGGGAGTTGAACGCCATGGGAGACCACTGCAGGCCGTTCAGCCACGCACTTCGCTGCCCATACTTCGACTGCCTGGTGCTTGAAGGTGCGGTCTGAAGGTTTGAGAGTGGATAACTCACGCAGTGCCGCATCTGATGAGCTGTAAACCCGGTGTCACCGAGTTCGCGTCTCACGCAGTTCTGCCAATGAAGAGGCGGTGACCGCTCGCCCATTGGAGGATTGCTGATCGATGTGAGCGCTGAGGCTCCGTATTGATTGATGCCGCCAGGTCAGTCTTTAAGACTCCTACTGCTTTATCTCTACTGCCTTCGCTTTCACTGTTTTTTGAGATGATGAATCCATTAAGAAAATCACGGCAGGGTTTTCTACGGCCTTTGTCGGTCCATCGCCAGCGATAGAATCAGCAGGGTGAATGCTCCGGCGTAAGCTGCATCCCAGCTATACGCTGAATAGTAGAGATTTTTCGAGGCCATCACCGCCAACACAACGGCTAAGAAATCAGGTGCGATGGTTTCTCGCTACCGCCTGATTTAACGTGTCGCGAAAAAATATATTGCCGCCAGGATTCCGAGGCTGAAATCCATTATGCGCGGCAATGGGAAGTTATTTACCAACGGTTTGAAGAGTTCGGGTCAGCAGGAGAAAGATGTTGGGCGATATGCTCGCTTCTACGATCGTGATTCGATCCAGGTAAAGGGCGGATTGCAGCGATTGAGGCGTAAACTGGCGGTGCTACCTCATCAAAAGGAGCCGCATATGATCGCCGACCAAACGAACAAACAGACGTCTGAGACTAGAACTGTTTGGGATCAGTTCTTCTGCGCTGCATTGATTGCGGAGAGCAACCTGACGGCGCCGGTCGTGGGTGGGGCTACTCACGAAGACAGGCAGAACCTGCTGATCGAAAGAGCCAAGGCGCTCGCAGACAAGATGATGGAAAACAGAAGGTAACCAGAGCCCAGCCATTGCGCTGGGCTTTTCACGTCTGGCTATGTCAAAGACCGTTGTTCGAATCAGGCGATCAGGTCTACTTTTCCGGTTGCCAGGCGATAAACGCCGCCCACTACTTTCAGCGTGCCTTTGCTGAGGGCGTCAGTCAGCAGGGGGGAAGCATTTTTTAGTCGCTTGACCGAGTCTTTGACGTTTTGCGCTACCGCATTAGCGGGAAGGCTCCCAGGTTCCTTGAGTACCGTCTCGATAGAGCCCTTGAGTGCCTCAGTCAGTTTCGGGATGTGGCCAGGAAAAACGGTGTGATCTTTTACCGCTTTGATACCCGCATTAATCGCACCGCAGTCTTCATGCCCGAGCACGAGGATCAGTGGTGAACCAAGCACCGCGACTGCGTATTCGAGGCTGGCCAAACCTTCGTCAGTGACGAAGTTGCCGGCGATACGTATGGCGAAAAGATCTCCCCGGGCAGTGTCAAAAGCGTACTCGGGAGCGATACGAGAGTCAGAACAACTGAGTACCGACACGAACGGGTTCTGGCCTGTGACCAGGGCTTCTCGTTCAGCCTTGAAGTCATGGGTCTTGGAGGTGCCGGAAACATACCGCTCGTTTCCCTCCATTAGCCTTTGAAGGGCCATGTCGGGGTTGATTGAGTTTTGCGGCTTTGGGGGCGCCGCCGTTTTCTCGGCGGCCTGGAGGAGTTGGTCAGGCAGGGCGCCAGCCAGTAGCAGGGCGCCTGCACCGAGGCCGGCATACTTCAGGAACTGACGGCGACCACCCGCGTTTTGAAGCGGTTTTGAATCACATGATTCACACATGGCTTGTGTACTCAGGTGAAAGGGGGGCTTGCTGTCAAAAGCGAGTGCTTTCAGAAGCCTTCAGCTCTTGTGTGGTGGAGTCTAGCCGGTCTGTGACGTAATGTTTCTGGTGCTGTTTTCAGGTCTGTTGGTTTGGTTCGCGATGGTTTTGCTTAGCCAGAGTCTTACTCATGTCCCATGAAAAAAGTGTGGATATTTAATGGCTTACGGTTTTTTTTAACCAGCCGGTGGTCGAAAATATATTGTTACAAGTGAGTTGCTGGGATATTATCGCCCCGCGTTCACCACCACGGTTTATGCATTTTTAAGTCCCAAGCTTCCATCAGCTGCTTGGGATTTTTTTTTGCCTGAAATTTGTCCTGCCCCCTTCGTATACCCGCCCGAATCGGGCAACCCTCGGTTTTTTGGGCTACTACTGTCTGGCCATACTCAAACTCGGTCTGATGGGGGTACATCGATGCTGGTTCATTGGTCTCTTGCAGCAATTCATTTGCTGGCTGTTGTGCTGGCATTCTGGGCGGTTTTGACCCGAGGCACGGCATTCAGTCGCCTGGCGGCCGGGACAGGGGAAGCTCGTCGCGTGCTGATGGCCGATAACCTGTGGGGAATCTCTGCAGTCATCCTCCTGATTACCGGGGGGATGCGAGCCTTTGGCGGGTACGAGAAAGGCACCGATTACTACCTTCATCAGCCACTGTTCCACCTCAAGATGACGCTTTTCGTGCTGATCCTGCTGCTTGAAATTGCCCCGATGGTGGCGCTGATCAAATGGCGGATTGCACTGGGGCGTGGCGCGACGATCAATACCGATCGGGCAAAACTGTTCGCTCGTTTCAGTCATGTCGAAGGCTTGCTGGTGTTGCTGATGGTCATCGCGGCGACGGGAATGGCGCGCGGGGTAACGTTTGGTTAGCCGAGTGCGATCACGTACTTCCTCGGGCTTATTCGGAAACGTCTGACAGCCATGGCATGGGACATGCCGGTAGTATCGGCTTCATGTTTTGGCGGGAGAGGGTGAGCGAGCCGGCGGGCAGTGCGGCGCTCGAATCTTTAGCCAGCCGGTGTTCAGGGCGAACGGGCTGGCTACTGACTGCAACAGGATTCAGGGGGTTTGTGGTTTGTCTGGCGCGGTGAGGCCAGCCTGAATGCGTTGATAAATTTCTTCACGGTGCACTGCAACGTCTTTCGGGGCGTTGATGCCGATCCTGACTTGCTGGCCGCTCACGCCCAGAATGGTGATCGTAATGTCGTCACCAATATTTATGCTTTCACCGACTTTGCGGGTGAGTATCAGCATGGTCTTCTCCTTGATTGCTTTGTAGGGCACCTGATTCGAACAGTGCAGAGGTCGGTGGTATGTATAGATTAGTGCGAAGTCTCACAGTTTGGGTGCCTCTTTCTGACGCGCAGATGCTGCATTAATTCCCAAGGCGTAACTATACAGAGGCCGCAACCATCAATCTCGTTGTTTTGTGCCCATTTTGCGGCACTCGGGAAGTATTCATGAATGTTAAAATCGCCGCTTTTGGCATTCAGAGGGAACCGTTGTGCGCAAAATGGTCTTGGTAATTGCTGTATTGGCGCTGGCTGGATGCGGTGAAGGGAAGGGTGTTGACGCTCAAAAAACGAAGCCGGCAGTCGTTTCCGCTCCTGCAGCGACAAGCGGGCCGCAATGGGACCTCGAAGTGCGAGGCGAAACACCCCAGGCGGTGAGTGATCTGAGTGGCTGGCTGATTGAACACAGCTTCGTCTCCAACGTCATCGTGGAAAACGGCAAGACGCGCATTCTGATGGGGCCATTCAGTTCAAAAGCCGAGGCGGAGGCCAAGCAGGCAGAAGTGGCTGCGGCGTTGGCGCGGGCCAAGAAACAGAATGTCGAATTGCTGGTAATTGAGCATCCTGCGGCTCAATAACGCAGTGGCTGGAAAAGCAAAAGGCCTCGGGTTTTACACCGAGGCCTTTTGACTTTCCTGCGGGCAATCAGCCGCAGGCTTTCATGTTCACCGGCCCGACAAACTCGTTACCGCGACCCATGACGCACGCCACGCTCTGGTTGCGCTGACGTTCCCAGGCTTCCACCGGATAGGTTTTGTTCCAGGCTTCGTACAGTTGGCGATCCTGTTTCGACAGCTTCAAGCCGTACTGCTTGCTCATGTAGAAATAAGTCCGGGCGATCATGCCGCGAATGGAAGGGCGGGGCATGACCTTCTTGGCCTTGAAGTCGACCTGGGTCAGGCATGAGCCATATTGACCGGTCTGCGCCGGTAGCCAACCAAAACTGAAGTTGTTGCGGTCGCCGTTCACCTCGCCAATGCTCGGCACCAGATTGTGCAAATCGGCTTCGGCCTTCTGGAATACCGGATCGTAACGGGTGCAGTTCTTGCGCCCACCGGCCTGCCAGCACTGGCGTTGATGGCCGATCTGCCACGCCGGGACAATGTGCTCCCACTCGATGCGGGACGCGCGCTTGGCGTTTTTGCGCGGCACATAACCACAGGCAGCCAGGTTCACCTTGTTGCCGGTGTATTTGCAGCCGCAATAGAACTCGGTGGATTGCGGTGCATACAGTTTCCAGGCGACTTTTTTGGCTTCGCTGAAGGTGCGTGGGGCGCCAGCCAGAGCTCCGAAAGTGACGAACAAAAACAGCAAAGCAAACCAGCGGACACTCATTGACTCAATCTTCCTTCGGCACAACCCAGAAAATCTGCACGCCGCCATCGTCGCGATAGGCGAGGGTGACGTTGTCGTTCTCATCGATTTCTTCGAGCAACTGCTCCCACTCATCCACCGGTTCGTCCGGCAGGCGGAAGATCAGTGCTGCCTTGGCTTTTTGAGCGGTGGGGGAATTGATGATTTTCTGAACGCGCAGACCCATGCGTGCATAGGTGTCAGGAGAAGCAGGGGTGGTGGCCACAGGGTTATCCTTATTAAGCTGTACGTGCATACAGTATTTAACTGTAAGCATTTTCGCAACTGCTTAAAATTCAAGAAAATCCCCTGACAGCGGTTTTTACCGTTTGGTGTAGGAAGAGGGGAAAACTTTTGGTTCTTCACGGATTACCGGGAAAGACGCTCTTGATCTTCATGAAAAAGAATTCGCTATCCCGGTAACCGTAC
>NZ_JBWKNG010000042.1:0-29577 GCF_059415465.1 Pseudomonas sp. GW821-FHT10C09
ATGTGGTTGGCTGTGGGGGATGAGCCTGGCAGGGCTTGATGGGTTGTTTTTGCTGGCCCCTTCGCGAGCAGGCTCGCACACCGGATCTTTGGTGTTCACAAATCCCCTGTGGGAGCGAGCCTGCTCGCGAAGAACGATAACGCGGTCTACCGGGTAGGCACCCGCCACAAATACCACGCCGCCACCGTCCGATACGGGCTCCACCCCAAACCGATCTCCACCATTTGCTTGCGCGTCGGCTGCACCTCCAATCCCTTCAGCCGTCGATAGCCCTCACGCACGCCAAAGTCATCGGCCGGCAAGATATCCGGCCGCTCAAGGCTGTAAATCAGCAACATCTCGACCGTCCAGCGCCCAACCCCGCGCAAGGTGATCAAGCGCTCGATCAATGCCTCATCGTCCATGGCCAACGCCGTAGCATAGTCGGGCACCACGCCATCCAGCGTCGCTTGGGCAATCCCCTGAATGGTCGCGATCTTGCCCGCCGAAAACCCGCAACTGCGCATCTGATCAAAACCGGTCGCCAGGATCTGCTCCGGCCGTGGAAACGAAACCGAGGGAAACAACGCCAGCAAGCGCCCGACAATCGCATCCCCGGCTTTGGCGTGCAGTTGCTGGTAGGCGATTGCCCGCACCAGCGACTCATACGGATCGCGAGCCGCATGCGGTTGATGCAGGCACGGGCCGACGGCGGCAACGTGGCGCGCCCAGTCTGCGTCGAGGGACGCCAGAAATTCGGTCGCGGGCCTATAGGGATCAGGCATGGCGATCAAGCGTTCCCGGCTGTTTTCAGCAGGGCGTTCACTTCACCGTACGTCAAAGCCTTGAGGTGACTGCTGTCGAGTTTGCCAGTTTCCAGAAAACCCTTGGCCAGCCCGGCCATGGCGCCATACAGGAATTCGGCGATGCCTGATCCGGCGCTCAGCCGCCGCACGCCCAGTGCTTTCAGCGTTTCCGGTGAAGGCAGGCTCGCAAGCCCCAGCACGTTCACCGGCAGCGGGGTGCCTTGGCACAGCGCGGCGATTTCGTACTCCGCCGACACGCCCGCCGCGAACAACCCGTCGGCACCTGCCGCTTGATATAGAGCTGCACGCTTGAGTGTCTCGGCAACGCGATCCTCGGCCGGCACCAATCCCTTGAGGTACACATCGGTGCGCGCATTGATGAACAGCTTCACATTGCGCTGATCCGCGACCTTGCGCGCCACTTCGATCTTGCGCACCAGCAACTCGGGCGGGGACGCGCCGTCCTCGATATTGATCCCGACCGCACCGGCAGCAATCACTGCTTCGATCACTTGTGCGACCCGCGTCAGGTCATCGGAATAGCCGGCCTCTACGTCCACGGTCAACGGCACGGAAATCACCCGGGCGATGGACTCGACGGTCGAGACCAGACGTTCAAGGGGCAGGGCGTTGCCGTCCGCATAACCATGGGCCCAGGCCACCGCCGCGCTGCTGGTGGCGACGGCTTTACAGCCCAGTTGCTCGACGATGCGCGCCCCGGTGGCGTCGGCGACGTTGGTGAGGATCAGCAAGCCTTCGTGGTGCAATTGGTGAAATTGTTTGTCCATCGAATGTCCTTCCTTATGACGAGTGAGGCAATCAGAACGCCAGTTGTTGGGTCATCTGCATCGCGGCGTTTTCCAGCCGCAGCAGAAACGCCTTGCGTGGTTGTCCTCCACCATAGCCGGTCAATGAACCGTCTGCACCGATCACCCGGTGGCACGGCACCACGATGGCTAGCCGGTTGTGCCCGTTGGCAAGGCCCACCGCGCGACTGGCGCCGGGCTTGCCCAATAACCTGGCGATGCTGCCGTAGGTGCTGGTCTGGCCGTACGGGATGTGTGCCAGTGCAGCCCAGACTTGCCGGGCGAATTCGCTGCCGGGTGTATGCAGCGCCACGGTGAACTCGGTGAGTTTGCCGGCGAAGTACTGCGCCAGTTCGGCTTCGATTTGTTGCAAGTGCACGTTGTGTCCCGGCGCGACCGCGTAGCCGTAACGGTTTTGCAGTTCTTCGACTTCACGGGTCAATGCCGGGCGGTCGAGGAATTCCAGCAGCACCAGCCCGCGACGCTCAGCCATGGCGATCATCGGCCCCAGTGGCGTGGTCAGCCGGCTGAAGAGCAGCGGTTCGCTCTGTGCGGCCCGTCCCGGGGTGATGTGGAATGACTTCTGGAACGCATCACGAAAACCGCTGAGGGATTCATAACCCGAATCGAAGGCCGCGCTGTCGATGGAATCGCCTTGTTTGATCCCGCCCAGCGCCATACCGAGGCGGCGGGTGCGCAGCCAGGCGTGGAAGGTCATGCCGAAATGCTGCTTGAACCAGCGCCGCAACTTCAGCGGCTCGATGCCCTCGGCCAGCAACTGGGCGTCGGTCCAGCGTTGCTCGGGATCGGCGTCCACCGACTTCAGCAGCGTCTGCACCCAGTCGGGTGCGATGGCCGCAGCGTCCAGCGGCTTGCAGCGCAGACACGCGCGATAACCCGCCGCCATGCATTCATCGGCGTGCGCAAAGAACTCGACGTTCTCCGGTTTCGGCGAACGCGCCGTACAGCCGGGACGGCAGAAGATCCCGGTGGTTTTCACGGCCGTGAAGAACACGCCTTCGTAGGCAGTGTCGCGTTCGAGCATGGCGCGAACCATTTCGGCGTGGGGCGGCAGCACAGCGGTTTGTATGTTCATGGGCTGAGCATAAAACCCTGCGGGCGGTGACTCCACCGGAAAATCGACAGTGAATTTTTGCGGTCCTGGACTACAGTGTCCGGGTTACCGGTCATGCAACTCTCAGGAACTGATTTCATGCATCCGTTCACGATTCAACACATTGATCACATCGTGCTGCGCGTCCAGAACTTGGAGCGCAGCATCACGTTTTACGCCCAGGTATTCGGCGCCGAACTGGTCAAGCGCCGCGACGATCTGGGGCTGGTGCACCTGCGCGCCGGGACTTCCATGATCGACCTCGTCAGCCTGGACGGTGAGCTCGGGCGCAAGGGCGGGGCTGCCGCGGGTCAGGAGGGGCGTAACCTCGACCATGTCTGCCTGCGTATCGAACCCTTTGATGAGGCGGCGCTTGTCAGTCACTTGCAGTCGTTTGGTCTGGCGCCGGAGAAAGCGGCCACGCGCTTTGGTGCCGAAGGTTATGGCTTGTCGCTGTATTGCTTCGACCCGGATGGTAATCAGGTTGAGCTCAAAGGGGCGTCCACTGATCAGGCTTAGGCATCCCCAAGCCGCTATCGTAAAAACTCGATTCGGGGCAAGCGAACTTCAAGGCATCAAACCGGCCACTCGATAGGATTCGATCATTTGGTCGTACACCGAAATGTCGTTGCGCCCTCGCGACACCAGTTGCGCACCTTGAATGGCGGCAAATATCGACAGTGCTTGCCGTTCAAGTGCTTCTGGCTGAACGTCTGGCTGTTTCAGCGCCAGCACCTTGGCCAACCATCGAACGTTCGTGTCCGTGAACCCGTCCACTTCGACGCGTACTTCGGCCGGGAGATCGTGGTGCTCGGCCGCCAGGATTCCGCACAGGCACATCCGGTTGTCGTTTTCCAGGGCGGCACGGAAGGCGGCCGTGTAGTCCTTCACCATCGACGTCGGATCCTGTGATTCCACCAGCAACTGATCCAGATACGCAGCGGTGTCTTCGGTGTAGCGTCGAGCCAGAGCAGCACCCAAATCACCCTTGGTTGGGAAGTGGTAGTGGATGCTGGCGCTTTTGATCCCCACTTCTTTCGCCAACTCGCGAAAACTCAATGCGTTGTAGCCGCGGGCCTGCACGACTCTACGCGCTGCTTGCAGGATGGTTTGCTTGGTATCGATTGTTGTCATGCTGTTTTTGCCTACCTATCGATAGATATCGGTTGACCTGAACGATCGCTGGCCGCATTGTCTACCTCCCGATAGATAGATGGCAATGGAGTTAACGTGAAGATCTACGATATCCCCGGTTTTCCTAGCCCGTTACGTATTCGAGTGGTCATCGCCGAGAAGGCATTGGCGTCCCAAATCGAATTCATCAAGATCGATTTGCCGGCAGCCGAACACAAACAAAGCGCTTTTTTAGCGATCAACCCCACCGGCACCGTGCCGGTTCTGGAGCTGGATGACGGTACTTATCTGTCCGAATGCACGGCCATTACCGAGTATCTCGACAACCTTGATGGCAATCCCACGCTCACCGGCACAACGCCGAAAGAGAAGGGGATGATCCACATGATGCAGAAACGCGCCGACGACCAGCTCATCGATGCCATCGGCATCTATTTTCACCACGCAACCGACGGGCTCGGACCTCAATTGAAAGCCTACAAAAGCCCGGAGTGGAGCGACCGGGTCGTATGGGGTGAGATGCACCGTGAGAAAGCCATCAATGGCATGAGGTATTTCGACCAGGTCTTGAGATCGCAGCCCTACGTGGCCGGCGATCAATTCTCGATGGCGGATATCACCGTTTGGGCGGGCCTGATCTTCGCCGGTTTCGCTCAAATTGCGATTCCGGATGAGTGCACTGCGCTCCTCGCATGGAACGCAAAAACAGCTGAGCGGCCAAGCGTGAAAAGCCCGGCCTGATCCTGTCTGACGTTTGTACTGCGCCCCGGCCGTCAATCGGTACGGGGCGTTTGCGTTTTCGTTCAGCGTATAAGCCGGAGATCGGGCTATGCCGGGCTTTGTTGAACGAAGCGCTCAAGCAGCCACCTGCGCTAAAAAATGTCGGACGTTTCTTTGATTTTTAGCAAGCTTTCACGCGTTTAACGATGCGTGTTTAAAAACACTTGGTGTTACGTCCCGAAGGCTACAAGACCTTGCGCCGTTACCTACGATCAAGCCAGAATCCGCCGGCTTGTGCGGCTACGGGGTGGGCTATATCGTTTCCCTGTCACTGAAAAACAGTGATCGGGTTTGGTAGCCCGTTTAGAAGCCGCATGACAACACCTTATGTAGTCTCTTTTTGGGACTCTGTATTTATGGTGGTCATGCGTGGGGCTCCATTGTGAGCGCCGGGTTTCCAGCTTCTACCGGTCTACCAACCCACGTATGGCCGCCACCCCTTCGTTTGGTAGCGAGGGTGATGGCTCCTCAATATTAGAAGTTGGAGTTCATCTATGTTCAAAGTAACGCCTAACCCACCGGACACCGATTCACCCGATACCGATCCGCCAACCGCGGATTCAGTATCCCCGTACGAATCCCTCGACCCAAAAAAACTCCATGACGCCGCCGAACGCGCGCTCAATTTCTATCTCAATCCGGCGGCGCTCATGAACAACACCCCACGTAAACCCAGCACCATTTACATGATTGCCCCGGATGTCGACCATGAAACCTTGCTGGTCCAAACGTGCGAGAACATGGCGTCGGCCAGTGTCATGGCCAGCAACGTGGCAGCGTTGCTAGAGGGAACTCATCGCAGTAACGTCCTGGCCCTGCAGCAGGTCATCATGCTGGGGGAGCTGGCGGTGAACCGAATGCTGGATAACTTCGTTCCGCCCAAGTAATCGTTGCATCCCGTTGGCGGGGGAGCTTGTTTCCTCGCCAACACCGCTAGGCGCCGGCCAACGCATCGATCCGAGCCGCTATCCATTTACGGCCATACGCAAGCACGCTCTCTGCCAGGGCGGTCGGAAAGTGAATAAACCCGTGAGGACATGACGCCAACACATGCACCTCAACCGGTGCCGACTTCATCCAGCGAGCGGCTAATTCGAGTGTGTCGTCCTTCAGGGGATCCAGCTCACCGGCAAACATCAGCGCCGGCGGGAAACCCGTAAAGTCGCCGTACAACGGTGACAAGGGTGGCTGCCGGCGTTGCTGGTCATTCAGGTCCGGCGTTAGCCTGCGCAACGCTTCAACCATGCCGGGACCGTCCAACACCAGCGTTTCTGAAGGGGCCGCACGCACGCTCGCCGTTCCCGTCAAATCGTAGACGCCGTAATACAACAGCGCACCGCTCACCCGTTGAAGCAAGTCGGGTGATAGCGCCAGCAACGTTGCCGCAGCAAGATGCGCCCCGGCCGATTCACCGACGACGATCACGGGCAGGCCGGCAGACTCTTCACAACTGTCATTCAGTAACCAGCGTGCAGCACACAGGCAATCCTCCATCACATCTTCAATCGGCGTCGATAGAGCAAGCCGGTAATCGACCGAGACGACCGTGACGCTGCAGGTATTCACCATCGCAAGGTTGAAGTTGTCATCCATCTGCGCATTGCCGATCACCCAACCGCCACCATGGAAATCCAGCACAACGCCCTTTGCTTTACCTCTGGGCCGGATGATCCGAACGGGCACTGAAGCGCCGCCCACACTCACCACTTTTCTTTCAGCCTTGAGCCCATGCCTGAGCAACTTACCTGCACCGCCGATTTGACTGGCGCGCAGCAGAGCCTGGATCAGACGAGGGGTGATGCGATTGCGGATTCGAAAGCGCGGCAACCAGGCGAGCTTTTTGTTGAAATCGCGCACTTGCGCCAAAGCCCCCCCGTCAGCAGGCCATAGCGATTTGATCCCCTCGTTAGCATTCGTCATCAGCGGTTGTTGCGCAAGATGGCAAAATTCAACGCAGCGGCGACGCAAAGCCACCCAAGGTAAGGCAGCAGAATCAAGCCAGTGATGACATCAAGCTGCAACGCCATCACCACCATCACCGCGACCACCAACCAGAGCAGCGTCAGGATCAGCATGCCGGCGAAAATGCGCTGCGCGCCGAAGAACACCGGTGTCCACAGTGTATTCAACGCAATCTGCGCCGCCCATAACGCCAACACCTCCTGGCTTCCAGGTATCAGGGTCAACCGGTACCCGGCCCAGGCGAGCAAAAGGTAGATCGTCGACCAGGCGACTGGAAACACCCAGTTGGGCGGGGTGAAGCCGGGTTTGACCAGCGATTCGTACCACTGGCCCGGTTTGAAAAAGAAGCCTGTGCTTGCGGCGGCACCGCAGGCTAGTAGAAAAACAAGAAAGGTCATCATCCATCCTTAGCTGAGGTCAGTTGTCTGGATCTGCAAGCCAGGTCGGCAGCATTAAAGAGATGACGCCCGGTGACGCGAAAAGTTTGGATGGAGGGATGACATTTCTCGAACGAAAAGTCGGGAAGGGGACGATGTCGTACTTAAAGAGCCATCCCCCCCGTTTGATTACGCCCGCTTAGCCATCAACAACACCGAAGCTGCCGCCGACAGCAACCCTGCACAGCACCGGTTGAAAATCCGCTTGCCACGCGGCTCGGCGAACCAGCGACGCATGTGCAAACCCATGTAGGCGTACGCACTGATCGCGATCCATTCCAGCATCAAAAACAGCGCACCCAGCAGCGCGAATTGCGGCGTTACTGCGCGAGTCGGGTCGACAAACTGGGGCAGGAACGCGGTGAAGATCAAAATGGCCTTGGGGTTGCCGGCCGCCACCAGAAACTCCTGCCGCGCCAAGGCCAGCACACCGACGGGGGCTCGGGTGTCAGCACGCTCGGCGCCAGGGTCGGCGCGCCACAATTGCCAGGCGAGGTAAAACAGGTACGCCGCGCCGACGATCTTGATCCCGTAGAACAGCACTTCGGAGGTTTGCAGCACCACGGCCAATCCGGCGGAGGCGAGGGCGATCATGCCGGCGAACGCCAGCAACCGACCGATTCCGGCCACGCAGGAAGTGCGATAGCCGTAGCGTGTCGAGTTGCTGACCGACAACAGGTTATTCGGGCCGGGCGCCATGTTCAGGGCAAAGCAGGCGGGCAGAAAAAGGGTGAGGGTGGCGAGGTCCATGGCGAGTCTCCGGAAACGAGAGCGCCATTTTTATCATGGACGTTGTGCGGCTCGCCCCGTACAGCCATGAGCGCAAGCCGCAGTACACTTTTATCTGGCGAACTTTCTCGCGCCTGCCACGCAGAGGATCACCGCCACGGTGACCCCGAGCATGCCGAGGCTGACCTGTTCGTGCAGCAACGTCGCCGCCAGCGCCAGGCCGAAAAACGGCTGCAGCAGTTGAAGCTGTCCCACCGCCGCAATACCGCCCTGCGCCAAGCCGCGATACCAGAACACGAAACCGATCAGCATGCTGAACAGCGACACATACGCCAGGCTCAACCAGGCCGGCATGGTGATTGCGGACAATGAAACGGGCATCCGCCACACCGTCAGCGCGGCCATCAGCGGTAGTGACAACACCAGGGCCCAACAGATCACCTGCCAACCGCCCAGTGTTCTGGAAAGTTTGGCACCTTCGGCATACCCCAGGCCACACGCCAAAATCGCCAACAGCATCAGCAAATCACCGACAGGCGATGCGGTAAGCCCCTGGGAAACGGCAAAGCCGATCACCAGCAAACTGCCCAGCACCGAGAAAAACCAGAACGCCGGTCGTGGACGCTCGCCACCCCGCAACACGCCAAACGCGGCCGTGGCGAGCGGCAGCAAACCGACAAAGACAATGGAATGCGCCGACGTCACGTACTGCAACGCCAATGCCGTCAGCAACGGAAAGCCGACCACAACTCCCAACGACACGATGATCAAGGGCAGTAACTGGCTGCGTGCCGGGCGTTTTTCCTTGAACAGCCACAACATGCACAGCGACAGCACGCCGGCGATGGTGGCCCGGGCGACGGTCAGGAACACCGGGTCGAATTCGAGCACGGCCACGCGGGTGGCGGGCAGCGAGCCGCTAAAGATCAGCACGCCAATGAAGCCGTTGATCAGCCCGCTGGCGTGCTTGTCCAGCGTCGGTCTGTTGAGCGTTGAGGTCCTTTCCATGTGGCGTCTCCGTGTCAGGTTGCGTGAAAGGCATCCTATGATCCAGGATTAAGAACAATCAAAAAATTGTCATGGATACATCCCACGATGCCGCGCTCCCGCTACAAGTCCATGGTGGACACCCTGGCCGCCGATATTCACTCTGGGCGCTTGCTGCCCGGCACACGCTTGCCCACGCATCGTCAGTTGGCCGCCAGCGAAGGCCTGGCGCTGGTCACGGCCAGCCGGGTGTATGCCGAGCTGGAAGCGATGGGACTGGTCAGTGGCGAAACCGGGCGCGGGACCTTTGTCCGGGAAACCTCTTTGCCGCCCAGCCACGGCATCGATCAGCCGGACGTTGCGCCGGGTGTGATTGACCTCAACTTCAACTACCCCGCACTGCCGGGGCAGGCCGACCTGTTGCGCAATGCCTTGCGCCAGCTCGCGTTGTCCGGCGACCTGGAATCGCACCTGCGCTACCAGCCCCACTGTGGGCGGGCGCATGAGCGCGCCTCCATCGCCCGCCATTTGCGCAGCCGCGGCCTGACGGTCGAGGCCGACAACGTGTTGATTGTCAGCGGCGCTCAACATGGCCTGGCGGTGACGCTGATGGCGCTGCTGCGACCCGGTGACGTGATCGCGGCGGACGCGCTGACCTACTCGGGTTTCAAAGTGCTGGCCGCCACGCTGCACCTTGAAATCGTGCCCATTCCGGTCACGGAGCAGGGCCCGGATCTGCAGGCGCTGGAGGACCTGTGCCGCCGCCGGACGGTGCGCGCCGTCTACACCATGCCGACCCTGCATAACCCGATGGGCTGGGTGATGCCGGCTGACCAGCGCGAACGCCTGGTGTCGATTGCGCGCCAACACGACCTGCACATCATCGAGGACGGGGCTTATGCGTTTCTCGCCGAAGACGCGCCGCCGCCCATCGCCGAGCTGGCCCCGGAGCGGACGATTTACGTGTCCGGTTTTTCCAAGAACGTCGCCACCGGCCTGCGCGTTGGTTTCATTGCGGCCCCTGCGCAAAACGTCGCCGAACTCGAACGCACGATCAGGGCGACCACCTGGAACACTCCGGGTGTCATGACGGCCATCGCTTGCGCCTGGCTCGAGGATGGCACCGTCACCCGGCTCGAAGCACAAAAGCGCGAAGACGCACAGGCGCGGCAAAAGCTGGCTGATGAGGCGCTAAGCGGACTTGCAGTCATCCGCCATCCGTCGTCGTACTTTCTGTGGCTACCTTTATCGGAAGACGCACGGGCAGACCAGATTGCCGTGGCGTTGATGCGCGAGCAGATCTCGGTGTCCACCGCCGAACCCTTCGCGATTTCGCTGCATGTTCCGCATGCCTTGCGGTTGGCGCTGGGCTCGGTGGACATGGACACGCTTCGACACGCGCTGGTGAAAGTGAAGTGGGTGGTGGAAGCGCATACGTAAACAGTGCCGCTCTCTGGTCGTCTGAACTACAATTTGCCTCACTTTTTTGGAGGCCAGACGGTCGTGGATGTCCTTTCGTTTGTCTATGACTGCCTGTCCCGATGGGTGATAACCCCGGTTACCCATCAGTTTCTTGGCATATTCGATTTGAATGGCCGCTTCGGCCTATTGTTTCTTGCGTCCTCCTACAGCGTTGCCTATGGGCTGTTCCGCTTCAGGAAATCTCGTGGATTGACGCACGCACGGACCTTCTGGCAATTCATCGGCGGCCGCCAGGTTCATCTGCATCGGTCGGCGTTGCTCGATTACCGCTACTACTTCATCCGCGCCATTCTGAAAGTCATGCTGGTGCTGCCCATCGTTGCGCTGGTGGATCCCTATGTCCTGCGCTCCGCCGACTACATGCGCTTTTTCACCAACCTATGGGGCGCGCGCATTCAAGTCGAGGAACACCTGGCGTTGTCGCTGATCTATGGGCTCGGCGTGTTTATGGTCAAGGATTTCGCCAACTACTGGGGCCATCGGGCCTTTCATACGCGTTGGCTGTGGGACTTCCATAAAGTCCACCATTCGGCCCCGGTGCTGGTTCCGGCGACGGCAAGCCGGATTCATTTTGTGGAGAAAATTGTCGAGAAGCTGACGAATACGCTGTGCATCGGTGCCTTTGCCGGGGTCTTCTGGTACGCCTGTGGCGGCGAAATCAGCCGTTACACGCTGTTTGGCGTGACCTGGATGGTGTTGATCCTCAACGGTTTCGCGGCCAACCTGCGCCATACCCATGTCTGGCTGTCGTTTGGCCCCGTGGTCGAGCATGTGCTGAACAGCCCGGCCCAGCACCAGATCCATCACAGCGACGCGCCAAGGCACGTCAACAAGAACTTCGGTATCAACCTGTCACTCTGGGACTGGATGTTCGGCACGCTCTACGTCACCACCTCCAGACCCGAGACGCTGCGCTTTGGCACCGGGGACGCGGATCACTCGCGCTACCTCACGGTGTACAGCCTGGTCGTCACGCCCTTCGTGGACGTCGCCCGCAAAATCCGCCGGATAAAGCGCCCGCAGACGGTTGCGCCAACGGCCAGAGAAATGCCCAAAGGTCTTCCTCTTCGGTAACCATCCGTCAGCAATCAAAACCATGACCTACGCTTGTTCACAGACGCATGTTCAGTGAGCAGGGGTTGCTCCTGAGCGCGATTCAACCGGCACCTACAAAAACAAGATCAGGAGACCGCTCATGTTCGCTTTGTTCCGTCGTTTCAATTACGTCGCCGCCGTGGCGATTACCGCTGCCGCACTCTCGACACCCGCCATGGCGCTGGATACGGTCAAGTTCATGGCCCCGGGGTCGGTCGGAGGTGGCTATGACCAGACCGCCCGTGAGCTGGGCAAAGCCTTGATCGAGGCCAAAGTCGCTAAATCCGCCACCTTCGAAAACAAGGGCGGGGCTGGCGGGACGCTGGGGCTGGCGCAGTTTGCCAACAGCACCAAGGGTGAACGCGATGCGTTGCTGGTGGTGGGCGCGATCATGGTCGCGGGCATTGAACAGAACAAACCGCAAATCACCTTGAAAGACGTGACACCGATTGCCCGGTTGTTCACGGAGTACAACGTGATTGCGGTGCGCAAAGAGTCCGACTTCAAAACCCTGGAGGACTTGCTCAAGGCCTTCAAGGACAAACCGACCAGCATCACGTGGGGCGGCGGTTCCAAAGGCTCGATCGATCACATCGGCATCGCCGAACTGGCCGGCAAAATGGACATCCCGGTGAACAAGGTCAACTACGTCGCTTTCGCCGGTGGCGGCGAAGTGGTTGCCCAGGCGCTCGGCGGGCAGATCAAGGTGATCACCGGCGGTTATGCCGAACTGGGTCAATACATCAAGGACGGCCAGTTCCGCGTGCTCGCCATCGGTGCGCCGGAGCGTGTGCCCGGCATTGATGCACCGACCCTCAAAGAGAAAGGTTACGACGTGATCATCGGCAACTGGCGCGGTGTGTACGGCGCCGCCGGCCTGAGCCCGGAGCAGCGTAAAGAACTGACCGACGCCGTTGTCACGGCTTCCAACAGCCAATCCTGGAAAGACAACATCCAGACCAACGCGTGGTCGCCGTCCGTGTTGACCGGCGATGAGTTTGGCAAGTTTGTCGACGAAGAACACGTACGGTTGCACGCGATGCTGGTCAAGGTCGGGCTGCTTTGACATGGCCGGGCCGCGCAATATTGTGCCGCCACAATTGGCGATCGGCCTTGGCCTGATCGCCATCAGTGTCGTTCTGGCGGTCGGGGCCTTTCGGTTTCCGCCCGAGATGGGTTTCGTCATTTTGGGCGCGCATGTCTATCCCTACGGACTGGCGGTGTTCCTCGGCGTGGTCGGTTTGCTGCTGAGTTATCAGGCCGTTACCGGTGGTTTTCGCGAGTTGGCGGACCACGATGACGAATCGGCCAAAGCACTGCCCGGCGGCAAACGGGGTGTGGCGTGGGTGACGGCGGGACTGGTAGGGGTGGCGGTGCTGATTAACCTGATCGGCTTCGTCCTCGCCGCCGGGCTGTTGTTCGTCTGTGCTGCACGCGGGTTTGGCAGTCGCCATCCACTGCGCGACCTGGCCATCGGCATTGCCCTGACGCTGCCGATCTACTGGCTGTTCAACGCCGGGCTCGGGGTTTCCCTGCCGCCCCTTGTCAACGCCTGGATCTGATCCGGGCCGAAGGAGATCAACCCGGTGGATATTCTTGCAAGTCTGGCGATGGGGTTTTCCGCCGCGTTGTCGCCGATCAATCTGATGTGGGGTTTTATCGGCTGTCTGCTCGGCACGGCGATTGGCGTGTTGCCCGGCATCGGGCCGGCGCTGACCGTGGCGCTGTTGCTGCCGATCACCGCCAAGGTCGATCCTACTGGAGCGCTGATCATGTTTGCCGGTATCTACTACGGCGCGCAGTTTGGTGGCTCGACGACCTCCATTTTGCTTAACACGCCGGGGGAATCGTCCTCCATGGTCACGGCCCTGGAGGGGAACCTGATGGCCCGCAACGGCCGTGCCGGGCCGGCGCTTGCCACGGCGGCCATCGGTTCATTTGTGGCCGGGACGATTGCCACGATTTTGCTGACGCTGTTTGCCCCGGTGGTTGCCACGTTGGCGCTGAAATTTGGTCCGGCGGAGTATTTCGCAATTCTGGTGTTGTCGTTCACCACGGTGTCGGCGGTCCTCGGCGCGTCGATGCTGCGCGGTTTCGCCTCGCTGGGCGTGGGCCTGGCCATTGGCTTGATCGGCCTGGATTCGACCTCGGGTATTGCCCGCTACACGCTGGGGGTGCCGGAGTTGGTGGACGGCATTGAAGTGGTGTTGGTGGCGGTGGGTTTGTTTGCCGTGGGGGAGGCGTTGTACAGCCTGTTGTATCAAAAAGAAGAGGCCAGCAACCGACACCGTTTGACCTCGTTGTGGATGACCCGCGCCGACTGGAAACGCTCGGTTCCGGCCTGGCTGCGCGGCACGCTGATCGGGTTTCCTTTCGGTTCGATTCCGGCCGGTGGGGCCGAGATTCCGACGTTTCTGTCCTATTCGGCCGAGCGCAAACTGAGCAAGTACCCGAAAGAGTTTGCCGGCAGCAAAGGCGAGGGCGCGATTGAAGGTGTGGCCGGGCCTGAGGCGGCCAACAACGCCAGTGCGACCGGCTCGTTGGTGCCGCTGCTGACACTGGGCATTCCGACCTCCGCCACGGCGGCCATCCTGTTGGCCGCGTTCCAGAACTACAACCTGCAACCCGGCCCGATGCTGTTCCAGACCTCGGGGGATCTGGTCTGGACCCTCGTCGCTTCGCTGTACATCGGCAACGTCATCCTGCTGGTGCTGAACCTGCCGCTGGTGGGGTTGTGGGTCAAGCTGTTGCAGATCCCGCGCCCTTACCTGAACGCCGGCATCCTCGTGTTCGCCACCATTGGCGTGTACGGCATGCGTCATTCTTCGTTCGATCTTTTGCTGATGCTCGGCATCGGCTGGGGCGGGGTGTTGATGCGGCGTTTTGATTTCCCTGTGGCGCCGGTGATCGTGGGTATGTTGCTGGGTCCCATGGCTGAGAAGCAACTGCGTAATGCCCTGTCCATCAGCGAGGGCGACTGGACAACCTTTCTCACCCAACCCATCGCCGCATCGTTCCTGGCACTGACGTTGCTGGTGCTGATCGTCCCGCATCTGCTCCACGCCCGGGGCATCAAATTGCACGAAGACGATTGAGAACACGCAACGCCTGCAGCAGTTGCCGAAGGCAGTTTTCTTCAATACGCGGAGCGGGGCGCTCAGTACCTTGAGCGCTGATTTTCCTGAATTGAAGAAGGTGCTCGATGAGTCTGTTGATTTCCATGGCAACGTTTGCACTGGTGGCGTCGATAACGCCGGGGCCGGTGAACATTGTGGCGTTGAGCTCGGGCGCGCAGTTCGGGTTTCGCGCCAGTCAACGGCATGTCGCCGGGGCTACGCTGGGGTTCGTTTTGTTGCTGGTGTTGATGGGGCTGGGGCTGCATGAGGTATTGCAGGTGTGGCCGGCGCTGACGCGAGTGGTGCAACTGGCGGGTGTGGCGTTTCTGTTGTTCATGGCCTGGAAACTGGCGGCGGACGATGGTCGTCTCGATGCCAAAGCGACGGGCCGGGCGCCGTCGATGCTGTACGGCGCGGTCATGCAATGGCTCAACCCGAAGGCCTGGCTGGCCTGCGTGGCGGGGATGGGCGCCTTCGTCGCGGACGGCGAGGCGCGGTTGGTGTGGCAGTTTGCGGCGGTGTATCTGGTGATCTGTTATGTGTCGGTGGGCTGCTGGGTGTACGCGGGGACTTTTTTACGCGGCTACTTGAGCAACCCGGCGGGCATGCGGCTGTTCAATCGGAGCATGGCGTTGCTGTTGGCAGTGTGCGCGATTGGCCTGATGTTGTCGTAGGTCCGCGCCCCGTCAAACGGGGCGCGGAATCAGTGCAAACGAATGCTAGCTCAAGCCGCTCAGGGCACTTTCAGTCGCGACAGTGAGCGGGTTGAACCGGCCCTTCCTCAGCTCTGCAATCGCATAGATCGCGCGCGCCGTGCGGCCATTGCCATCGACAAAGCTGTGGAATCCGAGGAATGCGCCCAGCGCCTGTTTGGCGAAATCCTCGTGGCCAGGATCAAGGCTTGCGAGGTGCTGTTCCAGGAGCGCTGCACCAGAAACATTGGAGGGGTATCGGGCCTCTGCCGTCGGGCTGCGGAAGCTTCCTGTCACCTCGGGCGCGATACGCCGATGTAGCGCGTTATAGACCGAAGGTGACGTCAGAGGCGCGTCGTTGACAGTGTATTCGCGAAGCACATCGCTGATTTTGTCAGCCTCGTTTCGAGAGTTGGACGCTTTGAGAATCCAGGCGTTTGCCCGCTCACCGTCAGCCGTCAATCCATTGGGGTTGAAGGTCAGTTCATCGAGGATGCCGTTGTAAGGTGCCTGGCCCAGATCTTTAACGATCAGGGCATCTTGGTGCGCGCGCATCGCCGTCAGATTTCTGTGCTCCACCTTCAACAGATCATGGAAGAGTTCTGACAACGTTGTGTGCTCCTTGAACTGATGCAGGTTGTTCAGGGAGAACTTTGCCGCCTGCTGGCGCACCAGACTGTCGACGATGTCTGGATCCAAGAGATTTTTGAGCAACCGGGCAGGTTCGGACTGAAGCGCAATGTCGATCAGTGAGTTCTCCAGTAAATGTTGTAGCTCCTGCTCGGGGATGTTTTTCAGCAGCTTCGCGTCAGGAGCACGCAGATGTTTGAGCACTTGGTCCGCAGTCTCGATGCTATCGGCCTTGAAAATCGTTCGTGCATGACTGACGGTGTCCAGCGACTGGCGGATCTGCGCTGCCGCGCCGGTATGGTCGACGGCTCTGAGCAGGTCGTAGGCATTTGCGCCGGTCAGAAAGCGCAATTGCTGCCGGACTCGATGCGGCGTTGCCAGGGAGTGAGCACCGAGTTTCTTCACACCTCTGCCCAATAACTTGCCGCCGCCCTTGAGTAGTTGCGGCACGCCGTCCAGCGGGTTGAACAGAGTAAGGAGGGTCCGGCTGAGCACTTTGGATGCCGACAGTAACCGGGTTGCCACGGTGGCTGCCTTGGCGGTGGTGGCGGCAATTTTCCCCGGTACGGCTGCAAACGATACAGCGAGCAATGCCGCGTCCACGACGCATCCGGAGATTGCGTTCTTTTGTCGAGAAGGAACACCGGACGACAGCTCCTCGATGCACTCCTTGAACGGGATGATCAGATTAAGAAGGGTGTTGAAGACGGCGTCGGTCTTTTCAATGGCCCGTTCGCGTTCGGTCTGATCGAAACTCAGTTGTTTGACCTCGTCTTCGGTGAAGTACGGATTTTGTTCAGCAATGAGCCTCCCGATCGCCATTTTGCGCGGGGACAACAACGAGGGCGGCGCAGGGGCCGAATCTGCGTCCTCCAGCGGCGACTTGAGTTCACCGATCTTGCGGATAAACACTTTGGACTGGCTATTGTCCCGAGGCTCAAGGTTTTGCAGGTAAGCCTCTACATCAACCGGTATTCTCTCGATGATTTTGTGGTCAGTGTGTTCTGGCTCAAAGTCATTCAGGTCGCGGCCCGATAGAGGACGGAACAGGGTTTCAAGTTTTTGATTGGGCCGGCATTCCAGTCGTAATGGAAAAAGCTCATAGCAGCGAACGTTGTCGCGCCATTTCGCACAAATAATCACGCCAAATCGACCCGTTGCTCCCGGAGCGGAAATCGGATCAATGACGATGCCTGGTCGTGCGGCTGAAAATGTCTGTGTTGTATGTTGTCGAATGCAGTAAATATCCAGCGCGCCATATTCCATGTGTTCGGCGTCTTCAGTTTTTAATTGCGACAGTGCAATGGCAATGCTGCTGGCCAGCGCTTCTGTGGTGCCTTGGTAATGCTTGTTAACAGCGTGTTCATGCAGGTCGGCAACCGGAAACAGTTCGGCCAATCCAGGGAATGATTGATAGATACTGTTGCCCCGGGGGCGATCCCAAACCTCGGTGTGCAGTTCATCGCCCATGTAAAGATCGATAACCGAGACTTTCCTTCCTGCACCGCCACCTGTACCACGATGTTTAACCAGTAGTTCTTCGGGGTCACAGTCCGGTACTTGGGATTTCAGTTCTTTCAGTGCAAGCGGCTTGCGATGCGGTAGCGGTTCACCCAGTGTGTTGGCGGCGCTGGTTATCAGGTCCACATAACGCTGGTATTCATTCAAGGCGAGGCTTACCGCTTCCTGGCTCAGGCTGCCATCAACGTCCCGGGCAATCAGCTTGTTCATGAAGGCCCAAGTGATCACGGGGTCCGCCGTGTGTGCAGCGAATACTGCCTCCAGTTGAGGGCTGAGCGTCGACAGTCGGCTAAAACCCAGCAAGTGCTGGTAGCTCATGCTTCGGGAGATGCCCGGGACGATAGCCTCTGCAAAATGTACGGATTGGGTAAAGACGACCCAGCCCGGGGTGCCGATCCGTAATGTTTGGGGTAGATCCCGCGCCAGGTATTCAGGCGCCATCCCCCCTAGAATCAACTCCACCACCAACGGCGCAATGATGACGTGAAGCTGAAGGGCGTCGACCAGGTGCCGTTCCAGTTGCTTGCGCACTTCTGCAGGGTGGCTGAGCAGGAAACGCTTGGAGTAGAGGTCGAAACCCGCAAACGTGGTACTGGCGTTATCGGCCTCAGGGTCAAGGTCAAGCAACATCACCGCAATCATTAATTGCTCGATGAACTGCGGCGTTAGCGTTGGGGCATTTTCTTCGGCGAACCAGCCGAGTGCATCGATATACGCTTGCCCGTTATCTGCCGAACTTACAGCGCTGTCGATCAGGTTCCTCAGTCGGTAACTCTGGTGGGTCGGTAGTTTGTCGGCAGAAATGCTTTCGAGCACCACTGAGCGACCATACAGGGCCGCCAGTGAAATCTCGCCACCCGTTTCGTCTTCAATGACTCGACGAATGATGGCGCGGTTTTCTTCGGTCAACTTGAATGGCGACTCTTGCGGGGTATCGAGCAGCTGCCAATAGTTTCCATAGGGTGAATTCTCGGAAAGCGTGGCGAAATTGAGCAGGTCGATGAGTTCTTTAGCACTCGCTTCAGTGGTCGGTAGTGGCAAGCCGTGGAAACGTAGCCATTGACCAACGGCCATCTGATCGCTCGACGTAACAAGCCCGCCGGTCAGCTTCGCAATACTCGCTAGTTGGTTCAGGTTTTCATCAAAATCCGCGACACCGGTGAAATGATGAGTGATGTCCACACGCGCGGAATAGTAGGCGACAGTAATGTCGGTTTCCTCACTCTGGCGGCTGCTGATATTTTCGTAGACGTAATAGAGGTGAGCCTGTTGATCAACCTGGAATGCCACACCTGGCGGGATGAAGTGCGCGGATCTGATCCTGACAAAGTCCGGATGCCGAATCATTCTCCTCAGGCTTAACATTGCCGATTGATGGAGGGCGTCCAGGTCGGAATCGGTGGCACGGGTGACGGCTAAACGATCCCACTCCCAATCAATTTGAACGATCTGGTATTGATCGCTCAGCAAGTTGTAAATAGCTTCGGCAACTAACTGTTTTTGATGTGTGTTGTTGGTTTGGAAGAGTGCGTTATTCAAGTTGAAGCTCCATCTTCTGGTTGTGAAGTGAGGCGGAGCTTAATTGAGTGCGTGAGTGATAGTTGTTGCGCTTCTGTGTCTGTGTGTTGCGTTATTTAAAAAGAGTGCTGTTAGTTGGTTGGTTGTTACAAGGTGTAAGTTTGTAAGGTATTTAACATCAACCCCGGTACTGCCCCGGTGTCGCTGCCAGGTGCTGTTTAAATGCCCGTTGAAAATGCGCCTGATCAGCAAACCCCGCTTCCAGCGCAACATCAGCAATCAACTTGCCGTTGCGCAATTGATCACGGGCGAACTGGATACGCCGGTTGACCAGAAACGCGTGGGGCGTCATGCCGTAATGCTGCTTGAAGGCGCGGATCAGGTACGACGGGGACAACTGAGCCGCTTCGCAAATGTCCTCAAGCTTGAGCACCTGCGTGCAGTTGTCACGGATGTAGTCGGCGGCCCGTTCCAGCTTGAAATTGGGCTCGCGAAGCGGCTGATCGGCCGGATTGAGTCGCTGCTGTACATCGGTAAAAAACTCCACGGCCGCGCTGTGTTTTTGCAGCACGTCGTGCAGGGGATCAATCAGTGTTTTGTACAGATTTTGCAGGCCGACAAACAGCTGGGTATCGCGGGTATGCGTGGTGGAAAAACGCCGAAACATCGCGTCCTGGCTGAAGCCAAGTTGATGCTGCAAATCGGTGAGCCAGGGCGTCTCGACATACAGCATCAGGTACGACCACGGCTGGTCGTCGATCGGGTTGCAAGCGTGAACATCATCAGGGTTCATCAGGACCACGGTGCCGGCGCTGACCTCAAAGGCCGATTGTTCGTGCAGGTAAGTGCTGCACCCGGCGGTGATCGCACCGATGGAAAAGTGCTCGTGGGCATGCCGGGTGTAGCAGACTTCGCGACCGTCGGCGATAGAGCGGGCCTCGATGAAAGGCAGGGCGTCATCACGCCAGAAGCGCGGGGCTTTGTCGGCGTTTTTGGCAGCGGCGTGCTTCATCTTCGGCGTCCTCGGCAGGTCAGTCCGGGAGTGTATTAGCTCTCGCCGTCAAAGGCTCGCTGCAAGGCGGCGATGTCGAGCTTTTTCATCTGCATCATGGCCTGCATGGCGCGCTGGGACTTGGTGGTGTCCGGGCTTTTGAGCATGTCCATGAGCAGGATCGGTACGATTTGCCAGGACAGGCCGAATTTGTCCTTGAGCCAGCCACACTGCTGGGCCTGCGGTTCGCCACCGGCAGACAACGTGCCCCAGTAGTGGTCGATTTCTTCCTGGGTCTGGCAGTTGACCTGAAAGGAAACCGCTTCATTGAACTTGAAATGCGGCCCGCCGTTGAGGCCGGTGAAACTCTGCCCGTCCAGTTCGAAGCTGACCGTCAGCACCAGGCCTTCAGGCATGCCGTGGACCTCCTGGCCGGCCTTGCCGTAATGGGTGGTGCCGGTGATTTTTGAATGATCGAAGATCGAACAGTAAAACTTCGCCGCCTCTTCGGCCTGAGTGTCGAACCAAAGGCAGGGAGTCAGTTTTTGCACGCGTTGCATGGTGGCGCTCCTCTACGGGTTACTCATGCTGGACTATCAGCGTAGACAGCCTGGCGCTGATCGGTGGGACTGTAGATCGCCAATCTTGTCGAAGAGTCGAGTCAATATGACTTGACGTTGGGTCATAACGACTATTTGTGCTGTGGTCGATATGACTCTTATGCGCTCAACACGTTGATTTTAAAGGGGCTAACATCTGGCACGGCACTTGATACTCCTAACGTACAACTGACCCGATTCAGGAGTACGCCAAAATGTTCGATTTTCTCAATAACCCTCTGCGCGTTCTGCACCTGTCGAGCAAAGTGCTCGGCGCTGGCCTGGTCATGCTGTTTGCCGGGATCTATGGCGCCTACTTGTACGGCGGTCATATGCCCATCGCGTTGTTGGTGGGGATGCATGCCATGACCATCATCGGTCCTACATTGCTCAAGATCGGCTACGTCATGCGCCTGCTGGCCCAATACCGGTTGACCAAAGGCCTGACCCCAGCGGTGGTTTGATATGAAAAAACTTGCCGCCGCACCGGTGTTCAGCCTCGGGTTTCGCCCGTTCTTTTTTGCCGGTGCGGTGTTTGCGTTGGTGGCGATCGCGATCTGGGCGCTGTGGTTGTACGGCCGATTGCCCGGTGCGCAACCCGTTGGCGGGATGTTGAGCTGGCATCGGCATGAAATGCCGTTCGGGTTTGCCACGGCGATCATTGCCGGGTTCCTGTTGACGGCGGTGCCGAACTGGACCGGGCGTCCCGGCTTGAGCGGCTGGCCGTTGATCGGGCTGTTGCTGGTATGGCTGCTGGCGCGATTGGCGTGGTTGCTGCCGATCCCTGCGCCCATTCTGATTGCCGTGCAGACACCTTTTCTGCCGTTGCTGGCCTGGATGCTGGGGCGTGACCTGATCGCGGCCGGCAAGCGAGAGAACTATCCGATTTTGCTGGTGGTCGCCTTTATGGCGGGCTGCCAGGCCTTGACGCTGTGGGGCATCGCCACCGATGACGCCGGATTGCAGCGACACGGCGTGCTCGCGGCCTTGTGGCTGGTGGCGGCGCTGATGACGGTCATTGGCGGGCGGGTCATTCCGTTTTTCATCCAGCGCGGCTTGAACCGTCCTGCCACACCGGTGGCTCATCCATTGCCCACTAAAATCCTGCTGGTGAGTTCGTTGCTGGCGGCGGTGTCGTTCGCCATCGGGTTGAATGACAGCCCGAGGCCGTGGTTGTCCGCGTTGTTTCTGCTGATAGGCACTTTGCAGCTGCTGCGCTTGTGGCGCTGGCACGATCGAGGGATCTGGCGGGCGCCGCTGCTGTGGTCGCTGTACCTGGCGTATGCCTGGATGCTGATGGCCACGCTGGCGATGGCGCTGTGGCACGCGGGCCTGATGCCACAACAGAGTCTGGCCACGCATGCACTGGCCGTGGGCGGCATTGGTGGGTTGATCCTGGCGATGATCGCGCGCGTCAGCCTTGGCCATACCGGGCGATTGTTACAGCCATCGAAAACCGTGGTGCTGGGATTTGCCTTGCTGGTCGTCGCGGGCGTGTGCCGGGTGCTGCTCGTTCCATTTTCCGGGGTAGGGCTGGCGCTCTCTGCGTTGCTGTGGTGCGCGGCGTTCGGCCTGTTCCTGACGCGCTACACCACGATCCTGTTCAAGCCACGGGTCTAGCGGCCCAAGCCTCCCTGATCGGCGATCCAGCGGGTGGCCAAATCGATAAAGGCGCGCAGTTTCGGCTGTGTCTGGGTGCGGCTGGGGAAGTACAGGTACAGCGCCGTACTGAGCGGTACAAAGGGTTGCAGCACTCGCTCCAGCCGGCCGCTCGCCAAGTCGTCGATGATTTCCAGATCACAGGCGTACGCCAATCCCTGGCCGTTTCGCGCAGCCGAGACCAGCAGCCGACGATCGTTGACGGTCAGGCCACCCTCGACGCCTACCGTGAAGTCCCGTCCGTCACGGCGAAATTCCCAGCGGTGCGCGCTGCCCGAGGTGGAGAAGCGGAAGCCGATGCAGTCGTGCCGGGTGAGTTCTTCCGGGTTGAGCGGCCTGCCAGCCTTGGCGAAGTACTCCGGCGAGCCCACCACCGACCATTGCAGGTCCGGAGTCAGGCGCACCGCCACCATGTCTTTCTCGATGGATTCCCCAAGCCGGATCCCGGCGTCGAAACCGCCTGTCATCAGGTCGACGGTGGCATCGTCCAGGGAAATATCGAGGCTGACTTGCGGGTAGGCCTGACGGAACAGCGGAATCAGCGGCTCGATCAACAGTGCGCCGGACAACCTTGGCGCGGTGATGCGCAACGTGCCCATCGGTTGATCGCGAAAACCGCTGAGCACCGCCAGCGCTTCGTCAATTTCACTGGCCGCCGTGCGCAAGCGCGCGAACAGGCTGGCGCCGGCCTCGGTCAGCGCGACCCGTCGCGTGGTGCGCTGAAACAACAGCACACCCGTGCGGCGCTCCAGCAGCTTGATTGCGTGGCTGACGGCGGTGGGCGTCACGGCCAGGCGAGTCGCGGCGAGGGTGAAGCTTTTGTGCTCGGCGACCGCGAGGAATTCGGTCAAACCGTCAAACGGATCGTGATTCATCGGGTCGCCATTATGAAAGACAGTTTCATAGTGCTTGTAGCACGAGGCGATTTTTCCGATCAATCTTCCTGCGTACCTTGTGCTCATCCCAACCGCAAACAAGGAACACGCTCATGACCACTTCCCACTCCTTCAAACATGTCTGGCTCATCACCGGCGCTTCCCGTGGCATCGGCGCCAAAATCGCCGCCGCCGCTCTGGCAAACGGTGACGCCGTCGTCGCCACCGCCCGTGACGCCGGCACGATCACCCAACGTTTCGGCACCCAACCGGGGTTGCTCGCCGTTGCGCTGGACGTTACCAACGAGGCGCAGGGCATTGCAGTCGCCAACGCGGCCATCGAGCACTTCGGGCGTATTGACGTGCTGGTCAACAACGCCGGGTACGGTGTGCTGGGCGCGGTAGAAGAGGCGAGCGCGGATGAAGTGCGGCGCGTGTACGAAACCAATGTTTTCGGCCTGCTGAACGTCACCCGTGCGGTCCTGCCACATATGCGTGCCGCTCGCAGCGGGCATGTGATCAACCTGTCTTCGGTGGGCGGCTACCGGTCGGGGCCGGGCTTTGGCGTGTACTGCTCGACCAAGTTTGCCGTCGAAGGCTTGAGCGAGGCGCTGCATGCCGAGTTGGCGCCGCTGGGGATCAAGGTGACGGTGGTCGAGCCCGGTTACTTCCGTACGGAATTCCTCGAAGGCAATTCGCTGGTCGAATCTCCGGCTTCGATTGGCGACTACGACAGCACCGCGGGTGAGGTGCGCAAAATCGCCAAGGCCGTGACCCTCAATCAGCCTGGCGATCCGGACAAACTCGCGCAGGCCATGATCACCTTGGCAGAAGCTCCCAACGCACCGCTGCGCCTGCCGCTGGGCAGTGACTGTGTGGCGGCGATTGAAGCCAAAAACACCTTCGTTGCCGAAGAGTTGCAGGTGTGGCGCGAAGTGTCGGTGTCCACTGACTTCTAAACGGCTTTTTTGTCGCACCACAAAAGATCAATGCAAAGGCCACCCATTTGAGGTGGCCTTTGTGTGACCGGTGGTCGATGAACCGGTCTCGCCCGGCATTTTGCGCTTAGCTGAAGGGATAACCCAAGGCGCGCACAGGCAGTTGCTTGTCGTAGCGACGCCCTTCAGAACACCGTGAGTCTGAGGAAATTCGCAATGCTGACCCTCAACATCAATGGCAAGGATCAGGAGCTGGATGTCCCCGCGGACATGCCGCTGCTCTGGGTCCTGCGCGATGTCGCGCACCTCACTGGCACCAAATTCGGTTGCGGCATGGCCCAGTGCGGCGCCTGCACCGTGCACGTCGATGGCGCGCCATTACGCGCCTGCATCACGCCCGCGACCGCCGTGGCCAACGGGCAAAAAATCCTCACCATCGAAGGCCTGTCCACCGACGGTTCGCACCCGGTGCAGCAAGCCTGGGCCGAACTCGATGTGGTGCAGTGCGGTTACTGCCAATCCGGGCAAATCATGTCCGCCGCCGCGTTGCTGGCAAAAATTCCCAAACCCACCGACAGCGACATCGATCAGGCGCTCTCCGGCAACATCTGCCGTTGTGGCACTTACCCAAGGATCCGCGCGGCGGTCAAGCGCGCCGCCGAGATCGGTTGATGCCATGTCGAGGGAATCAGAATGATGAACAGCCTCCTGGATGTCTCGCGCCGCGGTTTTCTCAAGGGCAGCGCCGTATTGGGCGGAGGACTGGTGGTGGCTTTTGTCATCCCCGGTGCCCATCGTTTTGCCGTGGGCGCGGAGAATGAGGGCAACATTTTTGCGCCCAACGCTTTCCTGCGCATCGGCAACGACAACAGCGTCACTGTACTGCTCGGCCATTCGGAAATGGGCCAGGGCATCTGGACCGGCCTGACCATGTTGATCGCCGAGGAGCTGGACGCCGACTGGACGACCATTCGCGTCGAGCACTCACCGGCCTCGGCTGCCGATTACGGGTTGGCCGGGTTTGGTGGCATGCAGATCACCGGCGGCTCGACGTCGACCTGGATGGAGTTTGACCGCTACCGGCAGGCCGGAGCGGCGGCGCGTTTGATGCTGGTCGATGCGGCAGCCAAGCGTTTCGATGTGGCGCCTTCGCAGATCCGCACCGAATCAGGCGTGGTCATTGCCGGCGGCAAACGCGCCACCTATGGCGAACTGGCTGACGACGCCGGCAAGCTGCCGGTGCCGGATCCGGCTTCCATCAAGTTTAAGGAGGCCAAGGACTGGAAAGTCATCGGCAAACCCACCAAGCGCCTGGACACACCGGAGAAAATCACCGGCCGGGCCAAGTTCGGCATGGACGTGCAGTTCGACGGCTTGATGACCGCTATGGTCGCCCGGCCGCCGGTGTTCGGCGGCAGCGTCAAATCCTTCGAAGGCGCCGAGGCACTGGCAGTGCCGGGCGTGCATAAAGTGGTGCAAGTGCCTACGGGCGTGGCGGTGATCGCTGATCATTATTGGGCGGCGAAGCTGGGGCGCGATGCGCTGAAAGTCGATTGGGACCTGGGGCCGAACACCGGGCTCGACAGTCAGAAGCTGATGGAGAGCTTCCGCAAACTGGCCGCCACGCCTGGCATTTCGGCGAGCAAGGCGGGCGATGCAACGGCCGCGCTGGGCAAAGCAACGAAGAAGATCGACGTCGAATACAGCGTGCCGTACCTGGCCCACGCGCCGATGGAGCCACTCAATTGCACGGTGAAGATCAGCAAGGACAAGTGCGAAATCTGGACCGGCACTCAGTTCCAGACACTGGATCAAATGATCGCGGGCAAGATCACCGGGCTCAAACCCGAGCAAGTCGAAATCCACACCGAATTCCTCGGTGGCGGCTTCGGTCGCCGGGCCAATCCGACCTCGGATTTTGTCGCCGAAGCCGTGCAGGTTGCCAAAGCCGCCGGCACTGCGGTGAAAACCGTGTGGTCGCGTGAGGACGACATTCGCGGCGGTTACTACCGCTCGATGTTCCTGCATCAGGCCACTATCGGCCTGGATGCCGGCGGCATGCCGATCGCCTGGAAGCATGTAATGGTCGGGCAGTCGATCATGGACGGCACCGCGTTTGCGGCGACCATGGTCAAGGACGGCGTGGACAAGACTTCGGTGGAAGGCGTCGCCGACAGTCCTTATCTGGAAGACCTGGCCAATCACCAGGTGGAGTTGCACTCGCCGAAAACCGGCATCAGCGTGTTGTGGCTGCGTTCGGTGGGGCACAGCCACACGGCGTTCGTCATGGAATCGTTGATCGATGAACTGGCCGAGGCGGCCGGCAAGGATCCGGTGGAATACCGACGAACCTTGCTCAAGAACCATCCAAGGCATTTGGGCGTGCTCAATCTGGCGGTCGAAAAAGCCAACTGGACCGCACCGTTGCCGGACGGTCATGCGTTGGGCGTGGCGGTACACGAATCGTTCGGCAGCTACGTGGCGCACGTCGCCGAAGTGTCCCAGGACAACCTGAAAATCCGCGTGCATAGGGTGGTGTGTGCGGTGGATTGCGGGATTGCGGTCAACCCGATGAGCATCGCGGCGCAGATGGAATCGTGCATTACGTTTGGTCTCGGCTTCGCCTTGCACAGCAAACTGACCTTCAAGGACGGACAGGTGGTGCAATCCAACTATCACGACTATCAGGTGCTGCGGCTCAACGAAATGCCGGTGGTGGAAGTGCACATCGTGCCCAGCACCGAACGGTCCGGCGGCATCGGTGAGGCCGGCGTTCCACCCACCGCACCGGCCGTCGCCAACGCAGTGTTTGCCTTGACCGGGCAGCGCTTGCGCGAGCTGCCGCTGCAACTGTCGGGGGTGTGACATGAAACGACATCTGATGTTGGGCGCGGTGCTGTTGATTGGCTTGGCGGGCTACGCCGAGGACCTGTTCGCCGACGACAAGGAGGCGATCAAGGCATTCGATACGGTGCAGAAGGTCTTTCAAAGTCCGCGTTGCCAGAACTGCCATATTCCGGGGGATTCGCCGCTGCAGTTTGACGCCGGAACCCCACATGCCATGAACGTGGTGCGCGGAATGGACGGCAAGGGTGCGGCCGGTCTGCCCTGTGCGACCTGTCACGCCGAGGCCAATCCGCCGGCCAGTTACGGGCCGCACGCGCCACCGGGGGCGCCGCACTGGAGCCTGCCGCCGACGCCGCACAAGATGGCCTGGATCGGCCTGCCGGCGGACAAACTGTGCGCGATGATCAAGGACCGCGCGAGCAATGGCGACCGTGATTTCGTCGCACTGATCAAGCATGTCAGCGACGACAAACTGGTGCTGTGGGGTTGGAATCCCGGTGAGGGCAGGGCGCCGGTACCGGTGCCGCACGACATTTTCGTCACGCAATTCAAGCTGTGGGCCGAGGCGGGTGGGCCGTGTCCGGTGCTGGGTAGCTGACCGGCGGTCCGTTAACAGGGAGTCAATGCAGGTATGGCCGACTCTAAAGACCATACCCGCCAATGGAGTGAGTCATGTTGATCCCAGGCAAACCGGTGAAAAACGGCGTTCGCGCTGATCCATTGCGTTCGCCACAACAGGAACGGCAATTGCTGCGCGATCTGGCCCGCAAGGCCGAGCAAGAACTGATGGGCGTGCAGATGGCGAGCATGGACGAGTTGACACTGCTGCCCAACCGTCACGGTTTCACCGTATTGGCCCAACAGGGGCTGGACGCCTGCCAGCAACTCGACAAACCGACCACGCTGTTGCTTTTCAAGCTCGATGACCTCAAGCACATCAACTACCTGTATGGCCGTGCCGAGGGCAACCGCGCGCTGAAAACCTTTGCGGATGTGCTGCGAATCGCGTTTCGCGAAAGCGATGTAATCGGCCGGCTGTGCGGCGACACTTTCGTTGCCTTGCTGACGGGGTCAGCCACTGTCGAGCCGGGCGCGATCAAGGCCCGTCTCGACGAAATACTCGCCGAGCGCAATACCGCGGCCCATCGCGCCAACGACCTGCGCTTCAGCCTCGGCCAGATCGAATACGACCCTCTGCGTCACGACTCAATCGAAGGGCTGTTGGCCGAGGCGGACGCGTTCACTTGGCAAACAACTGACTGATGTCCTTGAACGCCTTGAACTCCAGCGCATTGCCGCACGGGTCGAAGAGGAACATCGTCGCTTGCTCGCCCACCAGCCCCTGAAAGCGAATGCCCGGTTCGATCACGAACGACGTGCCCAACGCGGTCAAACGCTGCGCCAGCGCTTCCCATTCATTCATGCCCAGCACCACACCAAAATGCGGCACCGGCACGTTATGGCCGTCCACGGCATTGGTGTGTGCGGCTTCCTGGGAAGCGTTTTTCGGCGCCAGGTGAATCACCAGTTGATGGCCGAAAAAGTTGAAATCAACCCAGTGATCGCTGGAACGACCTTCTTCGAGGCCGAACACCTCGCCGTAGAAGTTTCGTGCGGCACTCAGGTCATACACCGGGATCGCCAAGTGGAAAGGGGACAGTTGCATGGGTCAGGCCTCGGATGGTCGTTGTGTGTGGCTGAGTTTAGCGCTGTGCTTTTTGATTGAAAGACGATAGTTTTTGCGTCGAGCTCAAATTATTTCGATCAATCGGGGGCGGTCATGCTGCGCGAACTCAAAACGTTCATTGCCGTCACGCGGTACGGCACTTTCGCGGCCGCCGGGATGCACATTGGTCTTACGCAATCGGCGGTCAGCGCGCAGATGCGCAATCTGGAGCAGGCGCTGGGTATCCGCTTGTTCGACCGTACGGGGCGCCAGGCGATTCTCAACGCCGCAGGGCAACGGGCGTTGCCGATGGCCAGGGAGATGCTGGAAACGTTCAGCCGAATGGCGGTCAGTGATGATGTCAGCGAGTATCGCGGCGAGTTGAAAATTGGGGCTGTGGCTACGGCCCAGACCGGGTTGTTGCCTCAGGCGTTGTTGCGCTTGAGGCAGCAGGCGCCGTTGCTGGAGCCGAAACTGGTGCCCGGCGTGTCGCTGAATCTGTTGAGCCAGGTAGACACCGGTGAGGTGGACCTGGCCATTTTGATCAAGCCGCCGTTTGAGTTGCCCAAGGAATTGTCGGCACAGGTGATTCGCCGGGAACCGTTCGTTTTGATCGTTCCCATGGACCTTGAAGGCGATGACACATTACAGATCCTCGCCAGTCATCCCCATGTGCGCTATGACCGCAACTCGTTCGGCGGACGGCTGGTGACGCGGTTTTTGCGAGAACAGCAGATAGACGTGCACGTGGCGCTGGAACTGGATGAGCTGGAAGCCATTGTGAAAATGGTTGAGTGTGGGTTGGGTGTTTCGCTGCTGCCGGAAGCGGGGTTGTGGCTGGAGTATGGGGCGAAGGTCAGGATCATCCCGTTGGGTGAATTGACGTTTAATCGGGAGATCGTGCTGTTGCAGCGTTATAGCCAGCGTACACAGCCAATTCAGCAGCTATTCGCCAGTTGCCTAACCCAGCCCAATGGCTAAACAAATTCTCCCTGTGGGAGCGAGCCTGCTCGCGAATGCGGTGGGTCAGTCAATATCGATGTCGAAGGTCAGTCGGTCTTCGCGAGCAAGCCCGCTCCCACATTTGACCGTGTCGATCCTGACGATTGTTGCAGGCATAAAAAAACCCGCCAAATTCAGGCTGTGTGAAAACCTAGCAATCTGCGCAGCGCTCGAAGAAAATGCTCCGTATCGAAAGATACGGAGCATTTTTC
>NZ_JBWKNG010000043.1:0-23053 GCF_059415465.1 Pseudomonas sp. GW821-FHT10C09
TCAACAGTCAGAATCGAGCCTAGTCCCTCCTCCTCCCTTCAAGTCCTACCATACAAGCGAGCCTGCTCGCGAAAGCGTAGTGTCAGTCGACATCGATGTTGAATGACACACCGTCTTCGCGAGCAGGCTCGATCCCGCAGTTGTTTTTGGGGTGTTTTCGGGATCGTTGGTCATTCACGACCTGAATAGCAGACAAACCCCAATCCCCAGCTACTATTGTGCCCAGCTCCCCTATCTATAAGAGGCTGCGCACGATGAGTCTTTCCTCTTTCAAAATCGCTCACAAACTGATCACCGGCGCAGGTGCCATCGAGCAGCTCGCCGCTGAACTGACCCGTCTGGATGTCGACAACCCGCTGATCGTCACCGATGCCGCGCTGGTCAAGTCCGGCACGGTCGAACTGGCGCTGGCGCAGCTGGGGGACCGGTCCTACGAGATATTCGATCGGGTGCTGCCAGACCCGGAAATCGCCATCGTCGAAGACTGCATGCGGGTGTATCGCGACGGCGGGCATGACGGCTTGATCGGTCTGGGCGGCGGCAGTGCCATCGATATCGCCAAGAGCGTGGCGGCGTATGCCGGTTACCACGGCGCGCTGGAAGATTTGTTCGGCATCGATCAGGTGCCGCGCAAGGGGCCGCCGCTGATCGCGATCCCGACCACCGCCGGCACCGGTTCGGAAGTCACCAACGTGGCGATCCTTTCCGACAAGGTCGCGCAGCTGAAAAAAGGCATCGTCAGCGACTATCTGTTGCCGGACGTGGCGCTGGTCAGTCCGCAAATGACCCTGACCTGCCCGCGCAGTGTCACGGCCGCCAGTGGCGTCGACGCGCTGGTGCATGCCATTGAATCCTACCTGTCCGTCAACGCCTCTCCCATCACCGACGCCCTGGCCATCGGTGCCATCAAGCTGATCGCCAAGGCGCTGCCCAAGGCCTATGCCAATCCGTCCAACCTGCAAGCCCGCGAAGACATGGCCACCGCCAGCCTGATGGCGGGCATGGCATTCGGCAATGCAGGGGTCGGCGCGGTGCATGCGTTGGCGTATCCGCTGGGCGGACGTTTCAACATCGCCCACGGTGTCAGCAACGCCTTGTTGCTGCCCTATGTCATGACCTGGAACAAGATGGCCTGCGTCGAGCGCATGCAGGATATTGCCGAGGCCATGGGGGTGAAGACCGCGCATTTGAGCGTCAACGAAGCGGCGGACAAAGCCGTGGAGGCGATGACCGCTCTGTGTGCGGCGGTCGAAATCCCGTTGGGCTTGCGCAGTTTCGGTGTGCCCGAAGACGCTATCCCGGCCATGGCCGCAGAAGCGGCAGGGATCGAGCGCCTGATGCGCAACAATCCGCGCAAATTGAGCGCCGTCGATATCGAGAAGATCTACCGGGCGGCGTACTAGAGCTCTTCGTGACTTATTGATCGAAGGCAGCCCCAATCATCGCGGTCACAGTGCGCGCGCCAAACTATGAGGTATACAATGCGCGCCATCGTGATTCTGCTCAAAAAAGGTGCGTCATGCAGCCCTTCGTCATTGCTCCGTCGATTCTCTCCGCCGACTTCGCCCGCCTGGGTGAAGAAGTGGACAACGTCCTGGCCGCCGGTGCCGACTTCGTGCACTTCGATGTCATGGACAACCACTACGTGCCGAACCTGACCATCGGCCCGATGGTGTGCGCGGCGCTGCGCAAGTACGGCGTGACCGCGCCGATCGACGCACACCTGATGGTCAGCCCGGTGGACCGCATCGTCGGTGACTTCATCGAAGCCGGTGCGACCTACATCACCTTCCACCCGGAAGCCTCGCAGCACGTCGACCGTTCCCTGCAACTGATCCGCGAGGGCGGTTGCAAATCGGGCCTGGTGTTCAACCCGGCTACACCCCTGAGCGTGCTCGAATACGTGATGGACAAGGTCGACATGATCTTGCTGATGAGCGTCAACCCGGGCTTCGGCGGGCAGAAATTCATCCCCGGCACCCTCGATAAACTGCGTCAGGCGCGTGCCCTGATCGATGCGTCCGGGCGTGACATCCGCCTGGAAATCGACGGCGGCGTGAACGTGAACAACATTCGGGAAATCGCTGCGGCGGGCGCCGATACCTTTGTGGCAGGCTCGGCGATTTTCAACGCACCGAACTATCAGGAAGTGATAGAGAAGATGCGCGCCGAACTGGCGCTGGCTCGCCCATGAGTGGTTTTGAGCAGTTGTTCCCGGGGCGTCTGCCGCGGCTGGTGATGTTCGATCTGGATGGCACGCTGATCGATTCGGTCCCGGACCTCGCAGCGGCTGTGGATCACATGCTGCTCAAGCTGGGCCGCAAACCCGCCGGCATCGAATCGGTACGTGAATGGGTCGGTAACGGCGCGCCGGTATTGGTGCGCCGTGCGCTGGCGGGTGGCATCGAACACTCGACGGTCGACGATGTCGAGGCTGAACACGCGCTGGAGATTTTCATGCAGGCCTATGGCGCGAGCCATGAGCTGACCGTGGTTTACCCCGGTGTGCGTGACACCCTCAAGTGGCTGAACAAACAAGGCGTGGAAATGGCGCTGATCACCAACAAGCCGGAGCGTTTCGTCGCACCGCTGCTGGATCAGATGAAAATCGGCCGCTACTTCAAATGGATCATCGGCGGCGATACCTTGCCGCAGAAGAAACCCGACCCGGCCGCGCTGTTTTTCGTGATGAAAATGGCCAACATCCCGGCCTCGCAATCCTTGTTCGTCGGCGATTCGCGCAGCGATGTGCTCGCGGCGAAAGCGGCGGGGGTCAAGTGTGTGGCGCTCAGTTACGGCTACAACCATGGCCGGCCGATTGCCGAAGAGTCGCCGGCGCTGGTGATCGACGATCTGCGCAAGCTAATTCCCGGTTGCCTGGATTCGGCCGCTGAGATAACGTTGCCCGACGCTGTTCAACCCCCTGCTGGAAACGCCATCGTGGTGGTCACTCGCAAACTCTGGATGAAAGTCATCAAGGCCCTGGCCCGCTGGCGTTGGCGCGCCTGACTTGTTCCTGGCCGGCATACCGGCGCGTTTGCATACCTGACTGTTAGACCCTCAAGCCACGAGGCTACCCCATGATCCGCGAAGAATTCCTGCGTTTGGCCGCTGCCGGCTACAACCGCATCCCGCTTGCCTGCGAAACCCTGGCTGACTTCGACACGCCGCTGTCGATCTACCTGAAACTGGCCGACGAGCCGAACACCTACCTGCTGGAATCGGTTCAGGGCGGGGAGAAGTGGGGCCGTTACTCGATAATCGGCTTGCCATGCCGCACCGTGCTGCGGGTGCATGACCATCACGTCAGTGTGACCGTCGACGGCATCGAGACCGAAAGCCACGATGTGGAAGACCCGCTGGCGTTCGTCGAAACCTTCAAGGCTCGCTATAACGTGCCGACCATCGCTGGCCTGCCGCGTTTCAACGGCGGCCTGGTGGGGTATTTCGGTTATGACTGCGTGCGGTATGTGGAGAAGCGTCTGGGCAAATGCCCGAACCCGGATCCACTGGGCGTGCCGGACATTCTGCTGATGGTCTCTGACGCGGTGGTGGTGTTCGATAACCTCGCCGGCAAGATGCACGCGATTGTGCTGGCCGACCCGGCGCAGGACGGTGCTTTCGAGCAAGGCCTGGAACGTCTGGAAGAACTGCTGGAAAAACTCCGCCAGCCGATCACGCCGCGCCGCGGCCTGGATTTCAGCAAGCAACAGTCGGCTGATCCGGTGTTCCGTTCGAGTTTCACCCAGGACGATTACGAAAAAGCCGTCGACACCATCAAGGAATACATCCTGGCCGGTGACTGCATGCAGGTCGTGCCGTCCCAGCGCATGTCGATCGACTTCAAGGCTGCACCGATCGATTTGTACCGGGCGTTGCGCTGCTTCAACCCGACGCCTTACATGTACTTCTTCAACTTCGGCGACTTCCATGTCGTCGGCAGTTCCCCGGAAGTGCTGGTGCGGGTCGAAGACAACTTGATCACCGTGCGCCCGATTGCCGGCACCCGTCCACGCGGGGCCAACGAAGAGGCTGACCTGGCGCTGGAAAAAGACCTGCTGTCCGATGACAAGGAAATCGCCGAGCACTTGATGCTGATCGACCTCGGTCGTAACGACACCGGTCGGGTCTCGGAAATCGGTTCTGTGAAACTCACCGAGAAAATGGTCATCGAGCGTTATTCCAACGTCATGCACATCGTGTCCAACGTCACCGGGCAGTTGAAGGCCGGGCTGACGGCGATGGACGCGTTGCGGGCGATCCTGCCGGCGGGCACGTTGTCGGGTGCACCGAAGATTCGCGCGATGGAAATCATCGATGAACTGGAACCGGTGAAACGTGGCGTCTACGGCGGTGCGGTCGGTTACTTTGCCTGGAACGGCAACATGGACACGGCCATCGCCATCCGTACCGCGGTGATCAAGAACGGCGAACTGCACGTGCAGGCCGGTGGCGGCATCGTGGCCGACTCGGTACCGGCGCTGGAATGGGAAGAAACCCTGAACAAACGCCGCGCGATGTTCCGCGCCGTAGCCCTGGCCGAACAAACCCCGGACGCCTGAACCTGTGGGAGCCTTGTGGCGAGGGAGCTTGCTCCCGCTGGCCTGCGAAGCAGGCCCAATTGACGACTGCTACGCAGCCGAGCGCGAGCAAGCTCGCTCGCCACAGTAAGTATTCAGCACAAAAAAAACGCGGCGCCTGTGAAGGCACCGCGTTTTTTATGGCCGATCGATTTAGAAGTCCAACGCAACCCCTAGGTTAATCCCTTGCTGGGTAAAGTCGTCATCCTTGCGAATGTTGTAGCTGGCGCGCAGTGCCAGTTCCTTGGTGAGGTTGTGGCTCACGCCCAGGTTCACCCGGTTCAGGTTGGTTTGCGGGGTGTAGCCTTCCAGCGTGAACTGGTTGTTTGGCAGGGTGTTGAGGTTGATCGCCACGTCCTGGGTATCGTCGTTGTACTCACGCTCGTGAGCCACTTCACCGAATACCTGGGTTTGCGGGGTGATCTGGTATTTGCCCTGCAAGCCGATGCCGAGGCGACGGGAAATGCTGTCCTGATCGCCATAGGTCAGCGCTGTGGAGTTATTGCCGTCCTCCGAGTAGCCATCGACTTTGACCTTGGAGAAGTCGGCGCTGACAAACGGCGACAAGTGCCAAGGGCTGCTGGCTTGCTGTGCGATGTCATAACCGATGCGAGCACTGAAGGCTTCAACGTAGCCACTGGTGTCGCCTTTTTCGCCGCGTTCGTTGGCGCCCAGTTGGAATTTACGCTTGAGGCTGTCGTAATCCAGGTGCCCGGCGGTCAACGCCATGTCCGCCCAGATGCGGTTTTGTTGGTACTGGGCGAATGCGGTACCGAGGTAAGTGTTGAGCTTGTAGTCGGAGTCGTTCGACCCGGCTTCGAGTTTCTGGTTATAGAAACCGGCCGCTACACCCACACGCCAGGCGTCGTCGAGGCGATAGCTGCCACCGATGTTCAGGTTGTACCCATTGCCGTCGGCACTGACGACGCTGTCCTGACCATCAAAGTCCTGATGTTGGCCACCGCCGGAAACAATCGCGCGCCATTGACCCACGTCTTGCCAGTTTTCCCAATCGGCCAGCCATTGGTTACGCAGTTCATCCTGGTGCGCGCGCAAGGTGCCTTGGGCCATTTGCGGCAGCAGCGTCAGTTCCCACGGCGCTGACAACAGCGAATATGCGTAATCGGCAATCAGGCGTTGCCCGGCTTCGGTCGGGTGTACCGCGTCGTTGTAGATCAGCTTGGTCGGGTCGGGTGTGGCGCTGTTGATGCCGTAACGGGCGTTCTCGGTGCAGCCGTTACCGCTGAAACAGGTGGCGCTGAGGTTCTGGTCGGTGGCCAGGCCAAATTGCGCCGGGTTGGCGAACGTCTCTTTGAGCAGCACCGGAATGTTCAGCGGGATGATTTCGGCATTGATGTTCTGCAGTCGGCTGACCAGTTCAGTGTTGAACTGGGCGCTCAGCTGAGAAGTGAACGCTTGCAGCGGGGAGCCGTTGAACGCCGGTGTGAAGCCGATATCGGGCAGCAGCCAGACCATGACGTATTTTGCGCCAGCGGTTTGCAGCGTCTGTACGCTGTCGGCCAGACGGTCGGCGGCGGCACTGGCCTGAGGCAGGCTGGTGACGCGTCCCTGCAGGAAGTCGTTACCGCCACCCGACAGGTAATACAGCGCGTTCGGGTCGGCACGGAAGTTGTTCGACGGCAGGTACCCGGCACGGACGCGTTCGCCAGTGTCGGAGGTGGTGGTGATCGAATCGAGAATCTGATCGGTGCGATAACCGCCGACAGCCCAGTTGTTGCCGTCGGGTTGGCCATTGCTGGCGCGCACCGCCGACGACGATGAAGCGGTCTGGTCCGCCGTGTACCCCAGTTTGCCACCGAGGATCTGCGTGGAGTTGAGCGAGCGGACTTCGCCGCTGCCATCCAGATAAACCGGCCCCGTCCGGTTGGTGAAGCGTTCCGTCGACCCGGCAGGTCCGCCGGTGTCGGCAAAGGTCCCCGCGTCATTGAGACTGTCGCCGAAGACGACGAAATTGGTGTATGGATTCGGTGCGGCGTACGCCTGGGCGCAGGCCATTGCCAGCAAGCATCCTGCGAGCGGTACAAACAACGTCTGTTTGATCATGAGCAAGTCCGTTTATTTATTGTTTTAAGAGAACGAAACGACAGTACCAAAAACTTCCGGCCTTTTGCCATCCGTCGCGAAGCCTTTGAGAGTTTCGCGAGCAGCAGCCCCGGCCATATTGCACGCTCTGCCCAGCTAAGTTACTGTGCCGAGACGTATGAATGAGACCTTCCCCGTGTTGATCATCAGTAAACTCCTGGATCAAGTCATCAAGGCACACGCCCGCTGGCGTTGGCGCGCCTGAATTCTTTTGCCGGCCTCGCCGGACCTGTACCGCTTTGCCTTCTTTACCTGTTTGAAATGCCGCTTTGCTGGCGCTACCCCGGCACCTGACAAAGCGTAGCGCTCTGCGGGTCAATCATTCGAAGGCCATCTTTAAAGTCAGTGAATTCAAGAGGTTCAAAACGCCATGTTGCTGATGATCGATAACTACGACTCCTTTACCTACAACGTTGTGCAGTACCTCGGTGAGCTTGGCTCCCAGGTCAAAGTCGTGCGCAACGATGAACTGACCATCGCTGAAATCGAAGCCCTCAACCCAGAGCGCATCGTGGTATCCCCCGGTCCTTGCACCCCGACCGAAGCCGGGATCTCGATTGAAGCGATCAAGCATTTCGCCGGCAAACTGCCAATTCTTGGCGTCTGCCTCGGCCACCAGTCCATCGGCCAAGCCTTTGGCGGTGATGTGGTTCGCGCCCGTCAAGTAATGCACGGTAAGACTAGCCCGGTATTCCACGAGGACAAGGGCGTCTTTGAAGGCCTGAATCGTCCATTGACAGTCACCCGCTATCATTCGCTGATCGTCAAACGCGAGACCCTGCCCGATTGCCTGGAGCTGACTGCCTGGACCCAGCTTGAAGACGGCTCGGTCGACGAGATCATGGGCCTGCGCCACAAGACCCTGAACATCGAAGGCGTGCAGTTTCACCCCGAGTCGATCCTGACCGAGCAGGGCCACGAATTGTTCGCTAACTTCCTCAAACAAACCGGCGGCACGCGCTAAGGACTTTTCATGAATATCAAGACAGCCTTGGGCCGTATCGTCGATCACCTCGACCTCAGCACCGATGAGATGCGCGATGTAATGCGCGAAATCATGACCGGCCAATGCACGGATGCGCAGATCGGCGCATTCATGATGGCCATGCGCATGAAAAGCGAGAGCATCGACGAAATCGTCGGCGCCGTTTCGGTCATGCGCGAGCTGGCCGACAAGGTCGAACTCAAGACCCTCGACGGCGTTGTCGACGTGGTCGGTACCGGCGGTGACGGTGCGAATATTTTCAACGTATCGACCGCTTCTGCCTTCGTCGTTGCGGCGGCCGGTTGCACCGTAGCCAAACACGGTAACCGTGCAGTGTCGGGCAAAAGCGGCAGCGCAGATCTGCTGGAGGCGGCGGGCATCTACCTGAGCCTGACGCCGGTCCAGGTCGCACGCTGCATCGACAACGTCGGCATCGGTTTCATGTTCGCCCAGACTCACCACAGCGCCATGAAGTACGCCGCCGGTCCGCGCAAGGATCTTGGCCTGCGCACCCTGTTCAACATGCTCGGCCCGCTTACGAATCCGGCCGGTGTGAAGCATCAGGTGGTGGGCGTGTTCAACCAGGCGCTGTGCCGGCCATTGGCCGAAGTCCTGCAGCGATTGGGCAGCAAGCATGTGTTGGTGGTGCATTCAAAAGATGGCCTGGACGAGTTCAGCCTGGCCGCGCCGACCTTCGTGGCGGAATTGAAGAACGACCAGATCAGCGAATATTGGGTCGAGCCTGAAGACCTGGGCATGAAGAGCCAGAGCCTGCATGGCCTGGCCGTGGAAAGCCCGGCGGCCTCGCTGGAACTGATTCGCGATGCCTTGGGCAAACGCAAAACCGAAAGCGGTCAGAAAGCTGCCGAAATGATTATGCTCAATGCCGGTGCCGCGTTGTACGCCGCCGACCATGCAACCAGTTTGAAGGAAGGCGTTGCCCTGGCGCACGATGCGCTGCACACAGGCCTCGCTCGGGAGAAACTGGAGGAGTTGGGTGCATTTACCGCGGTATTCAAAGTGGAGAATGAGGGATGAGTGTACCGACGGTTCTGGAAAACATTCTGGCGCGCAAGGTCCAGGAAGTCGCCGAGCGTAGCGCTCGTGTGAGCCTGGCCGAGCTGGAAAGTCTGGCCAAGGCGGCCGATGCACCCCGTGGTTTTGCCCAGGCATTGTTGGCGCAGGCCAAGCTCAAGCAGCCAGCGGTGATTGCCGAAATCAAGAAAGCTTCGCCGAGCAAGGGCGTGATCCGCGAGAACTTCGTTCCCGCCGATATCGCCAAGAGCTACGAGAAGGGCGGCGCGACGTGTTTGTCGGTGCTGACCGATATCGATTTCTTCCAGGGCGCCGATGCGTATCTGCAACAAGCCCGGGCGGCGTGCAAACTGCCGGTGATCCGCAAGGATTTCATGATCGATCCTTACCAGATCGTCGAAGCACGGGCGTTGGGCGCCGATTGCGTGTTGTTGATCGTCTCTGCGCTGGATGACGTGAAAATGGCCGAGCTGGCTGCCGTGGCAAAAAGTGTCGGCCTCGATGTGCTGGTGGAAGTTCACGACGGCGACGAGTTGGAGCGGGCCTTGAAAACCCTCGACACACCGCTGGTCGGCATCAACAACCGCAACCTGCACACGTTCGATGTCAGCCTGGAAACCACCCTCGACCTGTTGCCGCGCATCCCTCGTGATCGCCTGGTGATTACCGAAAGCGGCATTCTTAACCGCGCTGATGTCGAGCTGATGGAAATCAGCGACGTGTATGCGTTCCTGGTCGGCGAGGCGTTCATGCGCGCCGAAAGCCCGGGTACCGAGTTGCAGCGCCTGTTCTTTCCGGAGCGTGGTACTGCAGTGAGTGGTTCTACACTCGACTGAAAAAGCTTCGCGAGCAGGCTCGCTCCCGCAGGAAATTGGATTTCAATGTAGGAGCGAGCCTGCTCGCGAAGGCGGCATAAGACGCACCATAGACTTAAGGTCCGACGGAATACCTTATGACCCTGATTACCTCCCTGACCACCGAAGCCGGCCTGCTCGCCGAACAGGATCTATTGGCCCATGTCTGCACCGGCGCCTCGGAATTCGGCTTGCTGTTCTGGCAACCCAATGACCGTGCCCTGGTCATGCCACGACGCCTCAATCGCCTACCCGGTTTCGAAGCGGCCTGCGAGGTTTCAGCCGCTGCCGGCTGGCCCGTGCTGTTGCGTGAAACCGGCGGTGAGCCGGTGCCGCAATCGGCGTCCACCATCAACATCGCATTGGTCTACGCACCGCCACGCAGCGAAGGCGACCAAAACCGGATCGAAACCGCCTATCACCGACTCTGCGATCCGATCTGCCAGTTGCTGGATGAACTGGGCGGTGTGTCCTCCCTCGGCGAAATCGAAGGTGCGTTCTGCGACGGCCGTTTCAACGTCAATCTCGATGGCCGCAAGATGGTCGGCACTGCTCAGCGCTGGCGCCAGAGCAAGGGCGGCACGCGTCCAGTCGGATTGGTCCACGGCGCGTTGTTGCTGGATAACGAGCGGGAATCGATGGTTGCGGCGGTCAATCGTTTTAATGAAGCCTGCGGCCTGGAGCAGCGAGTTCGCGCCGAAAGCCACATCGCCCTGCATGAGAAGTTCGCCGCGCCCGATGCGCTCGGGCGGCTGGACGCGCTTTATCGCCAATTGCTGGCAGACATGTTCAAGGCTTAGCGCGTACCGAAGACCACCATGGTCTTGCCTTTGACGTCCACCAGGTTGCGCTCTTCCAGATCCTTGAGCACGCGACCGACCATCTCACGCGAACAACCGACAATCCGGCCGATTTCCTGACGGGTCACTTTGATCTGCATGCCGTCCGGGTGGGTCATCGCATCCGGCTGCTTGCACAGTTCCAGCAGGCAACGGGCGACGCGACCGGTCACGTCGAAGAACGCCAGGTCGCCGACCTTGCGCGTGGTGTTACGCAGGCGCTGTGCGATTTGTCCGCTGAGGACGTAAAGAATGTCCGGATCTTGCTGGGACAGTTCGCGGAATTTCGCGTAGCTGATTTCCGCAACTTCGCATTCGATCTTGGCACGCACCCAGGCACTGCGTGCCTGTTCCAGGCCAGCCTGTTCGAACAGACCCAACTCACCGAAAAAATCCCCGGCATTCAAGTAGGCGATGATCATTTCACGACCATCGTCATCCTCAATCAGGATCGTGACCGAGCCCTTGATGATGAAGAACAGGGTTTCCGAGCGATCGCCCGCACAAATGATGTTGCTCTTGGCCGCATAGCGACGGCGCTGACAATGCATCAACAGTTTGTCGAGGTTTTTGATTTTGGGTATTGGGGTAATAGCAACCATGGTTGTATCCCGAAAAGACGTCACGGTGTGTGTTTGATTTTCTTATGGGTCGCCGACAACGGCGGAAGCAAAGCTGGCTATGCGCCAGCGAATTGGCGTCAGCTTAACAGACACTCCCTGCAATATTTGAGAATTTACCTACAGCTTGGGCACCTGCGTCCCAGGAAGGTGAAACGCTGTCAATCCGGGGCCCTGTGCTAAGCTGGCGACCCTTTTTTTAGACAGTGGAGTCTTGGCGATGAAGGCACGCATCCAATGGGCTGGCGAAGCCATGTTCCTCGGTGAATCCGGCAGCGGTCATGTCGTGGTCATGGACGGTCCGCCCGATGCCGGCGGTCGCAACCTGGGTGTCCGGCCAATGGAAATGCTCTTGCTGGGTGTCGGCGGTTGCAGCAATTTCGACGTGGTCAGCATCCTCAAGAAATCCCGCCAGGCCGTCGAAAGCTGCGAAGCCTTCCTCGAAGCCGAGCGTGCGACCGAGGACCCGAAGGTCTTCACCAAGATTCACATGCACTTCGTGGTCAAGGGCCGCGGGCTGAAGGAAGCCCAAGTCAAGCGCGCCATCGAGCTGTCGGCGGAGAAGTATTGCTCGGCCTCGATCATGCTCGGCGCAGCTGGCGTGGCGATTACCCACGACTACGAGATCATCGAACTCGGTTGAGCCGACATTCAACTATCATAAAAGCGGTGCAGACTCTGGCGAACCCAAGCTGACGTCTGCATAATGCGCCACTTTTTTCAGGGTAGTGGTCCGTCAACCGACAGGCCGCGCCCCCGAACTGACAACCAAAATCGCCATCGCGAAGAGGTGTTAACCGTCCTACGCAGGTGCGTTGTTCGCATTTGACGGGCATGCTTGATCACGCGGCCGGGCCGCAATACATAGAGAGTTTTTAACGGTGAAAAGCAAACTCAAGCTCCACGGGTTCAATAACCTGACAAAGACCTTGAGCTTCAACATCTATGACATCTGCTACGCGGAAACCCCGCAAGACCAACAGGCTTACGTTGAGTACATCAATAAAGAGTACAACGCGAAACGCCTGACGCAGATCCTCACGGAAGTTGTCGATATCATTGGTGCCAACATCCTGAACATTGCCAGTCAGGACTACGAACCTCAGGGCGCCAGCGTCACGATTCTGATCTCTGAAGAGCCGGTAACCCCGACCGACAGCCAGATCGAAGAGTCCCCGGGCCCGTTGCCTGAAATTATCCTGGCCCACCTCGACAAGAGCCACATCACGGTGCACACCTACCCGGAAATCCATCCGGTGGATGGTATTGCGACTTTCCGTGTAGACATTGACGTGTCGACCTGTGGTGTCATCTCACCGTTGAAAGCGCTCAACTTCCTGATTCACCAGTTCGATTCGGACATCGTGACCGTGGATTATCGTGTGCGCGGCTTCACCCGTGACGTTGAAGGCAAAAAGCACTTCATCGACCACGAGATCAATTCGATCCAGAACTACCTGTCCGACGACACCCGCGACGCGTACCAGATGACCGACGTGAACGTGTACCAGGAAAACCTGTTCCACACCAAAATGCTGCTGAAGAACTTCGAACTGGATAACTACCTGTTCGGTGACGCCACCAGCAGCTTGTCTACTGAGCAACGTGCTCAGGTGACCGATCGTGTGAAACACGAAATGCTCGAAATCTTCTACGCACGCAACATGGCGTAAGACTCTCGAACACAAAAAAAGGCGACTCCCTCACGGCAGTCGCCTTTTTCATGTCTGTCGCAAAAAGCCCCAGAGATCAGATCCGATAAGTGCTCTTGGTCATCACCTTGGCCAACAAGCTCATCCCGAACTTAACCGGTGCCGGAAAACGGAACCCGCCGGCGTCCAGCGCACTTTCCGCATGATGTTCTTCATCAATGCGCATCTGCTCAAGAATCGCCCGGGATTTCTCATCTTCTGCCGGCAATTGCTCAAGGTGTTCATTCAAGTGCTTGCACACTTGATGTTCAGTGGCGGCAACAAAACCGAGGCTGACTTTGTCGCTGATCAACCCGGCCACTGCGCCAATCCCGAAGGACATGCCGTAGAACAGCGGGTTAAGAATGCTGGTATGGCTGCCCAACTGATGAATGCGTTGCTCGCACCAGACCAGATGGTCGATTTCTTCTTCGGCAGCATGCTCCATGGCGGCGCGTACATGCGGGAGCTTGGCGGTCAGGGCTTGCCCTTGATACAACGCCTGGGCGCAGACTTCACCGGTGTGGTTGATGCGCATCAGGCCGGCAACGTGCCGGGTGTCCTCATCGCTCAATTTTGCATCGGGCTGGACGATGGCTGGCGACGGACGGTAAGGCTGGCCACTGAAGGGCAGCAGGGTGCGCATGGCGGCATCGGCTTGCAGCAGAAGACGGTCAATCGGCGAGTAGTGACGTTGGGTAGTCATGCTGACCTCCGGGAAAAATCTCGGCGGCCAGTTTAACCCAATCGGCCGGGGAAGGTTTGAGCTGGGTCATGCGGGAGTGGCTGGCCACTCCCCTGGAACAGCCGGCAATCAGCCCGGCGGCCAGTGCATCTGACGCTGACCCAGCACGTGCATATGAATGTGATAGACAGTCTGCCCACCTTCTTCATTGCAGTTCATGACAACGCGAAAACCTTTTTCGCAACCCAGCTCCAGCGCCAGACGCTGCGCGGTGAACAGAATATGCCCGGCCAGTGCCTTGTCGTCCTCGGTGAGGTCGTTAAGGGTGCGCACGGGTTTTTTCGGGATCACCAGAAAATGCACCGGTGCCTGTGGGGCGATATCGTGGAAGGCCAGTACCTGGTCGTCCTCGTAAATGATCTTGGCCGGGATTTCCCGGTTGATGATCTTGGTGAACAGAGTATCCACAGCTGTTTTCTCCGTTGTTTTGGCTGGCCTGAGTGTACCCATGGTTTAACCGTAGGACCATTCAGCGTGGGCAGTAAACCTTGTTGACCATGCCAGCGATTGTCCGATTCAACCAGCGCGAGCCGAGCCGTGGCAAAAAGGCGCGCCAACGGTTGCGTCGGCCGGGGATGATGATTGCGCGATTTTTCTCCAGGGCGCGTACGGTGTAGAGCGCCACTTCTTCAGGACTCATGAGCATTTTGCTGTCGCTCAGTTTGCCGGTGTCCAATTGCGCGGTACGGAAGAAACCGGTGCGCGTCGGGCCGGGGCACAGCACCGAGACCTTGACTGCGCATTTCTTCAGCTCGACGCGCAAGCCCTCGGAAAAATGCAGCACATACGCCTTGCTCGCGTAGTAGGTGCTCATCCACGGGCCGGGCAGGAACGCGGCGACCGAGGCAACATTGAGGATCTGCCCGCCACCCTGCAAGGCCATGGAGTTTCCGATGGCGTGGCAGAGGCGGGTGAGTGCCAGGATGTTCACTTCGATCAGGTCCTGCTCGGTCATCCAGTCTTGAGCGAGAAAGGGACCGCAGGTGCCCATGCCGGCGCAGTTGACCAGCAGATCGATCTGACGGTCACCTTCCTCCAGTTCCAGCAGAAAGCCCGACAGGCGTAGCGGCTCGCCAAGGTCACAGGCACGAAACAGTACTTCCACGCCAAAACGTTGAGTCAGTTCAATCGCAATACTTTCCAGCTGATCACGCTGTCGGGCCACCAGAATCAGGCTGCGGCCACGGCGGGCCAGCGCTTCGGCCATCGCCAGGCCGATGCCGCTGGAAGCGCCAGTGATCAGAGCGTAACGGGTCATGCGGTTCTCCATCGCAACAGCTCCGCGCCGCGACGCAGGTGTCACGGGCGGGGAGCGCTGTTTATTCTTTTGCGGAGTCTACAGGGGCCGGGGCTTCTTCGGCTTCATCGTCTGCAGAATCCGGTGCGGGTTCGGCCGCTTCGGCCGGTTCGACTTCAACATCTTCGGTGGTCACCGCGCCGCTGTCGTAGCTGCTTGTCGTGGTGCTTTCGTACTCTTCCTGAATCGCACTGTAACCGCCGGCCAGAGCGCCCACGATGACGATGGCGATAAACACGACCCACAACGAAGAAAGAACTTTGACCGCAGTGCTATTGGGCGGAGGTGGCGGGCCGTAGCGATTGGCGATGTTGGTGCCGGGAGCGACCATGATCACCAGCGGGAAGAAACTGCCCACGAACGGGACGAGGTTCAACAGCCAGAGCCAGCCGGACCAGCCGATGTCGTGCAAGCGTTGAACGCTGAACTGGATACTGGCGACCGCGACTGCGATGAACAGAATGAACGCGACCAGACCACCGATAATCAAGCCTGCCGTCGAATCGGCACTGATGATGGCGACCGCCGGGATGGCCAGGACCAAAACGACGCCGAGAATGACCAGGGTCAGGGCCATCGTCCAGGCCAGGTAACGCAAGCGGCCGATGCGACCTTCGACACTGAACGGTTTGAGTGTGGCGAACGCCGGCAGGTTTTCGCCGACGCTGGCCTGAGGTGGAGCGTAGGGCGAGACCGGTTCGGCGAAGACAGGCTGGGGCCTGGCGGGAACGTGTTCGTGTTCGTGTTCGTGTGCGTCGGCCAGGTTCAGTTCGATGGACGATTCGCTTTCGATCCGTGCCTTGATGCCGGTTTTCGTCAGCGCCTGCAGGTAGATTTGTGCATCGGCGTGCGACAAGTCCTGCTTGAGCGTGACGGTCTTGCCGGTGAACAGCCGTTCAACCGCAGCGACTTCGCTTTTGTACAGTGCGGCGAGATTCTGCTTGGCGGTCGTGAGGTCGACGCCTGGCAGCAGAGCGCCGTCGAATACGATCTTGAAACGGTTTTCGCTCATTGCGAGGCATCCTTGTCGCGTGTGTTTGAGTTAGAAAGTGTTACAGCGACAGAGTGTAAGGCCAGCCGGGTTGGGCTGGCCAAAATTTTCCTCTCAGCGCGGCCAGCGTTTTGGCAGCTGTGCCGCCAATTCCAGTGCCTTGCGGTATTCCGCGTCCAGCCGTGCGACCAATTGATCGACACTTGGTAAATCATCGATTTCCCCGACGCCCTGACCCGCAGACCACACGGTTTTCCAGGCCTTGGCTTCATCGCTGACCGGTTTCAGTTTGGAACCGAAGTTGACCTCACCCTTGTTTTGCAAGGCCGCCATGTCGAAACCGGCGGCTTCCAGGCTCTGGCGCATAAAGCTTGCCGGTATGCCGGACACCGCTGGAGTATGGACGATGTCCGCCGCCCTGGAAGTCAGCAACATCTCTTTGTAAGCGTCAGGCGCATGACTTTCAGTGGTGCCGATAAATCGCGTACCGAAGTAGGCCAAATCAGCACCAAGCAATTGAGCGGCGAGAATCTCGTGGCCATGGTTCAGGCAGCCGGCGAGCAATAGCGTCTTGTCGAAGAACTGACGAATTTCGGCGATCAGTGAGAATGGGCTCCAGGTGCCAGCGTGACCACCGGCGCCCGCGGCCACGGCGATCAAGCCGTCCACCCCGGCCTCGGCGGCTTTTTCCGCGTGGCGGCGAGTCGTCACGTCGTGGAACACCAGGCCGCCGTAGCTGTGCACGGCGTCGACCACTTCTTTCACCGCGCCGAGGCTGGTGATCACAATCGGCACTTTGTGCTCGATGCAGATCGCCAGGTCCGCTTGCAGGCGTGGGTTGCTGTTGTGAACGATCAGGTTGACCGCATAAGGGGCCGGGTTCTCCAGTGTCGCCAGGCCTGCCTCGATCTCTTCCAGCCAGGCCTTGAACCCGCTGCTCTCGCGCTGGTTCAACGCGGGGAAGCTGCCCACCACGCCATTGCGGCAGCAGGCGAGCACCAATTGCGGATTGGAAATCAGGAACATCGGCGCAGCCACGACCGGCAGACGCAAACGTTGTTCGAGCAGAGCGGGCAGCGACATTGGAAGTACCCCGGTGAGTGGTGCGTATTGAAGTTAGAACGGCCGAACGACGACCAGAATTACGATAGCCAGCAATATCAGAACCGGGACTTCATTGAACCAGCGATAAAAGACATGGCTGCGGGTATTTTCGCCACGGGCAAAACGTTTTACCTGAGCGCCGCACATGTGGTGGTAACCGATCAGGATCACCACCAGGGTCAGTTTGGCGTGAATCCACGCGCCTTGACTGAAGATGCTCGGATTGAGGGCGATCAGCGCAATGCCGAAGATCAGGGTGGCGATCATCGCCGGGCCCATGATGCCTCGGTACAGCTTGCGCTCCATGACGCTGAAGCGTTCCTTGCTGACCGTGTCTTCACTTTGTGCGTGATAGACGAACAGGCGCGGCAGATAGAACAGGCCGGCAAACCAGCAGACCATGCTGATAATGTGAAACGCTTTGAGCCACAGATAGAGCATTTTTAGTTATTCCCAGGTTCACGGTAGCCCGGATAGTAGAGGCTTGAGCGGCCGCACGTCACCTTGCCGGTTGTCGCAGGACGATACGCACCCTATTATCGACGGCTTTCCAGTGGGTTCGTTGAGGGCAGGTTTATGGTCAAGGTCGGTATCGTCGGCGGCACGGGTTACACCGGTGTCGAACTGCTGCGTCTGTTGGCACAGCATCCGCAAGCTGAAGTGGTAGTGATCACTTCCCGATCCGAGGCTGGCCTGGCTGTGGCCGACATGTACCCGAACCTGCGAGGCCATTACGACGGCCTGGCGTTCAGTGTTCCGGACATCAAGACATTGGGTGCTTGTGACGTGGTTTTCTTTGCCACACCACACGGTGTTGCCCATGCTTTGGCCGGCGAACTGTTGGCCGCCGGTACCAAGGTCATCGACCTGTCGGCGGACTTCCGTCTGCAGGACTCCGTCGAGTGGGCCAAATGGTACGGCCAACCGCACGGCGCTCCGGAACTGCTGGAAGAGGCGGTTTACGGCTTGCCGGAAGTCAATCGTGAGCAGATCAAGGAGGCTCGCCTAATCGCTGTGCCGGGTTGCTATCCGACCGCTACGCAATTGGGTTTCCTGCCGCTGCTCGAAGCGGGCCTGGCGGATACCACCCGCTTGATCGCTGACTGCAAATCCGGGGTCAGCGGTGCCGGGCGTGGCGCCTCTGTAGGATCGCTGTACTCCGAGACGTCGGAAAGCATGAAGGCTTATTCGGTCAAAGGTCACCGTCACTTGCCGGAAATCCGCCAGGGACTGCGTCGCGCAGCAGGCAAGGACGTCGGCCTGACCTTCGTTCCGCACCTGACGCCAATGATTCGCGGTATTCACTCGACGCTTTATGCGACCGTCGTGGATCGTTCGGTCGATCTGCAAGCGTTGTTTGAAAAGCGCTACGCCAACGAACCGTTCGTCGATGTAATGCCTGCCGGCAGCCACCCGGAAACCCGCAGCGTGCGCGGTGCCAATGTGTGCCGGATTGCCGTGCATCGTCCGCAGGATGGTGATCTGGTGGTGGTGTTGTCGGTCATCGACAACCTGGTCAAAGGCGCGTCGGGTCAGGCGGTGCAGAACATGAACATCCTGTTCGGCCTGGATGAGCGCTTCGGCTTGTCCCACGCGGGCATGCTGCCGTAAGGCCCAATCCCGGACAGCAAAAAGGCCCATTGAATGGGCCTTTTTGCATTCTGGTCGGACAGTTTGCTTGATTGATATACCGTAACAATAGTTGACCGATTTTCTAGGAGAAGCGGATAATGCGCGTCATCACGCATTATGGCGGCGTAACGCCGGGAGATAGTCAGCATGAGCGTCGAATCCTTCACCCCCACGGCTTTGCAATTCACCCACGGTGCCGCGCACAAGGTGAAGAGCCTGGTCGATGAAGAGGGGAATGATCGCTTGAAGCTGCGCGTATTCGTTACGGGCGGCGGTTGTTCAGGTTTTCAGTACGGCTTCACCTTCGATGAAGAAGTGGCCGATGACGACACCATCGTCGAACGCGAAGGCGTGAGCCTGGTCGTAGACCCGATGAGCTTCCAGTACCTGGCAGGCGCCGAGGTGGATTATCAGGAAGGTCTGGAAGGTTCGCGCTTCGTGATCAAGAACCCGAACGCCAGCACTACCTGTGGCTGCGGTTCTTCGTTCTCGATCTGATCGCACCTTCAGCACACTGTAAAACGCCGCAGAACCTTATGGGTTATGCGGCGTTTTGCTGTCTGGGGTTTATGCGGGGTAGATCGCGCCGAGTACGCGCAAGCCGCGGGCGCCGGTGACACTTGGGCGGTTGGCGGCGATGCCTTCGAGGCAGCAATGGGCCAGCCAGGCAAAGGCCATGGCTTCAACCCAGTCGGGGTCTACACCGTGAGTGGCGGTGCTGCTGACTTTCGCATTCGGCAGTAAGCCGGCCAAGCGCTTCATCAGCGTGGCGTTGTGCGCGCCGCCACCGCAGACCAGCAGTTCTTGCGTATTCAACTGGGCATGTTGCAGTGACTCAACGATGGTCAGCGCGGTGAGTTCGAGCAGGGTGGCTTGTACGTCTTCGGCGGCGAATGCCGGCAGTTTCGACAGGTGCTGTGTCAGCCAGGGCAGGTTGAACACTTCGCGGCCGGTACTTTTGGGGCCTTTGGTCACGAAGAAGGGATCGCTGAGCAATTCATTCAGCAGATCCGGCTCGACGTTGCCGCTGGCGGCCCATTGACCGTCACGATCGAAGTTGTCGCCACGCTGTTGGTGAATCCAGGCGTCCAGCAGCACATTGCCCGGGCCGCAGTCGAAACCCGCTACCGGTTTGCCGGGTTCAATCAAGCTGAGGTTGCTGAACCCACCCACATTCAACACTGCGCGATGACCTGCGCTTTCATCAAACAAGGCTTCGTGGAAGGCTGGCACCAGCGGAGCGCCTTGCCCGCCTGCGGCCACATCGCGGCTGCGGAAGTCACTGACCACGGTGATGCCAGTCAACTCGGTCAGCAGGGCGGGGTTGCCTATCTGCACAGTAAAGCCGCGCGCCGGTTCGTGGCGAATGGTCTGGCCGTGGCTGCCAATCGCACGAATGTCTTCGGGCTTCAGGTTTTGTTGAGCAAGCAGGGAGTGAATGCCCTGGGCCGCCAGTTTTACCCAGTTTTGTTGGGCGATGGCAGAGCGGGCAATCTCGTCCGGGCCGCTGGCGCACAAGCCGAGCAGCTCGATGCGCAGGGATTCCGGCATGGGAATGTAGTGCGTGGCGATCAGCTTGATCGCGGGGGAGAGCTCAACCAGTGCGATGTCCAGGCCATCGAGACTGGTTCCGGACATCACACCAATATAGAGCGTCATGGCTTAGCGCTTGCTCGAAGCCAGCAGGGTGGCCTTCTCTTGATCCATACGCGCCATCAACGGTTGGCTCTGCGCTAGGAAGCGTGAGCGTTCGGCCTTGGCGATCGGATCGGCCATTGGCAACTTCTGGCCCAGCGGGTCGACGTGAACGCCATTGACCTGGAATTCGTAGTGCAAGTGTGGGCCAGTGGAGAGCCCGGTGGTGCCGATGAAGCCGATCACCTGGCCCTGCTTAACCGTACCGCCGGTTTTTACGCCTTTGGCGAAGCCTTGCATGTGGCCATACAGCGTGGTGTAGGTGGCGCCGTGCTGGATGATCACGGTGTTGCCATAGCCGCCGCGGCGACCGGCCAACAACACTTTACCGTCGCCGGCAGCCTTGATTGGCGTGCCCCGTGGTGCGGCATAGTCAACGCCTTTGTGGGCGCGAATCTTGTTCAGGATCGGGTGCTTGCGGCCCATGGAGAACTTCGAACTGATGCGGGCGAAGTCAACCGGGGTTCGGATGAACGCTTTGCGCATGCTGTTGCCGTCAGCGGTGTAGTAGCTGCTGTTGCCTTGTTTATTGATGTAACGCACGGCGGTGTAGGTTTTGCCGCGGTTGGTGAAGCGCGCGGAAAGGATCGGGCCGTTGCCGACAGCCTTGCCGTTGACGACTTTCTGCTCGTAGATCACATCGAACTCGTCGCCTTGGCGAATATCCTGGGCGAAGTCGACGTCGTAGCCAAACACGCTGGCCATGTCCATGGTCAAGCTGTGGGACAGGCCGGCGCGAGCGGCGGATTGCGACAGCGAACTGTTGATGACGCCATGAACATAGGCGGAACGCACAGTGGGCTTGGCGGTGATGCGGTTGAATGCATAACCCTTGTCATTCTTGGTCAGGGTAATGCTTTCGACGTCGCTGATCTTGCTGTGCAGGTTGGTCAGCTGGCCTTCAGGGTTCAGTTCGAATTCGAGTTTCTGCCCATGTTTAAGCTGGCTGAACTGCTTGGCTTGCTTGTCGCTGGCCAGAACTTCATGCACCGAAGCGGCCGGGAGGCCGACTTTCTCAAACAGGGTGGAGAGCGTATCGCCCTTGGAGACGATCACTTCCCTGTGGTTTGGAGCCTTCTTTTCTTCGACCACAGGCGCGGCCTGAGCGGTTTCCTGCGGTTCTTCGGCGGCGTTTTCGATCTGCGCGAAAGGGGAGGCCACTGGTTCATTTGTGGCTTGAGCGGCCTCAGCGGCGTCTTGTTCTTGTGACAGTTGTTCAGCAGGGGTTTCCAGTTCAAGACTCAGGGTGGTCTTTTTGGCTTCAACATCGCTGGAAGGGAATACCAGAAGCGCCAGGCTCAGCAGAGCGGCGATGCCACTTGCTGCGAGCAGGTGGGTCTTCGGGTAAAGCGGTGGCGCTTTAGACGATTCTTTGGTCATAAGTAATTTTTGACTTTGAAAAAAGATGAATTGGAAAAGATGAATGACATGATGAAGATGAAATAACTGTATAAAATATAACCAAATCATCTCTGAAGCAAGTCCGCGGACACTCTGCCGGCGGATTGGCGTCATTGCGCCGGCCAAACTTTGTATTTGACGCGTGATCTTGTATGGTTGGTCCCCTTTGAATTCGAGCCTTGCGGGTCTGTTATGAAGTCGGTTGAAGAGCAGCTAGCGCTGATTAAACGTGGTGCGGAAGAACTGTTGGTCGAGTCCGAGCTGATCGAGAAGCTCAAACGTGGCCAACCGCTACGTATTAAGGCTGGCTTCGATCCGACTGCGCCGGATTTGCACCTGGGTCATACCGTGCTTATTAATAAGCTGCGCCAGTTCCAGGAGCTGGGGCATCAGGTGATCTTCCTTATTGGTGACTTCACCGGGATGATTGGTGATCCGAGCGGGAAGAGCGTGACACGTCCGCCGCTTACCCGTGAGCAGGTTCTCGAGAACGCCGAGACCTACAAGACCCAGGTCTTCAAGATTCTTGATCCGGCTAAAACCGAAGTTGCGTTCAACTCCACCTGGATGGATCAGATGGGGCCGGCCGACTTCATTCGCCTGACTTCGCAGTACACCGTTGCGCGCATGCTCGAGCGCGACGATTTCGACAAGCGCTATACATCCAATCAGCCCATCGCCATTCATGAGTTCCTCTATCCGCTGGTTCAGGGTTATGACTCGGTCGCGTTGCGCGCAGATGTCGAGTTGGGCGGTACCGACCAAAAATTCAACCTGTTGATGGGGCGTGAGCTTCAGCGCGGGTACGGTCAAGAGCCGCAGTGCATTCTGACCATGCCGTTGCTTGAAGGTCTGGATGGCGTGAAGAAGATGTCCAAGTCCCTGGGCAATTATGTCGGTATCCAGGAAGCACCAGGTGTCATGTATAGCAAGCTGGTTTCCATTCCGGATGCGCTGATGTGGCGTTACTTCGAATTGCTCAGCTTCCGCTCCATGGATGAGATCAATGCATTCCGTGCCGATGTCGAAGCTGGTGCGAACCCGCGTGACATCAAGATCAAGCTGGCTGAAGAGATCGTTGCGCGTTTCCATGGCGAGGAGGCTGCGGCCAATGCTCACCGTGGAGCAGGCAATCGTATGAAGGAGGGCGAGCTGCCGGATGATCTGCCTGAGATCGAATTGACTGCTGCTGAGGATATGCCGATTGCGGCTGTCCTTAATAAGGCAGGGCTGGTGAAGAACTCGGCAGTAGCGCGTGATCTGTTGAATGCTGGCGGTGTGCGCATAGATGGTGAAGTGGTTGATCGCACCTTTATATACGTACTGGGTGCCACGCACGTTTGTCAGGCCGGCAAGAAGGCATTTGCGCGTATTTCGCTGAAATCCGAGTAAAGCCGAAATCAGTGCTTGACGGCAGATTCTGGATGTCTATAATTCGCCCCACTTCCGGCGCAGTCGAAACGGAAAACTCCTTGGTAAAC
>NZ_JBWKNG010000044.1:0-18800 GCF_059415465.1 Pseudomonas sp. GW821-FHT10C09
TCAACAGTCAGAATCGAGCCTAGTCCCTCCTCCTCCCTTCAAGTCCTACCATACAAGCGAGCCTGCTCGCGAAGGCGTCATCAGCAACACAGCCAATCTACTTGGCAGTCACCTCAGCCACTTTCACCACCGCCGGCTTCAACACCAGCCACAACGCCGCCGCAATCAACACCCCGCCATAGATATGCGCCATCGACAACGGCTCATCCAGCAACAACGCTCCCCACAACACCCCGAACGGCGGGATCAGGAAGGTCGTGGACATCGACCGCACCGGCCCGACCGAGCTGAGCAAGCGGAAGTAGATGATATACGCCAGCGCAGTACACACCAGCCCCAACCCCAGCAACGACAACCAGACATTCCAGCCGCCCCAGCTCGCCGGCGGTTGGCTGATCACGCTGTAGCCGAACAACGGCAACAGAAACAGCGTCGCCCCGAGCATGCTGCCCAGCGCGGACAAACGGCTGTCGAGACCGCCGGCCTGATCCAGCCAGCGGCGGGCGAGGAAACCGGCGAAGCCGTAACAGGTCGTGGCCATCAGGCAGGCGAGGGCGCCCATCAGCAATTGCAGGTCGAACGCAACCGGGCCGGCGCGGGTCAGCACGCCCACACCAAACAACCCGAGGAATACCCCGCCAAGCTTGGCGGCGGTGAGTCGTTCATGGAAGAACAACCCGCCGATCAACACGCCCATCAGTGGCGTGGTGGCGTTGAAAATGGCCGAGTACCCGGCCGGCAGCACCTGGGCGGCCACGGAATACAGGGTCGCCGGGATCCCGGAGTTGATCACCCCGAGCAGCATCACGGTCTTGAGTTTGCCTTTGAAGTCCCAGCTGATGCGCATCAGCCCGAGAATAATCAGCAGGCCGGTCGCAGCGATCGACACGCGGAAAAACGCCGTGGGGATTGTGCCAATCACGGGGGCGATGATGCGCATGAACAGAAAGCTCGCACCCCAAATGGCCGCCAATGACAGTAAACGGACGATATCGACGGGGTTCACGCTGCTCTCCTTCCTTTATGGGGACGAGAGTGTTGCCGAGTGCCAGATCGATGGCAACCGAAAAACGGGCAAATAACTGCAGTGAAAATTACGCTTCTCCTGCACCCGGTTCACTGGCTAAGCTCAGGGCTCACGAATTCCCGCAGAGGTCTCACCATGCCGCAGCAATGGCCAGCCGCCGATATCGCCCGAATGATCCTCGATGGCTTTGACGATTACCGCGAGCATTTCCGTCAGATCACCGACGGCGCGCGAGCCCGCTTCGAGCAGGCCCAGTGGCAGGAGACGCAAGTCGCGTCCGCCGCGCGGATCAATCTCTATGAAGAAAAAGTCAGTGAAACTGTGGAACGGCTGCGCGTCGCGTTCGACAGCGACACGCTGGACGTCAGTTGCTGGCCGCTGGTCAAGAGCGCGTACATCACGCTGATCGACCTGCGTTTCGACGATGAACTGTCCGAGACCTGGTACAACTCGATTTTCTGCGGTTTGTTCAGCCATGACCTGATCAGCGACGGCTGCATGTTTATCCACACCACGCGCCCAAGCCTGCGTCGGGCCCGCGCCGCACAAACCCGCACCTACAAACCTCAGGGTCAGTTGTCCGGCATGCTGGCGAGCATTTTTGCCGACTACCGTTTCAGTGAAGATTACGCTGACCTGGCCGGCGACCTGAGCCGCCTCGAAGCGCAACTGCGCGAGAACCTGCCGGACTGGGTGTGCAAGGACCCGGAGCTGAGCGTCGAGCTGTTTTCCTCGGTGCTCTACCGCAATAAAGGCGCGTACCTGGTCGGGCGCATCTACACCCGGGACGAGCAGTGGCCGCTGGTAATTCCGCTGCTGCACCGCGAAGGTCGCGGGATTCAGATCGATGCGCTGATTACCGATGAAGCGGACGTGTCGATCATCTTCTCGTTCACCCGCTCGTATTTCATGGTCGACGTGCCGGTGCCGGCGGAGTTCATCGGTTTCCTCAAGCGCATCCTGCCGGGCAAACACATCGCCGAGCTGTACACCTCGATCGGTTTCTACAAACACGGCAAGTCCGAGTTCTATCGGGCGCTGATCAATCACCTGGCCAACACCGACGACCAGTTCATCATGGCCCCCGGTGTGCGCGGCATGGTCATGAGCGTGTTTACCCTGCCGGGTTTCAACACCGTGTTCAAAATCATCAAGGATCGCTTCTCGCCGTCGAAGAACGTCGACCGCGCCACGGTGATCGAGAAATACCGCCTGGTTAAAAGTGTCGACCGCGTCGGGCGCATGGCCGACACCCAGGAGTTCGCCGATTTCCGTTTCCCGTTGAGCAAGTTCGACCCGGCGTGCCTGGAAGAATTACTCGAAGTGGCAGCCTCCACGGTGTCGGTCGAAGGCGACACCGTGCTGATCCGCCACTGCTGGACCGAACGGCGGATGACGCCGTTGAACCTGTACCTGGAAAACGCCAACGAGGCGCAGGTGCATGAGGCGCTGGAGGATTACGGCCTGGCGATCAAGCAACTGGCGGCGGCGAACATCTTTCCCGGCGACATGCTGCTGAAAAACTTCGGCGTCACCCGCCACGGTCGCGTGGTGTTTTATGACTATGACGAAATCTGCTTTTTGACCGAGGCCAACTTCCGCCACATCCCGCAACCGCGTACGCCGGAAGACGAGATGGCATCGGAGCCTTGGTATTCGATCGGGCCGCTGGATGTGTTTCCCGAGGAGTTTCCACCGTTTTTGTTTGCTGACTCGGGTCAGCGGCGCTTGTTTGATCAGTTGCATGGCGAGTTGTACAACGCCGATTACTGGAAAAGCCTGCAAGAGGCGATTCGGGCGGGGAAGATCATCGACGTGTTCCCGTATCGGCGCAAAGGCTTCGAAAACGAATAACCTCGTTTGGGCGACCACAAACCTGTAGGAGCCCGGCTTGCCGGCGATGGCGTCCGCAAGATCGCTATCGCCGGCAAGCCGGGCTCCTACAGGGAGCAGTGACCGTTCGAAAAATCGCAGCGCTCATTTGTACCGCCAAATCTGCGACAATCGCCCCCCTGCGCCACTAGACGACTGAATTGCGTACCCGATGACCGACGAATCGCCCTCCATCGACAAACTGCTGAAAAACCTCGATCACGCCATGCTCGCCGACCGCCACCGGCTGCGGCGGCAGTTGCTTGAGCTACGCAAGAAACCTGACGAGGCCAAGCTGGCCCTGTGGGTGACGCGCCTGCAGGCGTCCTGTGATCAGGTGTTGGCGCGGCGCGCCAGCCTGCCGGTGATTCGTTACGACGACAGTTTGCCGATCGCGGCCAAGCGCGACGAAATCAAAGCCGCGCTGCTCAAGCATCAGGTGCTGATCATCGCTGGCGAAACCGGCTCGGGTAAAACCACCCAGTTGCCGAAGATTTGCCTGGAAATCGGTCGCGGCCAGCATGGCCTGATCGGCCACACCCAGCCGCGTCGAATTGCGGCGCGCAGCGTGGCCAGCCGCGTTGCTGAAGAACTGGCGACGCCACTGGGCGCGCTGGTCGGTTATCAGGTGCGGTTCGAGGACCAGAGCGATTCCAACACCCTGATCAAACTGATGACCGACGGCATCCTGCTGGCGGAAACCCAGAACGACCGCTACCTCGAACGCTACGACACGATCATCGTCGACGAAGCCCACGAACGCAGCTTGAACATCGACTTCCTGCTCGGTTACCTGAAAACCCTGCTGCCGCGCCGTCCGGACCTGAAAGTCATCATCACCTCGGCCACCATCGACCTGGAGCGCTTCTCCAAGCACTTCGACGACGCACCGATTGTCGAAGTCTCCGGCCGCACCTTCCCGGTGGAAACCTGGTATCGCCCGCTGACGCTGGAGCAGGACGAAGAGGGCAACCGCGTCGAGGACGACTTGACCGTGGACCAGGCGATTCTCGCCACCCTCGACGAAATTGCCGCGTTCGAACGCAGCGAGCGCAAGAGCCCCGGCGATGTGCTGGTGTTCCTGCCCGGCGAGCGCGAAATTCGCGATGCTGCCGACATGCTGCGCAAGGCCCAGCTCAAACACACCGAAATCCTGCCGTTGTATGCGCGTCTGTCGCCGGCAGAGCAGCAGCGGATTTTCCAGTCGCACCCAGGACGTCGCGTGGTCCTGGCGACTAACGTCGCGGAAACCTCGCTGACGGTGCCGGGCATTCGTTACGTGATCGACAGCGGCACCGCGCGCATCAGCCGTTATAGCTACCGCGCCAAGGTCCAGCGCCTGCCCATCGAGGCGATTTCACAGGCCAGCGCCAACCAGCGTAAAGGTCGCTGCGGTCGGGTTGAGCCCGGCATCTGCATCCGCCTTTATGGCGAAGACGATTTCATGGGTCGTCCGGAATTTACCGACCCGGAAATCCTGCGCACCAACCTCGCCGCCGTTATTTTGCAGATGCTGCACCTGCGCCTTGGCGAGATTACCGATTTCCCGTTTATCGAACCGCCGGATGGCAAGGCCATCAGCGACGGTTTCAACCTGCTGCAAGAGCTTTCGGCGGTGGACCGCAACAGCCAGCTGACCCCGCTGGGGCGCAATCTGGCGCGCTTGCCGGTGGACCCGCGCATGGGCCGCATGCTGCTGGAGGCGGCGAAACTCGGCAGCTTGCAGGAAGTGCTGATCGTCGCCAGCGCCATGTCGATTCAAGACCCGCGCGAGCGTCCGCCGGAGCGTCAGCAGGCGGCTGATCAGGCTCACGCACAATGGAAGGACGTCGACTCGGACTTCGCCGGGTTGGTCAATCTGTGGCGCGGCTTTGAAGATCAACGCCAGGCGCTGACGGCGAGTCCGTTGCGCAATTGGTGCCGCAAGAATTTCCTCAATTACCTGCGGTTGCGCGAATGGCGCGACTCGCACCGTCAGTTGAGCCTGATCTGCCGCGACATGCAGCTGAGCATCAACAAAGAACCGGCGGATTACCCGAAACTGCACAAAGCCGTGCTCTCGGGCCTGCTCAGTCAGATCGGCCAGAAAACCGATGAAGGTGATTACCTGGGCGCCCGTCAGCGGCGTTTCTGGATTCACCCGTCATCCGGTTTGGGCAAGAAGCGCCCGCAATGGCTGATGACCGCCGAGCTGGTGGAAACCACCAAACTCTATGCGCGCATGGTCGCCAAGATCGATGCCGACTGGATCGAGCCGCTGGCCGGGCACCTGATCAAGAAAAACCACTTCGAACCGCATTGGGAGAAGAAGCGCGGTCAGGTTGTGGCCTTCGAGCAGATCACTTTGTTCGGACTGATCGTGGTTGGTCGCCGGCCCGTGCATTACGGGCCGATTGATCCGGTGGTGTCCCGTGAGTTTTTCATTCGTGAAGGGCTGGTGCGCGGCGAGATTCAGTCCAAGGCCAAATGCCTGACAGCCAACGCGCAACTGCTGGAACAACTCGACGAACTGGAAGCCAAGGCCCGTCGCCGTGACATTCTCGCCGACGAAGAAACCCTGTTCGCTTTCTACGATGCGCGATTGCCGGCGGAGATTCACCAGACCGCCACGTTCGACAGTTGGTACAAGGTCAACAGCCAGAAAGACCCGCAGCTGTTGATCATGCGCGAAGAAGACGTGCTGGCCCGCGAGGCTAGCGAAGTCACCGCCCTGCATTACCCGGACACTCTGCACATCGGTGATCTGGAGCTGTCGCTGAGTTACCACTTCGAGCCCAACCATCCACGCGATGGCGTGACCCTGCGCGTGCCGGCGCCGTTGCTGCCAATGTTGCCACCGGAACGTCTGGAGTGGCTGGTGCCGGGGGTGATCGAAGCCAAATGCATCGCGCTGGTGCGCAACCTGCCCAAGGCCTTGCGCAAGAATTTCGTGCCGGTGCCAGACTTCGTCAAAGCCGCGCTGCAACGCATGACCTTCGCCGAGGGTTCATTGCCGCAGGCGCTGGGCCGCGAATTGCTGCGCATGACCGGCGCGCGGGTCAGCGATGAGGCGTGGGCCGAAGCGTCACAACAGGTCGACAGCCATTTGCGAATGAACCTGGAAATCGTCGACGGCGAGGGCAAGTTCCTTGGCGAAGGGCGTGATCTGGCGGAACTGACCGCGCGTTTTGCTGAAGCGAGTCAGGCCGCATTGGCGGTACCGCAAACCGCGAAAAGCCAGCAACCGGTGGAGGCGAAAGTCTTTGCCGCGGTCGCTGAGAAAACCCAACAGAAGATTGCCGGGCTGTCGATGACGGTCTATCCGGCGCTGGTGGAAGAGGGCGGCACGGTCAAGGAAGGGCGTTTCTCGACGCCGGCCGAAGCCGAGTTCCAGCATCGTCGTGCATTGCAGCGTTTGCTGATGCAGCAACTGGCGGAACCGGCGAAATTCCTGCGCGGCAAGTTGCCGGGGCTGACCGAATTGGGCCTGATGTACCGCGACATGGGGCGCGTCGACAGTCTGGTGGAAGACATTCTGCTGGCCAGTCTCGACAGCTGCATTCTCGACGGTGAAGACCCGTTGCCACGCGATGGTGCCGGGCTGGCGGCGTTGGCCGAGCGCAAACGTGGCGGCTGGACTGAACACGCCGAGCGTCTGGCGAAGCTGACCCTGGAAATCCTCAAACTGTGGCATGGCCTGCAAAAACGCTTCAAGGGCAAGATCGACCTGGCGCAAGCCGTGGCCCTGAACGACATCAAGCAGCAGCTCAGTCACCTGGTGTATCCCGGTTTTGTCCGTGAAACGCCAATGGTGTGGCTCAAGGAACTGCCGCGTTACCTGAAAGCGGTCGAGCAGCGTTTCGAGAAGATCGGTGCTCAGGTGCAACGGGATCGGGTGTGGAGCGGCGAATTATCCGGCCTCTGGGCCCAATACCAGACCCGCGCCAGCAAACATGCCCAGGAAGGCAAGCGCGATCCGCAGCTGGAGCTGTATCGCTGGTGGCTGGAGGAATACCGGGTTTCGCTGTTTGCCCAGCAATTGGGGACCAAGGTGCCGATCTCCGATAAACGCCTGAATAAACAGTGGACCCAGGTCGAACCCTGAAACCGGGGCTCGCTACAAAACCTGTGGGAGCGAGCCTGCTCGCGAAGGCGGTGTGTCAGTCAACAATGATGTTGAAGCTGATGCCCTCTTCGCGAGCAGGCTCGCTCCCACATTTTAGGTACGCCGTTACTCGCGCAAAAGGCGCCAAAATCTAACGTTTATGGCAAACTTCGCGCCTATAAACGCCGGCCCCGCGGTTTTGAGCCCTTCAAGGTTCGGGCGGAACGGAATAAAGCGATGCCTGGTTGGCTTCCCGTGACGGGAACAGACCCTTTGTGTGTTGGTACGTCGGTGCCAATGCTTTCTGCCTGAACAGATTAGAGAAACGACCATGCATAACGTCGTCATCAGCGGCACCGGCCTGTACACCCCGGCCAACAGCATCTCCAACGAAGAGCTGGTGCAGTCCTTCAACGCCTACGTCGCGCAATTCAACGCCGACAACGCCGAGGCCATTGCCCGTGGCGAAATCGAAGCGTTGACCGAGTCCAGCGCTGCGTTTATCGAAAAAGCCTCCGGCATCAAAAGCCGCTTTGTCATGGACAAGGACGGCATTCTCGACCCGCAACGCATGGCGCCACGCCTGCCGGAGCGCTCGAACGACGAATGGTCGGTGCTTTGCCAAATGGCCATCGGCGCTGCCGAACAAGCCTTGCAGCGCGCCGGCAAGACTGCCGCGGACATCGACGGCGTGATCGTCGCCTGCTCCAACCTGCAACGCGCCTACCCGGCCATCGCCATCGAAGTCCAGGAAGCGCTGGGCATCCAGGGCTTCGGTTTCGACATGAACGTTGCCTGCTCCTCGGCAACCTTCGGCATCCAGGCCGCCACCAACAGCGTGCAACTGGGCCAGGCCCGGGCGATCCTGATGGTCAACCCGGAAGTCTGCACCGGTCACCTGAACTTCCGCGACCGCGACAGCCACTTCATCTTCGGTGACGCGGCCACCGCCGTGATCATCGAGCGTGCGGACCTGGCGACGTCCAAGTACCAGTTCGACATCGTCAGCACCAAACTGCTGACCAAGTTCTCCAACAACATCCGCAACAACTTCGGCTTCCTCAACCGCGCTGCGGAAGAGGGCATCGGTGCCAAGGACAAACTGTTCGTGCAGGAAGGCCGCAAGGTGTTCCGCGACGTGTGCCCGATGGTCGCCGAGCTGATCGCCACGCACCTGGATGAGAACAAGCTCAACATCGGTGACGTGAAGCGTTTCTGGCTGCACCAGGCCAACCTCAGCATGAACCACCTGATCGTCAAGAAACTGCTGGGTCGCGAGGCCACCGAAGAAGAGGCACCGGTGATTCTCGACACCTACGCCAACACCAGCTCCGCCGGGTCGGTGATCGCTTTTCACAAGAATCAGGATGATCTGGCCGCCGGCTCGCTGGCCGTGCTCAGTTCGTTTGGCGCCGGTTACTCGATTGGCAGCGTGATTCTGCGCAAGCGTTGAGCCACACCTTTTTCCGTTGGATAGTTGGGACGTTTCCTACAGTCGAAACCGTCAGGACACTGTAGCTTTCGGAAATAACGGCAGGACTGCGCCGCGGGCGGAGTCCTGCCGTCGTCATTTTCGAAGTCAGAACAAGGGGATTGATTGATGGCGGCTGACGATTCGCAACTGCTTGAGCGATTACTGGCCGGCGAGCAAAAGGCATTCAAGGAATTAGTCAGCACTTACCAGAGCGCCATGCGCGCGGTGGCCTACGCGATTGTGGGCAGCCGGCATGCCGACGAAATCGTTCAGGATGCGTGGCTGTCGGTGGTGCGTAACTTGAGCAAATTCGAGGCGAGGTCGAGCCTCAAGACCTGGTTGCTGACCATTACCGCGAATGCGGCAAAAGGTCGATACAAACAAAACCGTCGCGAAGTGCTCCTCGATGACCTGCCGTCGCCCCACGGGACCATCGATGACGATCGTTTCTCGTCCGCTGATGGTCATTGGCTGGTGGCGCCGTTTGCCTGGCACCAGGACACGCCGGAAGCGCTACTGACCGAAAACGAGCTGCGCGAATGCCTGGAACACACGCTGCTCAGCCTGTCGGAACTGCAAAGCAGTGTGTTATTACTTCGCGAGCGTCAGGGGCTTGAGCTGGAAGAGATCTGTAATCTTCTGGAAATCTCGCTCTCCAATGTTCGTGTGCTGCTGCATCGGGCACGGTTGAAGGTCTTTGCGACCGTAGAACATTTTGAGGAAACCGGCGAATGCTGACCTGTAAGGAACAAGTGGCACGTTCCAGCGATTATCTTGACGGGCAGTTGAGTTTTCGTGAGCGGCTGATGGTGCGTCATCACCTGATGTTCTGCCCTAATTGCCGGCGGTTCATTCGTCAGATGCGGGTGATGCAGGCGACATTGCGCGCCATGCCCGAGGACGCCGTGCCGGACGCTGATACGCTGGCCGAACGTCTGGCTGCCGAACGTCGCAAGGACATTCCGTAGCAGCGGGGATGGGGGGCGGGGGTCAAGAAACAGGCTCGCGTGGATGAATCGAACGGATGATGGGGATCAACCCATCCACGCCAGACTGTAAAAGCAACCCGGGCTTCCTTGCCCGAGTCGTGTAGCGGGGGTAAATCAGAACTTCGCTTCAGCATCCAGTTGCAGGGTGTTGATGTCCGAATCTTTCTTGTTGATGCTGGCGTTGGTCTGGTCAGACGTTGCCATGAAGTACGTCGCGCCCAGGTTGAAGTTCTTGTCCAACTCGTAGCTCACTTTCAACTTGCTGCCGCGCGAACCGGTGAAACCGTTGGCGAAGTCGGAGTCGGTGAAGGCGCCGACTACCGAGTTACGCTGTACATCGCGGTAGTTGTAGTCCACTGCGAAGCCGTAGAGCTTGGTCTTGACGCCGGTCAACCAGCCAGTGTCCTGGTCGTTGCTCGCGTCTTTGTTGTTGACGTACTGACCGTACAGCGAGAGCGGTACTGGCAGGTTGTTGATGTCGAGCTGACCAAAGCCTTCATACAGTTTGAAACGTTCGTTCGGGCTGTTGCCGTTGACGGCCAGGGCGCAGGGCGCGGTGACGGTGCCGGTGGTAGGGCAGGCGCTGTTCGCGTCGTTGTCGTAGGAATAGATACTGCCGCCCAAGGTCATTTTCAGGCTGTCGGTGATGGCAAAGCGCGCACCCAACTGGCCAGCGTACAGACGCAGGTCGTGTTTGAACTGCACGCCTTCGCCGTCGACGTTGTCCTTGAGGGTGTAGTGACCGGCGCTACCGAACAGTTCGGTGCTGCCGCTCAGCGGGTACTTGTAGGATGCGGACAGGCCTTCCGGGTTGATGTCGCTATCCCAGATGATGTCGCCCATGCTCACCCATTGTTGTGGCATCTTGCCGCCAACGAGGTGCAGGTTCTTGATCGCGTCCGGGTGGTAGTCGACGTAACCCTGGTCCAGCCAGATCTGCTTCTTGTCGAAGTAGTTGTTCAGGTCCTGGTTGGTGGAGCGCGCGTCGTCGTTGCTGCCGGTGGCGATACGGATACCGGTGTCGACTTGCGGGTTGATTTCGCTGTAGGCACCCAGTCGGGCACGAATGCGCTGGCGATCCTGGTCTTTGTTGTTTGGAACGCCATCGTTGTGGACGGTTTCTTCACGGAAACGAACGTCACCCTTGAACTGGGTCTTGGCGGCCCATGCCAGTTTCTGGTCGAAGGCACTCAGCGTGTCGGTTTTCTTCGCAGTTTGTGCGATCTGCTCGTTGGTCTCTTGCTGAGCCTGACGGGCGATTTGCTGGTCTTTCTGATCCCGGGCCAGTTCGGCTTGCAGCTCGCCGTACTGTGCGTTGGTAATCGAGCCGTTAGCCTTGAGCATGTCGAGCAGTTTGGCGTCGACTGCAGCGCTGGCCGGAACGCTCATGGCCAGCAGTAGCCCGCCACACAGGGCCGCCGCAGTTTTCGTGGAAGCAAGACGCATATCAATCTCCGAAGATGAGAGTGGATGACTGAGCCATCCAGGGCACAACCGACCATTGATGGACGGAAAACAGTGGCCGGGTAATAACCAGGCGCTCTAAAAACAGGCGCCAGTATCGCGATGGTTTATGACAGGGCAGTGGCAAAGTGATGGCGTCTTGATGACGATACAAAGGCTGTTTGAACTTTTTCTTCGCGGGCCTGTCGGCGAAACGCGGGTGTGGAATGGCTGGCGATAGGCGATACTCGCGAGGCTTTCACGCAAGAAGTGGAGAGGAAGTTGATGCCGCTGCAACGATTGGAAAATCTGTCCGAAATCGCACCGCATACCTGGGATGCGCTCGTTCCTGAGAGTCAGCCTTTTCTGCGCCATGCCTTCCTCAGTGCCCTGGAGGACAGCGGCAGTGTCGGCCCGCATTCCGGCTGGCAGCCCGAGCATTTGTTGCACGTCGAGGGTGATCGGCTGATCGCCGCGTTGCCCAGTTACCGCAAGTGGCATTCTTATGGCGAGTACGTGTTCGACCACGCCTGGGCCGATGCCTGCGAGCGCGCCGGCATCGACTACTACCCCAAATTATTGACCGCCGTGCCCTTCAGTCCGGTGAGTGGTCCGCGGTTGCTGGCGGCCAGCGTCGAGGACGGTTTCGAGTTACTCAACAGCCTGCCGGGCTATCTTGAGATCGAAGGGCTTTCCAGTGCGCACATCAACTTCACTGACCCGTTTACCGACGCTGCATTGAGCGAACAGCCAGGCTGGCTGCAGCGCATTGGCTGTCAATATCATTGGCAGAATCGCGGCTACCGGGACTTCCAGGACTTCCTCGACGCTCTCAGTTCACGCAAGCGCAAGCAGATGCGCAAAGAGCGTGAGCAAGTGGCGGGGCAGGGCATTGATTTCGAATGGCTCGAAGGTCGGCAGCTGGATCAGGCGCAGTGGGATTTCGTCTATGCCTGCTACGCCAATACTTACGCGGTGCGTCGGCAAAGGCCTTATTTGACGCGCGAATTCTTCAGCCTGCTGGCCGAACGCATGCCGGAGTCGATTCGCGTGGTGCTGGCCAAGCAAGGCTCACGGCCGGTGGCCATGGCCTTCAGCCTGGTGGGTGGCGACAGTTTTTATGGTCGTTACTGGGGCTGCCTGGCGGAGTTTGATCGCCTGCATTTCGAGACCTGTTTCTATCAGGGCATGGACTATGCGATTGCCAACGGCTTCCAGCGATTCGACGCCGGTGCCCAGGGCGAACACAAGCTGATTCGCGGGTTTGAACCGGTAATCACGCATTCCTGGCACTACCTGCGGCATCCCGGTCTGAAAGCAGCAGTCAAAGACTTCCTCGAGCAAGAGCGTGTCGGCGTGCTGGCCTATGCCGAAGAGGCGAGGACCGCCTTGCCTTATCGGCAAGACTGATCCTCGTCCGGGGCCTTAAGCGTCTTCTTTGCCCAGCCAGCGATAAACCACGCCGCCAATTACCGCACCGAGCAGCGGCGCAACCCAGAACATCCACAGTTGTTGAATCGCCCAGCCTCCGACAATCAGGGCCGGGCCGGTGCTGCGAGCCGGGTTGACCGAGGTGTTGGTGACTGGAATCGAGATCAGGTGGATCAGAGTCAGTGCCAGGCCGATGGCGATGGGCGCAAGTCCGGCCGGGGCACGCTTGTCGGTGGCACCGAGGATGATCAGGATGAACATCGCCGTCATCACCAGTTCACAGACAAACCCTGCTGCCATGGAGTAGCCGCCGGGAGAGTGTTCGCCATAACCGTTGGAAGCCAAGCCCCCGGCCAGGTCGAAGCCGGGTTTGCCGCTGGCAATGAAGTACAGCAACGCGGCTGCAATCACTGCGCCGATTACCTGGGCAATGATGTAGGCCGGCAGTTCCTTGGCCGGGAACCGTCCGCCGACCACCAGGCCCAGCGACACTGCCGGGTTGAGGTGACAACCGGAGATATGGCCGATGGCGAACGCCATGGTCAGCACCGTCAAACCAAACGCCAGGGACACCCCCAGCAAACCGATCCCCACATTCGGGAAGGCAGCGGCCAGTACCGCACTGCCACAGCCTCCTAACACTAACCAGAACGTGCCTACTAACTCTGTCGCAGAACGTTTGAATAGAGACATGAGAGCGTGTCCTTTCGAGGTTTTACTGCCTATCGCATCCAGTAGATGGACTGCAGAACCATCTCCAGAAACCTTGGCTGAGTACAGCAGGGTTTTTTGAGAATTCCAGTGCCCATAAAAAACCGCCAGAGCCCGTGGTTGAGAGGCTGTGGCGGTTTTAGGCGTGTAAAAGATCCCTGTGGGAGCGAGCCTGCACGCTCCCACATGGGGTTGGGGTGATTGCGGGTTAATCGATTCCTACGAAACCGCCGGTCTGGTGCTGCCACAGTCGTGCATACAACCCACCATGGGCCAACAGTTCGGCGTGGGTGCCGGTTTCGGCGATCCTGCCGTTTTCCAGCACCACCAACCGATCCATCCGGGCGATGGTTGAAAGCCGGTGGGCAATGGCGATCACGGTTTTGCCCTGCATCAGGGTTTCCAGGCTTTCCTGGATCGCCGCTTCGACTTCAGAGTCGAGGGCTGACGTGGCCTCGTCCATGATCAGGATCGGTGCATCCTTGAGCAGCACCCGGGCAATCGCAATCCGCTGGCGCTGGCCACCGGAGAGTTTCACTCCGCGCTCACCGACATGCGCATCAAAACCGGTGCGGCCTTCGGCGTCGGACAGTAACGGAATGAACTCGTCGGCACGGGCCTTGTGCACCGCTTCCCAGAGTTCGGCGTCGGTGGCGTCGGGTTTGCCGTACAGCAAATTGTCGCGGATCGAACGGTGCAGCAGCGACGTGTCCTGGGTGATCATGCCGATACGCTCGCGCAGGCTTTCCTGGCCGACGTCGGCAATGTTCTGGCCGTCGATGAGGATTCGCCCGCCCTCCACGTCATACAGGCGCAGCAGCAGATTGACCAAAGTCGATTTGCCAGCACCGGACGGACCGATCAGGCCGATCTTTTCACCGGCCTTGATGTTCAGGTTGAGGTCGCCAATTATCCCGCTCTTCTTGCCGTAGTGGAAATCCACGTGCTCGAAACGCACTTCGCCGCGAGCGACGGCCAGCGGTTTGGCTTGATCGCGATCGGTCACGCTGACCGGTTGCGAGATGGTCTGCAAACCGTCCTGGACCATGCCGATGTTTTCGAAGATGCCGGTGACCACCCACATGATCCAGCCGGACATGTTGACGATGCGGATCACCAGGCCAGTGGCCAGGGCAATCGCGCCCACGGTGATCAGCGACTGCGTCCACAGCCACAGGGCCAGGCCGGTGGTGGTGACGATCAGCAGGCCGTTCATGCTGGTGATGACCACGTCCATGCTGGTGACCACGCGGCCAGCCAGTTGGGCCTTTACCGTCTGCTCTTCGATGGCTTCCTTGGCGTACTGCTGTTCGAAATTGGTGTGGGCGAACAGCTTCAGCGTGGTGATGTTGGTGTAGCCGTCGACGATCCGCCCCATGAGTTTGGAGCGCGCATCGGACGACACCACCGAACGCTCTTTAACCCGTGGCACGAAGTAGTAGAGCGCACCCATGTACGCGGCGATCCAACTCAGCAACGGGATCATCAGGCGCCAGTCGGCCTCGGCAAACAGCACCAGCGAACTGATCGCGTAGATCAGCACGTGCCAGAGCGCGTCCACCGCTTGCACCGCTGAATCACGCAACGAGTTGCCGGTCTGCATGATGCGTTGGGCGATGCGCCCGGCGAAGTCGTTCTGGAAGAAGTTGAGGCTCTGTTTGAGTACGTAACTGTGGTTCTGCCAGCGGATCATGCTGGTCATGCTGGGGCTCAGGGTCTGGTGCACCAGCAAGTCGTGCAGGCCAACGAACACCGGGCGCAGGATCAGCGCCACCACTGCCATCCAGGCCAGCTCGATACCGTGTTCCTTGAAGAAATTGACGTTGGGCGTGCCTTGGGCGAGGTCGATGATGCGGCTCAGGTAACTGAACAGCGCCACTTCGATCAGCGCGCCGAAGAGGCCGACGATCAGCAGGGCGGCGAAACTCGGCCAGACCTGCTTCAGGTAATAGGTATAGAAAGGGAGAACCCGATCCGGCGGAGCCGCCGTCGGTGCATCACGAAAGACGTCGATCAGTTTTTCAAAACGGCGATAAAGCATCAGTTCTCCGCCCGCGCACGGGCTCTCCTTTGAACAGTGTGAGCGGTGCCGCGGGACGGCAACCGCTCAAGACTTCCTGTGAAGCTTAGTTGATGACCTTGGCCGACTTGATGAATACAGGATCGGCGGGCACGTCTTTCATGCCGCTTTTGGTAGTGGTCTGGGTATTGACGATGATGTCTACCACGTCCATGCCTTTCACGACTTTACCGAACACGGCGTAGCCGTCACCCTGGTCAAGGAAATCGTTGTCCTTGACGTTGACGAAGAACTGGCTGGTGGCCGAATCCGGATCGGAGGTACGCGCCATGGACAGCGTGCCACGGACGTTATGCAGGCCGTTTTTCGATTCGTTCTTGATCGGCGCTTCGGTCGGTTTTTGCTGCATTTGTTGAGTGAAACCGCCGCCCTGGATCATGAAGCCCGGAATGACGCGGTGGAAAATGGTGTTGTTGTAGAAGCCACTGTTCACGTACTTCAGAAAGTTTTCAGTGCTTTTTGGCGCCTTGACCGGGTCCAGTTCGATTTCGATCTGGCCGTTGGTGGTGTCCAGCAAGACGTGCGGTGCCTTGGCTGGCGTGGCAGCCATCAGGTTGGCGGCAAACAGAACGGAACCGGCGACGAGGGCGATTTTTTTCAGCATGGGTCAGTGATCCTGATTGGGGTGGTATCGACTGCGGTGAGAAACTCGAGCAGTGTTTGGTTGAAGCGTTCGGGTTGGTCCAGCGGGGTGGCGTGGCGCGAATCGGCGATCACCACCAGCCGCGCATCGGGCAGCAGTTTTACATAGGTTTCCTTCAGCGCCACCGGCGTGTAATCACGGTCGGCGCTGACGATGAGGGTTGGACAGGCAACCTTCGAAAGTCGTTCCTGAACCCCCCAGCCAACGATGGCATCGAAGCTGGCGAGATAAGCATGTTTGTCGTTTTTTGCCCAGCGCTCAGCCATCTTTTGACGCAAATCAGCCTGCTCCGGATTCGGGAACAGCTTGCCGCCGAGGGCCTTGCCGATGGTGCCCAGGCTGAGGGCGCGCATCAGGCTCCAGCGTTTGAACCACTGCCAGTAATCGTCGCGACTGCGCAACTTGACCTCTGGCGCGCTGTTGACGATGGTCAGGCTCTTGAGCAATTGCGGCTGGTCCACGGCCAGTTGAAAACCGATCATGCCGCCCATCGACAGCCCCACGTAATGCACCGGGCCGAGGTTCAAATGCTCGATCAGCGCGACCAGGTCGGCACTGAAACCGGCAATGCTGTAGCGCTCGCGGGGTTTGTCGGAGCGACCGTGGCCGCGCACATCCGGGACGATCACCCGGTAGCGAGTGGACAGCGCCGGGATCTGCATTTCCCAGTCCAGCGTGCTGGACCCCAACCCATGGACCAGGAGCAATGGCGTGCCATGGCCATATTCCTCGTAGTGCAGGTTGCAACCTTCATGTTCGAAATAGGCCATGCATTCACTCCTTGTCAGGCTTGTTCAGGGGCGGCGAAAGGCGCGTCCAGTGGTGCGGTGTCGAAAGTGCGCAGCAGCTCGATGAGAATCTGCGTCGCCGGTCCCAAGGGTTTGTCCTTGTTCGAATACAGGTAAAAGCTCGGATTGCGACTGCCGCCCTGATCCAACGGTAGCAGCTTGAGCGTGCCTTCCTTGAGTTCCCGTTCAATCATGTGCCGTGGCAGCCAGGCGAACCCCAGGCCGCTGCTGACAAACGTCGCGGCGGTGGCCAGGCTGCCGACGGTCCAGCGCTGTTCGGCGCCGAGCCAGCCGACGTCGCGCGGCTGCTGCCGGCCGGAGTCACGGATCACCACTTGCATCTGGCTTTCCAGGTCCTGGAAATTCAGTTCGCGGTTGAGGCGGTGCAGCGCATGGTCGGGGTGGGCGACCGCGACGAATTCGACGTCGCTCAACTCCGCACCCAAATAGCCTGGAATGCTCAGGCCGGTGATCGCGAGGTCGGCCACGCCTTCGAGCAGGACTTCCTCCACCCCCGACAGCACCTCTTCACGCAGGCGAACACGGCAGCCGCGACTTTGCGGCATGAACGCGGTCAAGGCGCGCACGAGGCGAGCGCTCGGGTACGCCGCGTCGACCACCAGCCGCACTTCGGCTTCCCAGCCTTGTTCCATGTGATGGGCCAGGTCTTCCAGTTGGCTGGCCTGTTTCACCAGTTGCCGCGAGCGGCGCAGCAATACGCCACCGGCTTCGGTGAGCACGGCTTTACGACCGTCGATGCGCAACAGCGGCACGCCGAGCTGGTCCTGCATGCGCGCGACGGTGTAGCTCACCGACGATTGCGAACGGTGCAGCGCTTCGGCGGCCTGGGCGAAACCACCGTGGTCGACCACGGCCTGCAATGTTCGCCATTGATCAAGGGTCACGCGGGGCGCTTTCATGAATAGCTCCTCTTGTCCTAAGCTGGCAGCCCTTTATGGAGACTGCTGAATGAATAAATTCTGTTGTGTGCTGCTGGCGATGCTGCCGCTGACGGCATTTGCTTATCCGATCGATGTGCAGAAAGACCTCAATGGCTTGAAAGTCGACTATGAGACTTTCGACACGGATAACGACATCGGCTCCATCCGGGTGGCTAACTACGGCGATGTCGATGTCAGCTGCAAGGCCGTGTTCATCAATGGCCCGGAAGCGCCACGTACCCGCAAGATCGATGTACCGGCGGGCAAGCATAAAAATGCTACCGCGAAGTTCACCCGCAGCATCATCAAGCTGCGTATCGAGCTGACCTGCACCCCGAAATAACGCTTTGTTCCTGTGTGGGGCTGTCTCACCCCCACAGGGTATGCTCAGCTTATAAACGAATTTATTGATGGGTTATAGCAGTTATTTGCGCTTTTTCATCGATATGACTCTGTTTAACCTCCACTCCATCGCCTTACAGCATTCTCAGATGGAGCCTACATCCCATGTCACGCGTTCTGATCATCGAAAGCAGCGCCCGTCAGCAAGACTCGGTTTCCCGTCAACTGACCCAGACCTTCATCAGCCAATGGAAAGCCGCGCATCCGGCCGATCAGATCACCGTGCGTGACCTGGCCGTCAATCCGGTGCCGCACCTGGACATCAACCTGCTGGGCGGCTGGATGAAACCGGCCGAGCAACGCAGCGACATCGAACAGGCTTCGCTGGAACGCTCCAACCAGTTGACCGATGAGTTGCTGGCCGCCGACGTGCTGGTCATGGCTGCACCGATGTACAACTTCGCCATCCCCAGCACGCTCAAAGCCTGGCTCGATCATGTGCTGCGTGCCGGCGTGACCTTCAAGTACACCGACACCGGCCCGCAAGGCCTGCTCAGCGGCAAGCGTGCCTACGTGCTGACCGCTCGCGGCGGGATCTACGCCGGTAGCACGGCAGACCACCAGGAACCGTACCTGCGTCAGGTCATGGCGTTCATTGGCATCCACGACGTGACGTTCATTCACGCCGAAGGCATGAACCTGGGCGGTGACTTCCAGGAGAAGGGCCTGAACCAGGCCAACGCCAAGCTTGCCCAGGTCGCCTGAGCCTTTAATCGCCAGATAATCCCTTGATGTTCAAGTGACCTGGCGCAACCCCTTCAAGGCTTTACGCGCAACGAACCTCCCTTTGCACTTGTTGCTCCTGAGTGCTGTCGCCCGATTGAACGCTTTAGCGAGATCGGGCTTTTTTTTGGTTCTTCACGGATTACCGGGAAAGACGCTCTTGATCTTCATGAAAAAGAATTCGCTATCCCG
>NZ_JBWKNG010000045.1:0-16024 GCF_059415465.1 Pseudomonas sp. GW821-FHT10C09
ACCAGTTCCAGCAGCTCAGCGTCGTCTACCAGGTCAGCCTTGTTCAGGAAAACCACGATGTACGGAACGCCTACCTGACGGGACAGCAGGATGTGCTCACGGGTTTGTGGCATCGGACCATCAGCGGCCGAGCAAACCAGGATAGCGCCGTCCATCTGGGCAGCACCGGTGATCATGTTCTTCACATAGTCAGCGTGACCTGGGCAGTCAACGTGAGCGTAGTGACGGATCTTCGAGTTGTACTCGACGTGTGCGGTGTTGATGGTGATACCACGAGCTTTTTCTTCTGGCGCGCTGTCGATTTTATCGAAATCAACGATGGCCGAACCGAATACTTCGGAGCAGACGCGAGTCAGAGCTGCAGTCAGAGTGGTTTTACCGTGGTCAACGTGACCGATGGTGCCAACGTTGACGTGCGGTAGGGAACGATCAAATTTTTCTTTAGCCACGACAATTAACTCCTTGCCTAAAGGGCTGAATCAGCCTTGTTTTTTGGTAACAGTTTCGACGATGTGCGACGGAGCTGTATTGTATTTTTTGAATTCCATAGAGTAGCTTGCGCGACCCTGGGACATGGAACGAACGTCGGTCGCATAACCGAACATCTCGCCCAGCGGAACTTCGGCGCGAATCACTTTGCCGGAGACCGTGTCTTCCATACCCAAAATCATGCCGCGACGACGGTTAAGGTCGCCCATCACGTCACCCATATAGTCTTCAGGCGTAACAACCTCTACCGCCATGATCGGCTCAAGCAACTCACCACCGCCCTTCTGGGCCAGTTGCTTGGTCGCCATGGAAGCAGCCACCTTAAACGCCATCTCGTTGGAGTCGACGTCGTGGTAAGAACCATCAAACACGGTAGCCTTCAGGCCGATCAGCGGATAGCCGGCAACAACGCCGTTCTTCATCTGCTCTTCGATACCCTTCTGGATCGCCGGGATGTATTCCTTAGGAACCACACCACCCACGACTTCGTTCACGAATTGCAGACCTTCCTGACCTTCGTCAGCAGGAGCAAAACGAATCCAGCAATGGCCGAACTGACCACGACCGCCGGATTGACGAACGAATTTGCCTTCGATTTCACAGTTCTTCGTGATGCGCTCACGATAGGAAACCTGAGGCTTACCAATGTTGGCTTCGACGTTGAACTCACGGCGCATCCGGTCAACCAGGATGTCCAGGTGCAGCTCGCCCATGCCGGAGATGATCGTTTGACCAGTCTCTTCATCGGTTTTTACGCGGAAAGATGGATCTTCCTGAGCAAGTTTGCCCAGAGCGATACCCATTTTTTCCTGGTCATCCTTGGTCTTAGGCTCTACGGCAACCGAAATAACCGGCTCCGGGAAGTCCATACGAACCAGGATGATTGGCTTGTCAGCGTTGCACAAAGTTTCACCAGTGGTGACGTCCTTCATGCCGATCAAGGCCGCGATGTCACCAGCGCGTACTTCCTTGATTTCTTCACGGGCGTTTGCGTGCATTTGCACCATACGACCCACGCGCTCTTTCTTGCCTTTAACCGAGTTGATCACGCCGTCGCCGGAGGCCAACACGCCCGAGTAAACTCGAACAAAGGTCAAGGTACCCACGAATGGGTCGGTAGCGATCTTGAACGCCAGAGCCGAGAACGGCTCGTTGTCGTCTGCATGACGCTCCAGCTCGATAGTCTCGTCATCCGGGTCAGTACCCTTGATGGCAGGAATTTCGGAAGGAGCAGGCAGGTAGTCGATAACGGCGTCGAGAACCAGGGGAACACCCTTGTTCTTGAAGGAAGAACCGCAAACAGCCAGAACGATCTCACCAGCGATAGTACGCTGACGCAGAGCGGCCTTGATTTCCGCGTTGGTGAGTTCTTCACCTTCGAGGTACTTGTTCATCAGCTCTTCGCTGGCTTCTGCCGCGGCTTCAATCATGTTGCCGCGCCACTCGTTAGCCAGTTCCTGCAGTTCAGCAGGGATAGGCTCGCGACGTGGAACCATACCTTTGTCAGCATCGTTCCAGTAAACAGCTTCCATGGACATCAGATCGATCTGACCCTGGAAGTTGTCTTCGGAACCGATAGCCAACTGGATAGGCACTGGAGTGTGACCCAGACGCTGCTTGATCTGGCCGATCACGCGCAGGAAGTTCGCACCAGCACGGTCCATCTTGTTTACGTAAACAAGACGTGGAACGCCGTACTTGTTGGCTTGACGCCATACGGTTTCCGACTGAGGCTCAACACCCGAGGTGCCGCAGAACACAACAACCGCGCCATCGAGAACACGCAGGGAACGTTCAACTTCAATAGTGAAGTCAACGTGGCCCGGGGTGTCGATGACGTTGAAGCGGTATTGGTCCTTGTGCTGCTTCTCGGAACCCTGCCAGAAGGCGGTAATAGCAGCAGAAGTAATGGTAATACCACGCTCCTGCTCCTGCACCATCCAGTCTGTGGTCGCGGCGCCGTCATGCACCTCGCCCATCTTGTGGCTTTTGCCAGTGTAAAAAAGGACGCGCTCGGTGGTGGTGGTTTTACCAGCATCCACGTGAGCAACGATACCAATGTTACGGTAGCGGTTAATCGGTGTAGTACGAGCCATAAAGCCCTCGCAAAATTAGTGACGCTAAAATTAGAAGCGGTAGTGCGAGAAAGCCTTGTTGGCTTCAGCCATACGGTGCACGTCTTCACGCTTCTTAACTGCAGCACCTTTACCTTCAGCGGCGTCCAACAGTTCGCCAGCCAAACGCAGAGCCATAGACTTCTCGCCGCGCTTGCGGGCGAAGTCTACCAACCAGCGCATTGCCAGAGCGTTACGACGGGACGGACGAACTTCGACCGGAACCTGGTAAGTAGCACCGCCTACACGGCGCGACTTTACTTCGACCAGCGGAGCGATGGCGTCGAGAGCTTTCTCGAAGATTTCCAGGGGATCGCTGTTCTTGCGTTCTTTAACTTTTTCCAGCGCGCCATAAACGATACGTTCGGCAACGGCTTTCTTGCCGCTTTCCATAACGTGGTTCATGAACTTGGCCAGGATCTGGCTGCCGTACTTTGGATCGTCAAGCACTTCGCGCTTGGCTGCTACGCGTCTTCTTGGCATGGATAAGCCCTCAAACGGTCTTCAGGTTCGCTCGGAATCGGTGCCCTTGCGGGACGCCTCCGACCTTACTCTTATCGACTCAGAAAAATAGAAAATCAGTTTTTACAAAAAGCCGCTACTACTTAGGCTTCTTGGTACCGTACTTCGAACGACCCTGGTTACGACCTTTAACGCCGGAAGTATCCAAAGAACCGCGTACGGTGTGGTAACGAACACCTGGCAAGTCTTTTACACGACCGCCGCGGATCAGTACCACGCTGTGCTCTTGCAGGTTGTGGCCTTCACCGCCGATGTACGAGGAAACCTCGAAACCGTTGGTCAGACGCACACGGCATACTTTACGCAGTGCCGAGTTAGGTTTTTTCGGCGTGGTGGTATACACACGGGTGCATACGCCACGACGTTGCGGGCAGTTCTGCAGCGCAGGCACGTCGGATTTCTCGACGATACGCTTACGCGGCTGACGTACCAGCTGGTTGATAGTTGCCATCTACTAGCTCCACTGTTGTCTTGCGACGCTATTGTCTTGCAAGAAAAGCAAAATGGCAGGAACGAATTCCCGCCAAATTTAGGGGTACAAGAGTCTAAAGAGGATCTTGTCCCCAGTCAAGGCAAGGCCCCGACCTCCCCACCCATCGAACCTCGACAAATTGTCTCGATTCGATGAACGGAGCAGCCAGGGCCTTACACTCATTTATCGCAGAACTCAGTTACCGCTAGAGTTCAGCGCTTCGGTCAGTGCAGCTTCCACTTCACTGGCGCTTACGCGCAACGGTTTGTCAGCATCACGGCGACGCTTACGCTCGCTGTGATAAGCCAGACCGGTACCAGCCGGGATCAGACGACCCACGACCACGTTTTCTTTCAGGCCGCGCAGGTAATCGCGCTTGCCGGTTACCGCCGCTTCGGTCAGTACGCGAGTGGTTTCCTGGAAGGAAGCCGCCGAGATGAACGATTCGGTGGACAACGACGCCTTGGTGATACCCAACAGCACGCGAGTGAACTTGGAAACGAATTTCTCGTCGCCAGCCAGACGCTCGTTCTCTACCAGAACGTGAGTCAACTCCATCTGGTCGCCCTTGATGAAAGTCGAGTCGCCGGATTCAGCGATTTCAACCTTACGCAACATCTGACGCAGGATGGTCTCGATGTGCTTGTCGTTGATCTTCACGCCTTGCAGACGATAAACGTCCTGGATCTCGTTCACGATGTACTTGGCCAGCGCACTCACACCCAGCAGACGCAGGATGTCGTGTGGATCGCTCGGGCCGTCGGAGATAACTTCGCCGCGGTTTACCTGTTCGCCTTCGAAGACGTTCAGGTGACGCCACTTAGGAATCAGCTCTTCGTACGGATCGGTACCGTCGTTCGGGGTGATAACCAGACGGCGCTTGCCTTTGGTCTCTTTACCGAACGCGATGGTGCCGCTGACTTCAGCCAGAATCGAGGCTTCTTTCGGACGACGGGCCTCGAACAAGTCGGCAACACGTGGCAGACCACCGGTGATGTCACGGGTCTTCGAAGTCTCTTGCGGGATACGAGCGATAACATCACCGATCGCAATCTTCGCACCGTCCGCTACACCAACCAGGGCGTTAGCAGGCAGGAAGTACTGAGCAATTACGTCGGTACCCGGCAGCAAGAGATCCTTGCCGTTGTCATCAACCATCTTCACAGCAGGACGGATATCTTTACCGGCAGCTGGACGGTCTTTGGCGTCGAGTACTTCAATGTTGGTCATACCGGTCAATTCGTCAGTCTGACGCTTGATCGTGATGCCTTCTTCCATGCCCACGTAGGTCACGGTACCTTTCATTTCGGTAACGATTGGGTGAGTGTGCGGATCCCACTTGGCCACGATTGCGCCAGCGTCGACCTTGTCACCTTCTTTAACCGAAATCACAGCACCGTACGGCAGCTTGTAACGCTCGCGCTCACGACCGAAGTCATCAGCGATTGCCAGCTCACCGGAACGGGACACAGCAACCAGGCAACCATCCACTCGCTCCACGTGCTTCAAATTGTGCAGACGAACGGTACCGCCATTCTTCACCTGGACGCTGTCCGCAGCGGAGGTCCGGCTTGCCGCACCACCGATGTGGAACGTACGCATGGTCAGCTGGGTACCCGGCTCACCGATGGACTGGGCAGCGATAACGCCGACCGCTTCACCGATGTTCACCTGGTGACCACGAGCCAGATCACGGCCGTAGCACTTGGCGCAAATGCCATAGCGGGTTTCGCAGCTGATCGGCGAACGCACGATCACTTCATCGATGCTGTTCAGCTCGATGAACTCAACCCACTTCTCGTCTACCAGCGTGCCGGCAGGAACGATGATTTCTTCGGTACCTGGCTTGAACACGTCACGGGCAATAACACGACCCAATACGCGCTCACCCAGCGGCTCAACAACGTCACCGCCTTCAATGTGCGGAGTCATTACCAGGCCGTGTTCGGTGCCGCAATCGATCTCGGTCACAACCAGATCCTGCGCCACGTCTACCAGACGACGAGTCAGGTAACCGGAGTTCGCAGTTTTCAACGCGGTATCCGCCAAACCTTTACGAGCACCGTGAGTGGAGATGAAGTACTGAAGTACGCTCAAACCTTCACGGAAGTTCGCAGTAATCGGCGTTTCGATGATGGAACCATCCGGCTTGGCCATCAGGCCACGCATACCGGCGAGCTGACGGATCTGCGCAGCAGAACCCCGTGCGCCCGAGTCGGCCATCATGTACATCGAGTTGAAGGACTCTTGGTCGACTTCGACGCCATGGCGGTCGATGACTTTCTCTTTCGAGAGGTTGGCCATCATCGCCTTGGAAACTTCGTCGTTCGCCTTGGACCAAAGGTCGATCACTTTGTTGTACTTCTCGCCCTGGGTTACCAGGCCGGAGGCGTACTGACTTTCGATCTCTTTCACTTCATCAGTAGCAGCATTGATGATGCGGGCTTTTTCATCCGGGATAACGAAGTCGTTAACACCGATGGAAACGCCGGAGATGGTCGAATAAGCAAAACCGGTGTACATCAACTGGTCAGCGAAGATCACGGTCTCTTTCAAACCAACCACGCGGTAGCACTGGTTGATCAGCTTGGAGATCGCCTTTTTCTTCATCGGCTGGTTGACGACGTCGTACGACAGGCCAGGTGGAACAACCTGGAACAACAGCGCACGGCCGACAGTAGTGTCGACGATACGGGTGTTCTTGACGCTGCCACCATCACGATCGTTGACGGTTTCGTTGATCCGCACTTTGACTTTAGCGTGCAGTGCGGCTTCGCCGGCACGGAACACACGGTCAACTTCTTGCAGATCCGCGAACACACGACCTTCGCCCTTGGCGTTGATCGCTTCACGAGTCATGTAGTACAGACCCAATACAACGTCCTGCGAAGGAACGATGATTGGCTCACCGTTGGCTGGCGACAGAATGTTGTTGGTCGACATCATCAACGCACGCGCTTCCAACTGGGCTTCCAGCGTCAGCGGTACGTGCACGGCCATTTGGTCGCCGTCGAAGTCGGCGTTGTACGCAGCACAGACCAGAGGGTGCAGCTGGATAGCCTTACCTTCGATCAGTACCGGTTCAAACGCCTGGATACCCAGACGGTGAAGGGTCGGTGCACGGTTGAGGAGAACCGGGTGTTCGCGAATAACTTCAGCGAGAACGTCCCAAACCTCTGGCAGCTCGCGCTCGACCATCTTCTTGGCAGCTTTGATGGTGGTCGCGAGACCACGCATTTCCAGCTTGCCGAAAATGAACGGCTTGAACAGCTCGAGAGCCATTTTTTTCGGCAGACCGCACTGGTGCAGACGCAGGGTCGGACCTACGGTAATTACCGAACGACCGGAGTAGTCAACACGCTTACCGAGCAAGTTCTGACGGAAACGACCTTGCTTACCCTTGATCATGTCAGCCAGGGATTTCAGAGGACGCTTGTTGGAACCGGTGATAGCGCGACCACGACGACCGTTGTCGAGCAGTGCGTCGACGGCTTCCTGCAACATACGCTTTTCGTTGCGCACGATGATGTCCGGAGCGGACAGATCGAGCAGACGCTTCAAGCGGTTGTTACGGTTGATCACTCGACGATACAGATCGTTGAGGTCGGAAGTCGCGAAGCGACCGCCATCCAGCGGGACCAGTGGACGCAGATCTGGCGGCAGAACCGGCAGAACGGTCAGCACCATCCATTCTGGAAGGTTGCCGGAACCCTGGAAGGCTTCCATCAACTTCAGACGCTTGGACAGCTTCTTGATTTTGGTTTCGGAGTTGGTTTGCGGAATTTCTTCACGCAGACGGCCAATCTCGTGCTCCAGGTCGATAGCGTGCAGCAGTTCACGGACAGCTTCGGCACCCATGCGGGCATCGAAATCGTCGCCGAACTCTTCCAGCGCTTCGAAGTACTGCTCGTCGTTGAGCAGCTGACCTTTTTCAAGGGTGGTCATGCCTGGATCGATAACGACATAGCTCTCGAAGTAGAGAACGCGTTCGATATCACGCAGGGTCATGTCCATCAGCAAACCGATACGCGACGGCAGCGATTTCAGGAACCAGATGTGGGCAACCGGCGAGGCCAGTTCGATGTGCGCCATGCGCTCACGACGAACTTTAGCCAGCGCGACTTCAACGCCGCACTTCTCGCAGATCACACCACGGTGCTTCAAGCGCTTGTACTTACCGCACAGGCACTCGTAATCCTTCACCGGGCCAAAGATCTTGGCGCAGAACAGGCCGTCACGTTCAGGTTTGAACGTACGGTAGTTGATGGTTTCCGGCTTTTTAACTTCACCGAACGACCACGAACGGATCATCTCAGGCGATGCCAATCCAATACGGATGGCGTCGAACTCTTCGACTTGACCCTGGTTTTTCAGCAAATTCAGTAGGTCTTTCAAGGCCTTTCCTCCTGGCGGAGCAGAGAGCGGGCAATCCTGCCCCGCTCTCGATTCGCGTCACGTGTTATTCGGTTTCCAGATCGATATCGATGCCGAGGGAACGAATTTCCTTGATCAACACGTTGAAAGACTCGGGCATGCCCGGCTCCATACGGTGATCGCCATCCACGATGTTTTTGTACATCTTGGTACGGCCGTTCACATCGTCCGACTTCACTGTGAGCATTTCTTGCAGAGTGTAAGCGGCACCGTAAGCTTCCAGTGCCCAGACCTCCATCTCCCCGAAACGCTGACCACCGAACTGCGCCTTACCACCCAGCGGCTGCTGGGTAACCAGGCTGTACGAACCGGTAGAACGAGCGTGCATCTTGTCGTCTACCAAGTGGTTCAGCTTCAGCATGTACATGTAGCCAACAGTAACCGGGCGCTCGAACTTGTTGCCGGTACGGCCGTCGGTCAGCTGCATCTGGCCGCTTTCTGGCAGGTCTGCCAGTTTCAGCATGGCCTTGATTTCGCTTTCCTTGGCGCCGTCGAACACCGGAGTGGCCATTGGAACACCGCCACGCAGGTTCTTCGCCAGATCCAGGATTTCCTGGTCGGAGAAGCTATCCAGATCTTCGTTACGACCGCCGATCTGGTTGTAGATCTCGTCCAGGAAGGTACGAAGCTCAGCCACTTTGCGCTGCTCTTCGATCATCCGATTGATCTTCTCGCCCAGACCTTTGGCCGCGAGGCCGAGGTGGGTTTCAAGGATCTGACCAACGTTCATACGCGAAGGTACGCCCAACGGGTTGAGGACAACGTCGACCGGGGTGCCATTGGCATCGTGCGGCATGTCTTCAACCGGCATGATCACGGAGACCACACCCTTGTTACCGTGACGACCGGCCATCTTGTCGCCCGGCTGGATGCGGCGACGGATTGCCAGGTAAACCTTGACGATTTTCAGCACGCCTGGAGCCAGATCATCGCCCTGCTGCAGTTTGCGCTTTTTGTCTTCGAACTTGTCGTCCAGCAGACGGCGACGATCAACGATGTAGGCCTGAGCCTTCTCGAGCTGCTCGTTCAGAGCATCTTCAGCCATGCGCAGTTTGAACCACTGACCATGCTCAAGACCGTCGAGAACTTCGTCGGTGATGTCCTGACCTTTCTTCAGACCGGCGCCGCCTTCGGCTTTGTGGCCGACCAGAGCGGAACGCAGACGTTCGAAAGTTGCGCCTTCAACGATACGGAACTCTTCGTTCAGATCCTTGCGGATCTCGTCGAGCTGAGTCTTCTCGATCGACAGTGCACGAGCATCACGCTCAACGCCGTCACGGGTGAAGACCTGTACGTCGATGACGGTACCCTTGGTGCCGGTAGGCACGCGCAGGGAGGTGTCTTTAACGTCGCTGGCTTTTTCACCGAAGATCGCACGCAACAGCTTCTCTTCCGGAGTCAGTTGGGTCTCGCCTTTCGGAGTGACCTTACCGACCAGAATGTCGCCTGCGCCAACTTCAGCACCTACGTAAACGATACCGGCTTCGTCAAGTTTGTTCAGTGCAGCTTCACCCACGTTCGGGATGTCTGCAGTGATTTCCTCTGGCCCAAGCTTGGTGTCACGTGCCACACAGGTCAGTTCCTGAATGTGGATCGTGGTGAAGCGATCTTCCTGAACTACACGCTCGGACAGGCAGATGGAGTCTTCGAAGTTGAAGCCGTTCCATGCCATGAACGCGATGCGCATGTTCTGACCCAGAGCCAGTTCACCCATGTCGGTGGACGGGCCGTCAGCCATGATGTCGCTGCGCTGAACCCGATCACCTTTACGCACCAGCGGACGCTGGTTGATGCAGGTGTTCTGGTTGGAGCGGGTGTACTTGGTCAGGTTGTAGATGTCGACACCAGCTTCGCCGGTTTCAACTTCGTCATCAGCAACACGAACCACGATACGGCTGGCGTCGACGGAATCGATAACGCCGCCACGACGAGCAACGACGCAAACGCCGGAGTCACGAGCTACGTTACGCTCCATGCCGGTACCGACCAGCGGCTTGTCAGCGCGCAGGGTTGGTACAGCTTGACGCTGCATGTTCGAACCCATCAACGCACGGTTGGCGTCGTCGTGCTCGAGGAACGGGATCAGCGACGCAGCAACCGAAACTACCTGCTTCGGCGATACGTCCATCAAGGTGACGTCTTCCGGCGCCTTGACGGTGAATTCGTTCAAGTGACGAACAGCTACCAGCTCGTCGATCAGGACTTTCTTGTCGTTCATCGTGGCCGAAGCCTGAGCGATCACGTGATCAGCTTCTTCGATGGCGGACAGGAACACGATCTCGTCGGTGACCAGAGCGTCTTTCACCACACGGTACGGGCTCTCGAGGAAGCCGTACTGGTTGGTGCGCGCATAAGCGGCCAGGGAGTTGATCAGACCGATGTTCGGACCTTCCGGCGTTTCAATCGGGCATACACGACCGTAGTGAGTCGGGTGTACGTCACGCACTTCAAAGCCAGCACGCTCACGAGTCAAACCGCCAGGGCCGAGTGCAGAAACACGACGCTTGTGGGTGATCTCGGACAGCGGGTTGTTCTGGTCCATGAACTGGGACAGCTGGCTGGAACCGAAGAACTCTTTCACCGCCGCAGCCACTGGCTTGGCGTTGATCAGGTCTTGCGGCATCAGGCCTTCGCTTTCAGCCATCGACAGACGCTCTTTGACCGCACGCTCAACACGTACCAGGCCAACGCGGAACTGGTTCTCGGCCATTTCGCCTACGCAGCGAACACGACGGTTACCCAGGTGGTCGATGTCATCGACGATGCCTTTGCCGTTACGGATGTCGACCAGAGTCTTCAGTACCGCGACGATGTCTTCTTTGCACAACACGCCCGAACCTTCGATCTCGGTACGACCGATACGACGGTTGAACTTCATCCGGCCGACCGCAGACAGGTCATAGCGCTCAGGGCTGAAGAACAGGTTGTTGAACAGAGTCTCGGCAGCGTCCTTGGTTGGCGGCTCGCCTGGACGCATCATGCGATAGATCTCGACCAGCGCTTCCAATTGGTTGCTGGTGGAGTCGATCTTCAGTGTGTCGGAGACGAACGGACCGCAGTCGATATCGTTGGTGTACAGAGTTTCGATGCGAACAACCTGAGCCTTGGCGATTTTGGCCAGGATCTCGGTGTTCAGCTCGGTGTTGCACTCTGCCAGGATTTCGCCGGTTGCCGGATGCACGATGGCCTTGGCGGTAGTGCGACCCAGGACGTAGTCCAGAGGCACTTCCAGGGTCTTGAGACCGGCTTTTTCGATCTGGTTGATGTGGCGCGCAGTAATACGACGACCAGCCTCAACGATGACCTTGCCCTTCTCGTCCTGAATATCAAGAACTGCGATTTCACCACGCAGACGCGAAGCAATCAGTTCCAGACTGAGGGTTTCGCCGCTCAGGTGAAAAACGTTGGTGGTGTAGAACGCGTCGAGCACTTCTTCAGTGGTATAGCCGAGCGCGCGCAGCAATACCGATGCAGGCAGCTTGCGACGACGGTCGATACGCACGAACACGCAGTCTTTCGGATCGAACTCGAAGTCCAACCACGAACCGCGGTAAGGAATGATGCGCGCGGAGTACAGCAGTTTGCCGGAGCTGTGCGTCTTGCCACGGTCGTGGTCGAAGAACACGCCCGGGGAACGGTGCAGCTGGGAAACGATTACACGCTCGGTACCGTTGATTACGAAGGTACCGTTCTCAGTCATCAGGGGGATTTCACCCATGTAGACTTCTTGCTCTTTAATGTCCTTGATCGCTTTGTTCGACGACTCTTTGTCGAAAATGATCAGGCGCACTTTTACCCGCAAAGGTACGGCGTAAGTTACACCGCGCAATACGCATTCTTTGACATCAAATGCCGGTTCGCCCAGGCGATAACCGACGTACTCCAGCGCAGCATTGCCGGAGTAGCTGATGATCGGGAAAACGGATTTGAAGGCCGCATGCAGGCCCACGTCGCGGAACTGATCTTTAGTCGCTCCCGCTTGCAAGAATTCACGATACGAATCCAGCTGGATGGCCAGGAGGTACGGCACATCCATGACGTCCGGCAACTTGCTAAAGTCCTTGCGGATACGTTTTTTCTCAGTATATGAGTAAGCCATCAGCGTTCCCCAGCTTGGTCACCTGCTTGTTTGGCCCCTCCCGACGGGAGCAGCCAGAAAATCGTGCAAACCCCATGGTTTGCGCCACCACATCGGGTGGTTACAGCTCGTTATCAGCACCGACCCAGTCGGCTGCCAATAACGGAAAAAGGCCGGTGGCAAGAGCCACCAGCCATCAGCCTTTCGCTTTACGCTCGGGCTGGAGGAGCAAAGTCGATGCTTACTTCAGCTCGACTTTAGCGCCTGCTTCTTCCAGAGTAGCTTTGGCTTTGTCGCCTGCGTCTTTCGACACAGCTTCCAGAACCATGGCAGGAGCGCCGTCAACTACAGCCTTGGCTTCTTTCAGGCCCAGACCGGTCAGTTCACGTACTGCCTTGATCACGTTAACTTTCTTCTCGCCAGCTTCCAGCAGCATGACGTTGAATTCGGTTTGCTCTTCAACAACAGCGGCAGCAGCAGCTGGACCAGCCGATGCAGCAGCAGCGGAAACGCCGAATTTTTCTTCGAAAGCTTTGATCAGCTCAACAACCTGCAGAACCGACATTTCAGCTACGGCGTTGAGGATATCTTCTTGGGAGATAGACATTACTGTATTTCCTGAATTGGGGGACGGCCTACGCGGCCATCGAAATAAACAAAAATACGCGAGAAGAGGTGCTCAGCCTTAGGCTGCGGCAGCTTCTTTTTGCTCGCGAACTGCAGCCAGAATACGAGCCAGCTTGCTGGTAGCGCCTTGAATCACGCTCATCAGCTGCGAAATAGCTTCGTCACGGGTCGGCAGTGTTGCCAGTACGTCGATTTGGTTAGCTGCGAGGAACTTGCCCTCGAACGCAGCTGCCTTGATCTCGAACTTATCCTGACTCTTGGCGAATTCCTTGAACAAACGGGCAGCAGCGCCTGGATGATCCTTGGAGAACGCGATCAGAGTCGGGCCGGTGAACACGTCGTTGAGGACACTGTATTCAGTGTCAGCAACAGCGCGCTTGAGCAGGGTGTTACGTACAACACGTACATAAACGCCAGCTTCACGAGCCTCTTTACGGAGTCCGGTCATCGCGCCTACTGTTACGCCACGGGCATCAGCCACGACAGCGGACAGAGCGACTTTGGCAGCCTCGTTGACTTCAGCGACGATGGCCTTCTTGTCTTCGAGATTAATTGCCACGGGTTTAACTCCTGCTTGTTACCGTTTCATCTGGCCGGAGCCGGATGTCGTTTTGGTGTCTGATTCGGTAAGGAACCGGGAGCACCATCTGCGTAGGCTTGAGGTTTAAGACTTGCGTCGCCTACGGTCTTGGATAGCCCCCGCCAGGCAGGGACCCCAATCTTTCAATTGGCGCGATCACTCGCGCCAACCTGTGTCTTACGCGTCGAGCGAGCTTTGGTCGATGACCAGACCTGGGCCCATAGTGGTGCTCAGGGTAACGCGCTTGACGTAAATGCCTTTCGAGGAAGCTGGCTTGATACGCTTCAGATCAGCGATCAGGGCTTCAACGTTTTCCTTCAGCTTGACGGCGTCGAAGCCGATCTTGCCAACGGAAGTGTGAATGATGCCGTTTTTGTCGGTGCGATAACGAACCTGACCAGCCTTGGCGTTTTTAACCGCGGTAGCTACGTCTGGAGTTACGGTGCCGACTTTAGGGTTAGGCATCAGGCCGCGTGGACCGAGGATCTGACCCAACTGACCAACAACGCGCATTGCATCCGGGGATGCGATAACTACGTCATAGTTCAGGTCGCCGCCTTTCATTTCGGCAGCCAGGTCGTCCATACCTACACGGTCAGCGCCGGCAGCCAGAGCGGCCTCAGCAGCTGGACCCTGGGTGAACACAGCAACGCGAACGGTCTTGCCAGTGCCGTGTGGCAGCACAGTAGCGCTACGAACAACCTGGTCAGATTTACGCGGGTCAACACCCAGGTTAACAGCAACGTCGAACGACTCGCTGAACTTGACAGTCGACAGCTCAGCCAGCAGAGCAGCAGCGTCTACAAAGTTGTAGGCCTTGCCTGCTTCGATTTTGCCGGCGATAGCCTTTTGACGCTTGGTCAACTTAGCCATTACACACCCTCCACGTTAAGGCCCATGCTACGAGCAGAACCGGCGATAGTACGCACGGCTGCGTCCATATCAGCTGCAGTCAGATCCGCGTTTTTGGTTTTCGCGATTTCTTCCAGCTGAGCACGGGTCACGGTGCCAACCTTAACGGTGTTCGGACGAGCGGAACCGCTAGTCAGACCAGCAGCCTTCTTCAGCAGAACCGAAGCAGGGGTGGACTTGGTTTCAAAAGTGAAGCTACGGTCGCTGTAGACAGTGATGATCACTGGAGTCGGCAGACCTGGCTCAAGACCCTGAGTACGGGCGTTGAAGGCCTTGCAGAATTCCATGATGTTCACGCCGTGCTGACCCAGAGCAGGACCAACAGGTGGGCTTGGGTTAGCCTGAGCGGCCTTCACTTGCAGCTTGATGTAAGCGGTAATTTTCTTGGCCATGAGGCACTCCAATTACGGGTTCAAACGCCTCGAAAGGCTCCCCGGTTACTTGCGCGTTTATCCCAGTGACGACAAAACCCCACAGCCTAGGGCTGCGGGGTTGGGATGCTTGCTCAGCTAGACTTTTTCGACCTGGCTGAACTCTAGCTCTACCGGGGTAGAGCGACCGAAAATGAGCACTGCCACTTGGATCCGGCTCTTTTCGTAGTTAACTTCTTCAACCGTGCCGGTAAAATCAGCAAACGGCCCGTCATTGACACGTACAGACTCACCTGGCTCGAACAATGTCTTCGGCTTCGGCTTGTCGCTACCATCAGCAACGCGACGCAGAATTGCTTCTGCCTCTTTATCTGTGATTGGCGCAGGCTTGTCGGCAGTACCGCCAATGAAGCCCATCACCCGAGGTGTATCCTTGACCAAGTGCCAAGTACCCTCGTTCATATCCATCTGTACCAGCACGTAACCTGGGAAGAACTTGCGTTCGCTTTTGCGCTTCTGGCCATTACGCATTTCAACCACTTCTTCAGTGGGAACCAGAATTTCGCCGAAGCCATCTTCCATGCCAGCCAGCTTTACGCGCTCTACCAACGAGCGCATGACATGCTTCTCGTAACCGGAGTAAGCATGCACAACGTACCAACGCTTAGCCACGGGACACCCTTAGCCGACAATCAAGGAAACAAGCCAGCCGAGGAGGGAATCAAGCCCCCACAACAGCAACGCCATAACCAGAACAACAGCCACAACAATCAACGTGGTCTGCGTGGTTTCTTGGCGAGTTGGCCATACGACTTTACGAATCTCGGTGCGAGCTTCCTTAACCAGTACAAAGAAAGACTTGCCCTTGACTGTCTGCAGGCCTACAAAGGCAGCTACAGCAGCAATGACGAGCAGTGCAAGTACGCGGTACAGGATCGGCGAAGCAGAGTAATACTGATTGCCAACAACGCCAACAACCACCAAAGCGACTACTACTAGCCACTTGAGCAGATCGAAGCGAGAGCCTTGAGCTTCAGCTTTAGGAGTCATCTATGAAGATCCTGTGAAAAGAAAGCCAGACACACCAAGTGAATCTGGCAGGTCAGGAGGGAATCGAACCCCCAACCTACGGTTTTGGAGACCGTCGCTCTGCCAATTGAGCTACTGACCTAAAACAAAATCAGGCCGACCATTATGCCGGCCCGAAAAAGACATTACAACAATTTACTCGATGATTTTGGCTACGACACCAGCGCCGACGGTACGACCGCCTTCACGGATAGCGAAACGCAGACCATCTTCCATCGCGATGGTTTTGATCAGGGTAACAGTCATTTGAATGTTATCGCCTGGCATTACCATTTCAACGCCTTCTGGCAATTCGCAGTTACCGGTCACGTCAGTAGTACGGAAGTAGAACTGTGG
>NZ_JBWKNG010000046.1:0-11482 GCF_059415465.1 Pseudomonas sp. GW821-FHT10C09
AATTATCCGGGGTGTAGCTGAAGCTGCTTGGGATGAGCACATCACGTTCGTCGATGCTTCGTACGAGGAAATGGGTAGAGCGTGACCCAAGAGCGGACAGTCGACCTTGGCTTCCCAAGCGCGTGCGCAAAGACCAGATCTTGGACAACAATCGACCAGACGGGAACGGAACGCAGGTCACCATAGAGGAAATCTCGACGCTGATGTCCTTTGCGTACGAACAGCTCGGCCCTGTACCGGAAGACCATGCATTAGCTCAGGCAGGTTTAGAAAATGGTGGTGGAATCGTCCTGGATTATGTCGATCACAAGGTGACAAAAATTTACCCACCTGAAGGTAAGCTTTGGGTCTTTTTTACCTGTCACGAAGGACGGCAACCGGGCCAAGAAGAGCCGGTCGACTAAGGACTGCTTCCGGTGAAATCTTCGGATAGCGTGGTCTGTGTTCCTGCTTGATGAGCGGCAAATTTCTCAGCCCGAAACATCGGAACCTCCATGCCGATAGTGCTCAGTCGCTCCAGTCGGGTGCTTTCTCCCAGTGCATAGGGCTCCTGGTCTTGACGCGGAAGAAAACCTTGATGCATCCGTACCACAAAAATTGTCCGTGAAACCCCGTTGATACTTTCTACATAGGACGTCGAAATCGGTGAGCGCTGAACGCTTGCTTGATGCAATGCCGCACCCGTTTCCGTTCCTCGAATCCTGAGCAACGCCCATTCTTTTTCAGGTGGGCCTGACATGACCAACTCAACGCTGACACCTCCATTGCCCTCATAAGCTCTTACGATGGCCTTTCCCGCAATCGGGGCGGCATAACACTCGTTGCTTGTCCAAAGGGCAGCTCCTGGAGCAATGAACGCCAATGACAAAGTAAACGCTCTGTAGCAGGCAGTGCCTTTCTGAGCGGCACGCGCCATCGATTCAGTGGACCAATCGATGGTACCGAACGGGATTGCAGTGGGAACCATTGTTGCCTCTTCAACATGTGATGAATGCAGGCCTTATCAACCTGGCCATGGTGCTGAAAGACACGGGCGACCCGCGTCTATGGAATGACGGCTCTGCACGAACCCGAAGGCTAGTTAGGCCGCCCTCCTCCAAACGACCACTCATCGCTGGCCGTAGTCGTGATCACCACCATGACGTCCTCTGCGCCCAGTCCTGTCGCCCGCTGCAATTTCTCGACCAGATCACGGTAAAACTGCTGTTTGGTCTCGACACTTCGAGGACGGCCTGCGGTAATCGCGATGAGCACAAAGTCATGGCTGCGCGGCCCGCCCAGGTAGTGGGGATCAAAGATCAGCTCACCAACCTCATGTTGGTGGATGACCTGGAAACGATCAGTCTCAGGGACTTCGAAGCTCTGGACCAAGGCGGCGTGCAAACCCTCAGACAATGCCTGTAGATAGTCGGCCGACTTCCCGCGGTGCAGTGAAATTCGTGAAAACGGCATCCACAATTACTCCTGAGGTTTGGCAGGCCTGGCCTGTAGTTCATTGAGTAATCTCAGCGCCGAGGCAGCTGTCGGCCAACCGGAATAAAACGCCAGGTGGGTGATGACTTCGGCCAGTTCGTCGACACTCAAGCCGTTATCCAGTGCGCGTTCCAAATGAAAGGGCAGTTGCTCCAGCCGGTACATCGCCACCAGCGCGGCTACCGTCGCCAGACTGCGTTCACGCGGCTTCAATTGCGTACGCGTCCACATGTCGCCAAACAATATGTTGTCGGTCAGTTCGGTAAATTTCTGCGGATAGTTGCTCTGGTGTTCTCGCCCCGTGACCATCGATGCACTCATGATGTTTTCCCCATGTCCCAATTGACGGGGGCAAACTATCAAGTCGCGACAATTCCGAATATCAGATTTAATAGCACCCATCATCCCGAATTAGTGGACCATTAAATGCGCCGTCCCACCTTCGATCTTGACGTATTGCGCACTTTCGTCACCGGCGTGGACTTCAACAGTTTTGCCAAAGCGGCAGATCGTCTCGGTCGGTCGACGTCTGCCGTAAGCGCTCAATTGAAGAAACTCGAGGAGCAGATCGGTACGCCGGTCCTGGCTAAATCCGGTCGCGGATTGGTCTTGACCCCCACGGGAGAAACACTGCTCAGCCATGCCCGACGGTTGCTGGAACTGAACGATGGCATCTTCCAGACCCTGCATGAAAGCCAGACTGCCGGGACTATACGACTCGGACTTCAAGAGGACTTTGGGGAACATTTTCTGAGCGATCTCCTGCGACGCTTCGTCCATGCTTACCCGAAGGTGAATCTCGAAGTCAGGATCGCCCGCAATGCCGAACTGCTTGCTCTGGTTCAAGGCGCAGGCCTGGACCTGGCGCTGACCTGGGACACCGGACACCTGTCGCCCTATGCCACTCGCTTGGGCGAAACACAGATGTACTGGATCGGGGCCCGCGATAGCCCATTGCTGATGACCCTTGATGACTCACCGTTGCCATTGATCATGTTCGACGCGCCTTGCGTATTGCGCAGCGCCGCCACTCAGGCGCTGGATGCCGCGCAGATTCCTTGGCGGATCGCCCTGACCAGTCCCAGCGTCGGTGGTATCTGGGCCGCCGTCGCCGCCGGATTGGGCCTGACCCTGCGAACCCGCATCGGGCTGCCGAGTCATCTCACCGTCGTTTCTGGATTACCCCCGCTGCCGAGCCTTGGCTATGTGCTTCATAGCAGTGACGACGACCCATCACCGGCCGCCCAACAATTGGCCGCAATGATCAAAACGAGCCTGCAAGAACAGGCGTTTCGTTTCACCATTACGAAATAATCGAAGGCAGGGTTCAATTCGAGCGAGACCGATGGAAAGTTACGCAGTACGCAGGTGATGGGCGATTTACCTCCCGGAAAAAAGTGCCAAACGAGTCGCCAAGCCAATGAAAACCACGCCCAACAGTTGATTGAGTCTCTTGGCAATGCTGGCATTGCTCGCCAGCTTGCTCCCGACCTTGCTGGCCAAGAGAATCACGGCACCATTCACGATCAATCCAATGGCATTCAAAATGGTCGCAAATGCCAACATTTGTACGACCAGCGAGCCTTTAGTCGGGTCCACAAACTGTGGAAACAAGGCCAGTACAAACAACGCCATTTTCGGGTTCAACAGATTGGTCACCAGGCCTTGTCGAAAAATGCGCAACAGCGGCGTGGGCGGCAAGGCTTCATCGGGTGCCAAGGGTGATGAGCTGCTGGTAAGCGCTTTCCAGGCAAGAAATGCCAGGTACGCGGCACCGGCAAATCTGACAAGGTCGTAAGCCGCAGGTACAGCGCTCATCAATTGCGACAGCCCGAGTGCTGCGGCCAATGCGTGGCAATAAGTGCCTGCCTGAATGCCCGCAAGTGATACAAAGCCCGACGCCCGCCCCTGGCTCAGACTCCGCGAGGCGATCAACAACATGTCTGGGCCGGGAGTCAGCGTAAGCGCAACGCACGCACCCGCGAAAAGTAATGCCACAGAAACGTCGATCATAAATACCTCAAGCTCTTATTGTTAATGTCGCCTTGCCGGCGAATGACGGCATTCTACAGAAGGCTCACAACAGTAATGAACGGCAGGAATGCTACTTTCGATGGATTGCGGTCGCAATCGAACGGCTGCTTTGGGGCACTTGGCAGGTGACGTGCCAGCACTCTTCATCGTGGCGGCTGCCTTGGCCATCTTGACGCCCCGCTCGCAATTGGCCGCTCGGCCCGGGACCTAAGAGTAGGTGATACAGGGCGGCTCTTGACCGGGCAAACACCCTGAAGTTCCTGCTGCAACGGGGGCTATTTAAGCAACGGTGCCTTAGAACTTTTTTCTATTTATCGGTCTATCTGGATAGGCTCATTTGCTCGGTAAGCACTGCCCCCGCAGGCTTGCCTCAGCCAAATGACCACACGTTCAATTGCCTATCAGAGGTTGTCTTCGCTCATGAAATTCAATGTCCCACGGATGGTGCTCTTCGGCCTGTTCGCGTTTGCGGCAGTGAGCTCGGCATCAGCCACACAGATGAAAACCTCAACCGCTGCTTTTGCCACTGGCGTCTCCGCCGTTCAAGCGCCTGTCACGGCCGCTGAGAATCCTTGGCCGAGCCTAGCCAGTATGGCCGGCCAGCAGACAGGACCGTTGCTTGCCCATGACGACCGCTACTGGCATGACGGCCGTTGGTATGATCGTAGAGACGATCGGCGCCGGGACGATTGGCGCCGGGATAATTGGCGTAGAGAGCAAGCCCGCCGAGAAGCTGAGCGTCGTGATTGGGAGCGCCATCAGGATCGCGCCATGCGGCACCGTTACGAAGAAGAGCACCGTTACTATCGTCGCTAGGTAGCGTTGCGTCGATCGGTTGAATCCACAGTCGATTGCTGCCCGTCGTCGCAGGCAGCAATTGGGCCAAAAGCTGTCTTTCACGACGGCCATTTAAGACGTGCGGACGACCCATCAATGCCAGAGCTCACGATTGTTCCAGTAAGGCAAACCACCTATTGATAGTGCACCCAAAAATGTTTTGGTCACTTCAACATCACAAGTACCCGAAAATATCAGCTTCGCCTCCGCTTACATCCGGTGATGTTCCAGCAAGAAGTCCACGAACAATCGCACCCGCGCCGGCATTGCCGCCCCGCCGACGAACACCGCATGAATCGGTTCCTGGTCCCCGGGGTTCCAGGCTTCCAACAGCGGAATCAGGTCGCCGCGCTGCAGATCCTCGCTCACGCTGAACTCACCGATACGTGCAATGCCGGCACCTACTCGCGCGAGTTGTGCCAGCGCTTCACCACTGCTGCATTCGATGTTGCCGCTGACCTTTAGGGAAAACTCTTTTCCATCGCGGATGAACGGCCAGTTGGGTTCGGCACGCCGGAAGTTGAAGCGCAGGCAGTTGTGCTGTAACAGGTCTTCCGGTTCCTGGGGGATGCCGTGGCGCTGCAGATACTCGGGCGATGCCACCACTACCTGGCCGGTGTCGCCGATCCTGCGCGCGGTCAGCGGGCTGTCGGGCAGATGGCCAAAGCGGACCGCGACGTCGGCCTGCCCGCCGAGAATGTCGACCACTTCGTCGCCGAGGGTGAGGTCGACGACGATGTTCGGGTAACGGGCGCTGAATGCTGCAACCAAGGGAACGATGGCCAGCCGCCCATGGCCAAGGGCGGCACTGACCCGCAATCGCCCCTTGGGTACGCCTTGGTCGGCGATGGCTTCTTCGACCTCGTCCATGTCGGCCAGGATACGCCGGGCGCCGCGCAGGAACGCTTCGCCCTCGGCAGTGAAGGTGATCGCTCGGGTGGTGCGCAACAGCAGGCGGGTGCCAAGACGTTGCTCGGTACGCGCGATGATCCGACTGACTGCCGAGGGTGTCAGGCCCAATGCACGTGCGGCGGCCGACAGGCTGCCTTCCTGCGCCACGGTGGCGAACACGCTCATTTCACCTGACCTGCCGTTGAAATCCACTTGTGCCTCCTGCGCAAAGGTGATTGCCAAAAATGCGATCTACCGCCTGAAAAGACTGGATCGTAGCATTAGCGGCATAGATAAGGAGCCTTCCATGCGTATCAATCCACCACTTGTCGCACTCGCCATCGGTGCCTTTGGCATCGGCGTAACAGAATTCGCCCCCATGGGCATGTTGCCGGGTATCGCTGCGGATCTGGGCGTTTCCATTCCTGCCGCAGGTTTGCTGGTCAGTGCTTATGCGATGGGCGTATTGCTCGGCGCACCGCTGATGACCCTGACCACCGGCAGGATTCCCCGGCGCTATCTGCTGATCGGGCTCATGGCGATTTTCACCCTGGGTAATCTGATGTCAGCCCTGGCCACCGATTACTACAGCCTCATGGTCGCCAGGGTGGTGACCTCACTGAACCATGGTGCATTTTTTGGCGTTGGCTCCATCGTCGCCGCCAGCGTGGTCGCCCCGGAGAAACGTGCCGGGGCGGTTGCGGCGATGTTCATGGGCCTGACCCTGGCGACCATCGGCGGTGTGCCGCTGGCCGCCTGGTTCGGTGAACTGTTCGGTTGGCGCACCGCTTTCTGGGGAATTACCGGCCTCGGCGTGGTGACTATGGTCGCGTTGTGGTTCGCCCTGCCTGACCTGAAGGCGCCGCAAAGCGTCGGTGTAATGGCCGAAATTCGGGTACTGGGGCGGGGTCCGGTGCTGGGCGCGTTGGCCCTGACCGTAGTCGGATCGAGCGCAATGTTTACCGTCTTCACTTACATCGCGCCGATCCTCAGCAGCGAAACCAATAGTTCCACCGCCTACATCACCGCCATGCTGGTGCTTTTTGGTGTGGGGTTGACGCTGGGCAATATGTGGGGCGGCAAGGCCGCAGACCGCTCGATAGATCGCACCTTGATCGTCTCGCTAAGCGTTCTGATTCTCGTCTTGCTGGCGTTCACCTTCGTGATGCGTTGGACGGTGCCGGCTGCTCTGGCCATCCTGATATGGGGTATCGCCAGTTTCGCCCTGGTGCCACCGCTACAGATGCGCGTCATGGAAGCAGCGAAGGACGCGCCCAATCTTGCCTCAGCGGTGAACATTGGCGCCTTCAATTTTGGCAACGCGATTGGCGCAGCGCTAGGCGGAGCGGTGATCAACGCTGGTCTGGGTTATCCGGCGATTTCCCTGGCCGGAGCGGCGATGGCTGCTCTGGGGCTGCTGATGGTGTTGGCTTATGCCTGGCGTTCCAGAACGATTGAAGCAGCAGTGGTGTGACAAAGATGAGGGGGAGTGGTTCGTTACCATCGATGAGGGGCGGCAATCGGTCAATTTTAGCGATTGCTGACCGGCAGCTTTGGGTCGATTTCTGCCTGTCGTGAGGGGCAGAGAACAACCCAGAGCTGACGGTGGCGACAGGCAGAAATCGGCCAAAAGCGGCCCCTAAAGCCTGGGACTAATGGACATCTCAGACGGTGTACGTATTTGATGCCCACCAGCAGGCGGTTATGTAGAGGTTCGACCGGTCTCGTTTAGTGTGCGCCGCCTTGTGCGTATGCCCTCATATGTATCCTTAAGCAGGTTCGAACCTCGATCGGCGTAAGCATTGCATATCCACTCGGCTTCTTCGAATTCACCTGCATCAGCCAATCTATCGATGCATCCAATGACGCCCTCTTTGGGGTAGTCCGGTAGGAACTCGGACATCGCGGACCGGAATATGGCGGCCACCTCTTTCGGATACTGGCTTGCAAGACGCGCAAGGTTCTCGACCAGCACGTGCCCATGATGCCTAACTTGCGCGTGCGGTGCCGCCTCTACTAAGGCCTCGACGATGGCGGGCGTAAGTTCGTGTACAAAGACTGCCAACTGACTGAGAGTCGACTGCAACTCAGGCAGACAGTCCTGGTTCGCCCTAGCTTGCTCTGCGACCTTCATCCAGAAGTCCAATATCTTGGAAGTTCGTGCGGAGGGTTCGGTCGGCCCTCGTAACGTCCAAAAGAACCAGCACAACTGAGATAGATCCTTGATCCTCAGATCCGTGATCAGTTCGCTGAGCAACCCTCTTTCATCGAGGCTCTCCATGTCTTCTAGATAAGCAAGCCCTAGGAACTGCACAGCTTTCTCCCCCACTTGGTCTGGCAGGTCTTCCGAGTAAACCATCCTTCTCAAGTGCCCGCTAATGACCAAACTCTTGAAAAGCCAGTCATAGAGATAGCGCTGATACGCAAAGCCTTGCGCAGCACACTTCCAAGCCGCGTCGCTGGTAGTCGAGAATATCCGGTCAAAGTTGGCTTCCGTCCACTCAGAGTTTAGGTAATGGAGGTTCGTGCAGTACATCCCGGCTATCGCTGCGAAGTCCGCATTATGTCCAGACTCGCTTGTTGCCAGTTCAGCCTCTAGCACTAGTTTGACCGCGCTCCAAGTCTCATCTAAACCCGACTGTGTTGCCACCTCGTCACGCCGCAGTGCGAGCGCGAAATGAATAAAGGACTCCAGAGTCCGCCCTCTGGGAGAATTAATTGCATGTGAAACGGCATCGTTCGATTGTTTGGCTTCAGTGGGCTTCGTAGCATCGAGAACAAGGCACAGAATGTGAAGGCACGATTGGTGAAGCTCCGCTGGCATACGGCGCTCCGTGCCCGACACCTCTTTCAGGAGGTCGGCAATGTCCGTCACAACCCAATGCACGGAGGGCTCCCAGCCTTCTGTTTTGTCTGCAGCTAATTCCGCTTTGAAGACCGGTCTGGAAACGATTGTCTGCACAAGCGACAGCGTCGCTGGCCAATTGATGTCCCGCTTGTCGTCAAACCATCGCTCCTTGAGACCTCTAAGCAAGCCATGTTGGCATGGACGCGGCAGGTCAGCAAAGAGGCCGATTTGTCGCGCAAAGCCGTCCTCGCTGGCTCTCACTGCCGCAGAGATTGATGAGGCTAGTCCTCGGTATGTTGGTCCATCCCATCTTTGGCCGCTTGGCAAAAAGCCTTTGAGGAAGGTCACCAACTCTTCGTCAGACATACCAACTAACGCATCGGATGCGATCGGGCTTCGGTCTCCAACCCACCCGCTAGTCGAGTACATGTGAAAATCCGGGTGGTCTCGAACTGGCCCCCAAAGCTGCACGAGGGTCTGGTACTTCTCGTCTACTTCTGCATCACCTTGGCCGAACGCCGGATGCAGCAGGTCGCGCCTATGTCTCTCGTCCCACTCCTGCTGTCGTGACTCATCTATCAAATCCCCCTTTGATTGCTTTACGAGTCGCAGGAATTGAGCTCTCTGAGCAGCGGAGAATCTGGAGAACGTCTTGTTGATGAACCAATAGAGCTCATGCCAGTAGGGAGCGTCGATAAACCAGCTATCTTTTGCGCACTCCCAAAAGATCGTCCCGACAGTTCCGTAGTGCTCACCACATACAAAGATGCCTACGCGATTAAGCGTTGGGTATGGAGACTGAAGTAGCGTCCTCGCCACAGCGAGTGCCTCAGTCGTACTAGATGACGTGGCCCCCAAAGCGGCATCACGGATGGCATCAACCAGAACGGCACGAGTGTCTTCTCTGTGAGTATCTTGTTCGTGCTCTTCAATCGCAGAGCGCCAGATATATGAGTATTTGTCATCCTCTGAGGAGCCAATGAACTCGGCCAGGCGAAGGCCCAACATGTCGACGGCTGCAGCACCACCGCGCTCCCCTAGTTTTCTCGCAGAGGGCTTTAACACTTCGCCTAGGTGATAACTGCCCAATACCCCGGCCCTATCGCTCATGATGACTTCTCCGAACGCCGAACCATCGACAACGCGTCGACCAGCCAAATTGCCTTGCTCCAATTCGCCGACTCTGAGCTATCCAGTAGTCGCGGCAGCAAGTTCTTCCCTAACTCTTGACCAGCCATGTCTGAATTGAAGCGGCTAGCTAGCCAAGTGCGAATCATGTCAATGTCAGGATCCGTTATTACCTCAAGCGGCAATTGCGACAGAATTGTTGCCAGGGACCACCAGGTTCTCCAGTTGTCCAATCCTCGCTGTTGAGCGTCCGAACTGATAGCCCGGATAATGGTGGCAATTCGACTTGCCTGTTCACCTTTTGCTGAGCCGGCAATTTGTTCAAGATAGCGCAGGGCGGGCCAACCTTCAGCCTGATACGTGGTGCCGCGTTTGCTTTCGACAACCGCCACACCAGGGCTGTGTTCCACGCTGAAGAGTCCGGCACGATCAAGGTCACTGAGCCAGACCTCGTCCTTCAGGGAATTGGCAAGATATGAGGCTAGCTCGGGCCGATTTCTCACTAAACGAAGTGCCGCCTCTCGATTGACCGCACTAGGTGAAGCGATACACCTGTCAATGTGTGCTTGGAGGTCTAGCGTAGTTGGGTCGCGTACATCCAACTCCGAACTCCAGCCCTTGAAGACCTCGACGACTTCCTGGTAGCCCTTTGCGTCAATGCAGTATGGGATAACCCGAACCCCACACTGGTCGCGAAAGAAATGCTCAATGAACCCAGTCTGGACTGACTCTGTTGACCGATAGGCATACAACAAGAAATGTCGCGGCTCAGTCGAACCAGTTAAAAGTGACTCATTGGAGCGAATGATATGGTCCAAAACCTCCAGTTCCTGGAGTCCATAACCCACAAACAGTACAGTGTGGTTCTTGAACATCGCTGACAGAAATGCTTGAACTCTCGGGTCTGCGTAGTGCTCGATGTAGTCTTTCAGCGATACCACCATCGAATTCGGCTCCATATAAGAGCCATGTAGATGGACTACAGCCCCCCTTTCAGCTAGCAGGGCGGGGGATAAGTGCTCACGAAGATAATATGTTGGTCTTTTGCTTGGCCCATTGGCGGGCTCCGATTCACCGCCCACCTTAACCTCAGTTGAAAGCTCTGCCGGGACAGCATGGTCGAGCCACTTGTCGTAGTTCGTCGTGACGAAAACGGGGCGTAAGCCGGAAAGTAACTCATACAGTTCGAAACCAATTGCTGCAGGCTTTGGCGGGTGCAAGATTCCGTCGAAGTCGATCGCTATGCCCTTCTCTTTGGCAAGTGCCATCGCGATTGAGAGGGTTCGTCTAGAGTCGCCGAGTCCACGCAGTTGTTCTGCCTCCAAGAAGCTGACCACGCGCCCCTTCTCTAGGGCTCCAACGACTTGGTTCGCGAATCCTCGCCAGTCTGGACTGCCGCAAAGCATGGACGCACCTGCACCGACGAAGACGACCAGCTCACCATGCTTCGCTGCATCCTTGATTAGCTGGTCGGGCATGTAGTTCTGACGGTGAGTCATGCAAAAGGCTCAGTTGATCACGGGGAGGCGGTGTTTTGGATGACTGGTCCGCATAATGCTCTCTTCTGACAATTGTCCTGCTGAGCTTTTCTGGGGCTCCAGAGCCTTCCGATTTTTTGGGGAGTTATCCCTTCAAAGGAAATAATGGCGTAATACAGCTATCCCGGGAAGCGGAAACCATTTGCCCAAGCGCCGCTTTTGGCCGGTTTGTGCCTCTCGCGAGGGGCCGAAATCGACCCAAAGCTGACCTTCAGGTGGGTCAATTTTTGTCATCTCGTGAATGGCATCTTCAAGGACTTTGCGATCCGAGCTAAAATTTTTATGCATTTTTCAGAAACAACGAGCGGTGGTTCGTTGATCATGTAAAGCAGGTGTTCGAACGCTACTCCAGCCTCGTTGTGATCGACATAATCCAGAACGATTTCACCACCATTCTCTAAACCTGCCTGAGCTAATGCATGGTCTTCCGGTACAGGGCCGAGCTGTTCGTATGCAGTGGACATCAGCGTCGAGATTTCCTCAAGTGCCTCAACGAAATCGGCCCTCAAGTCGTTGTTAAGGTGGCTCATAACAAACATTCCTTCGATTATGGTGACCTGCGTTCCGTTCCCGTCTGGTCGATTGTTGCTCAAGACCTGGTCTTTGCGCACGCGCTTGGGAGGCTAAGGTCGACTGTCCGCTCTTGGGTCACGCTTTACCCATTTCCTCGTACGAAGCATCGACGAACGTGATGTGCTCATCCCAAGCAGCTTCAGCTAGATCCCGGATAATC
>NZ_JBWKNG010000047.1:0-11371 GCF_059415465.1 Pseudomonas sp. GW821-FHT10C09
GCGTCAACAGTCAGAATCGAGCCTAGTCCCTCCTCCTCCCTTCAAGTCCTACCATACAAGCGAGCCTGCTCGCGAAGAACGATGACACGGTCTATCGCTGGAACGCCTCAACCACAAAATCAATAAACACCCGGGTCTTGGCTGGCATCAGCGTCCGGCTCGGGTAGTACAGCGAAATCGGCCCGGCATCAGCATGCCAGTCCGGCAGTAAACGCACCAATTCGCCACGCTGGAGGTAGGTACTCACGTCCGGCAACACCAACAGCGTCACACCCAAACCGAGCAACGCCGCTTCGCGCATGGCCGCCGGGTCATTGAGCACGATGGTTTCGCTCAGACTGGCCGGTGCTTCATGACCCGCGCGATCCTGCATGATCCACTGCCTGATCCGCCCGGTGCGGCTGCCGCGCATCACGATGCCGTTGAATCGGGACAACTGCGTCGGATCATCCGGAAACGCTCGTCCCGCCAGATACGCGGGAGAAGCCACCGCCACCACATCTGCCGCTGCCAGTGTGCGCGATACCATGCCTGGCGTTAGTTCGAAGCCGCCGCCGATGGCCACGTCGTAGCCTTCGGCAATCAAATCCACGGGACGGTTTTCGAAGTGCCATTCCGGTTTGATCAATGGATAACGTTCAAGGAAGGCCGGCAGCAGCGGCAGGATATGACCGATACCAAAGGTCGGCGCGAGACTGACTTTGAGCACGCCAGCGGGCTCGCCTCGATCACTGGATACCGCGTTGATCGCCGCCTGCAACGCCTCCAGATTGCCGCCGATGCTCGCCAGAAACCCCTCGCCGGCCTCGGTCAGCGAGAGCTTGCGGGTCGAGCGCTGGAGCAGCCGTACTCCGAGGTTTCGTTCAAGCATCGCGACGTTTCGGCTGACAGCGGCGGGTGTCAGGGCCAACAAACGCGCCGCTGCGGAAAAGCTGCGGGTTTCCGCGCTACGCACAAAGGACTCAAGGTTGGCGAGGGTTTCCATGGCGTTTACCTGATAGCAAAGCTTGAAAATCATTCAAGGCATTACCGTCTAATCAAATGCTAATGGCAAGCGCAGTATTCACTCCAACGACAACCCTTCGGAGTGAATATTCATGAACACTATTGGAATCATCGGCGCCGGTGCGATCGGCGCAGCCTTTGCCAGAGCCCTTTCGCGTCAAGGCATTGAACTGGTTATCGCCAACAGCCGTGGACCACACACCTTGACTTCGCTGGTAGAAGAACTCGGGCCGACGGCGCGTGCCGGCACCCGTGAAGAAGCGGCCGCGCAGGCAATTGTGCTGGTCGCGGTGAATTGGTCGAAATTGCCGGCAGCGTTGGGTGGTCTGCCGGATTTCGGCGGGCGGATTGTCATTGATGCGAACAACTCGATTGAAGCGCCGTTGTTCAAGGCAGTAGATCTGAACGGCCGGATGTCCAGCGAAGTGTTCGCTGAATGGGTGCCCGGTGCGCGGTTGGTCAAGGCGTTCAATCACCTTCAGGCGCGTCTGCTGGAGAGCGACCCGGCGGCGGAGGGCGGTCGTAGAGTGCTGTTTTTCTCGGGGGATGACACTCAGGCGAAAGCCCAAGTGGCGGCGCTGATCGATCAGTTGGGATTCTTCGGGATCGATCTGGGGGGATTGAGTGTTGGCGCACGATTGACGCAGTTTCCGGGTGGCCCGCTGCCGACGCTGAATCTGGTGAAATTTGCCTGACGGCAGGTAATAGAACCCGGTGCATCTGATGCCAGTCAGTTCATGTAGGCACTGACTAGCTGTGGCCAGAGTGTTTTTTTGTGGTGAGGGGGCTTGCCCCCGTTGGAGTGCGAAGCGCTCCCCCAAAATTTTCGACCAATACCGACATTTTGGGGGTTGCTGCGCAACCCAACGGGGGCAAGCCCCCTCGCCACAGAAGCACCGGGGGTGTTGCCAGGCTGCAGCGGATCTTCGTGGGTCCCCGCGCAGTCTGATGAACGCTTTACGCTCGTTCGATCGCCAATGCCACGCCCTGACCACCGCCGATGCACAGGGTGGCGAGGCCTTTCTTGGCGTCGCGCTTGATCATTTCATGCAGCAAGGTCACGAGCACGCGGCAGCCCGATGCACCGATCGGGTGACCCAGGGCGATGGCGCCGCCGTTGACGTTGACCTTGTTCAAGTCCCATTCCAAGTCCTTGGCCACCGCCAGCGATTGCGCGGCGAAGGCTTCGTTGGCTTCGATCAGGTCGAGTTGATCTATGGACCAACCGGCCTTGCTCAGGCAACGGCGCGTGGCCGACACCGGGCCGATGCCCATGATCGCCGGGTCTACGCCGGCGTTGGCGTAAGCAGCGATAGTCGCCAGCACTGGCAGGCCGAGGGCCTTGGCTTTGTCGGCGCTCATCAGGATCACGGCAGCGGCGCCGTCGTTCAGCGACGACGCGTTGCCTGCGGTCACCGAACCGTCCTTCTTGAACGCCGGTTTCAGCTTGCCCAGCGCTTCAGCGGTGGTGCCGGCGCGCGGTTGTTCATCGGTGGCGAAGGACAGCGGATCGCCCTTGCGCTGAGGAATCAGGATCGGCGTGATCTCATCGACAAAACGCCCGGCTTCGATGGCCGCCGTGGCTTTTTGCTGGGAGGCCGCCGCGAAGGCGTCCTGTTGCTCGCGGGTCAGGCTGTACTTCTCGGCGAGGTTCTCGGCGGTGATGCCCATGTGGTAATCGTTGAACGCATCCCACAGGCCGTCGCTGATCATGGTGTCGACGATTTGCGCGTGGCCCATGCGCAAACCGGTGCGAGCACCCGGCATCACGTAGTTGGACAGGCTCATGTTTTCCTGGCCGCCGGCAATGATCACGTCGGCATCACCGCAGCGAATGGCCTGGGTGGCCAGGTGCAGGGCCTTGAGGCCCGAACCGCAGACCTTGTTCAGGGTCATGGCCGGCACGGTGAATGGCAGGCCGGCCTTGATCGCGGACTGGCGCGCAGGGTTTTGCCCGGCACCGGCGGTCAGGACCTGGCCCATGATCACTTCATCGACCTCGGCCGGGTTCAGCCCGGTTTGCGCCAGCAGCTGACGGATCACCGCCGCGCCGAGGTCAACCGCGGAAACGCCGGCCAGAGAGCCCTGGAAACTGCCAATGGCAGTGCGGGTGGCGGCGACAATGACGACGTCTTGCATGGAAGGATTCCTCACTGGTCAGCGAACTGCATTTCTGGAACGTGATCGGGAACAATCAGTTTACCCGCAGTCTTGGCGACGATTTCCTCGACGCTGACGCCCGGTGCACGTTCCTTGAGAATGAACGCGCCGTTTTCGATTTCCAGGTAAGCCAGGTCGGTCAATACGCGCTTGATGCAACCGGCGCCGGTCAGCGGCAGGCTGCATTGGCCCAGCAACTTGGACTCACCGTCCTTGGACGCGTGGGTCATGATGACGATGATGTTGTCTGCGCCAGCCACCAGGTCCATCGCGCCGCCCATGCCCTTGACCAGTTTGCCGGGAATCATCCACGAGGCGATGTTGCCTTGCACGTCGACTTCAAAGGCGCCCAGCACGGTCAGGTCGACGTGGCCGCCGCGGATCATTGCGAAGGACTCGGCCGAGGAAAAGATCGAAGCGCCGGTGCGTGCGGTCACCGTTTGTTTGCCGGCGTTGATCATGTCGGCATCAATGGTTTCTTCAGTAGGAAAAGGACCCATGCCCAGCAGGCCGTTTTCCGACTGCAGCATGACTTCCATGCCTTCAGGGATGTAGTTGGCGACCAGGGTCGGGATGCCGATGCCCAGGTTGACGTAGAAGCCGTCCTGCATTTCGCGGGCGACGCGTTGAGCCATTTGTTCGCGGGAAAGTGCCATTGTTGTTATTCCTTCATTCGGTCCGGGGGCAGGGGATCACTTACGGATGGTGCGCTGTTCGATGCGCTTCTCGAACGTGCCGCAGATGATCCGGTCGACGTAGATGCCAGGGGTATGGATCTGCGCCGGGTCCAGCTCGCCGGGTTCGACGATTTCTTCGACTTCGACCACGGTGATCTTGCCGGCGGTGGCGGCCAGCGGGTTGAAATTCTGGGCGGTGTGGCGATAGATCACGTTACCGAAATGGTCGGCTTTCCAGCCTTTGACGATGGCGAAGTCACCGGTAATGGATTCTTCCATCAGGTACTTGCGGCCATGGAATTCGCGGACTTCCTTGCCGTCGGCGACCGGAGTGCCAACGCCAGTCGCGGTGAAGAATGCCGGGATGCCGGCGCCGCCAGCGCGCATTTTTTCAGCGAGGGTGCCTTGCGGGGTCAGGACGACTTCGATTTCGCCCTTGAGCAGTTGCTCTTCGAACAGCTTGTTTTCGCCGACGTAGGAGGCCACCACTTTGCTGATCTGGCGGTCGGTCAGCAGCACACCGAGGCCGAAACCGTCGACGCCGCAGTTGTTGGAAACCACGGTGAGGTCGCGGGTGCCTTTGCGTTTGATCTCGTTGATCAGGTTTTCCGGGATGCCGCACAGGCCGAAGCCACCAGCGATCACGGTCATGCCGTCTTCCAGACCTGCCAGAGCTTCCTCGTAGGAACTCACGCGCTTGTCGAAACCTGCCATATGCACCTCTTTTATTCTTTGTGGGCGGCTGGCTAGCCGAATGGGAGGGAGTGTCTCGCTGTTGTATTCATTTGTTAAGTTGATTTTTAAGGTGGATTGATAGATAAAACTCACCAATCGATCATCCGTATTACGTTGGAGCCACCGGCCATGACAGTCAAGCAGATCCGCGCCTTCCTGGCAGTGGCCCAGAGCCTGAGTTTTGCCGTGGCCTGCGAACGCCTGCATCTGTCGCAATCGGCATTGAGCCTGACCATCAAGGCGCTGGAGGAGGGCCTGGGCGGGCGCTTGTTCACCCGCAACACGCGCAACGTGGCGCTGACCGCCGAGGGCGAATCGCTGGTGCCGCTGGCCCGTCGGTTGATCGCCGATTGGGACAATGCCGAAGACGAACTGCGCCAGCGCTTCACCCTGCAGCGCGGTCGCGTGACGCTGGCGGCGATGCCGTCGTTTGCCGGCAACCTGCTGCCGCCGATCCTCAAGACCTTCCGTGCGCGTTATCCCAAAGTCAACGTCACGGTGAATGACGTGATCAACGAGCAGGTGCTGGAAATGGTCCGCGACCGCCAGGTTGAGCTGGGCGTGGCGTTTGAGCCGACGCAGAGTTCGTCGTTGGCGTTCACGCCGCTGTACATGGACCGTTTCGTGGCCATTGTGCCGAAGGATTCGCCGCTGACCGAGCATGATGATATCGATTGGCAGATGCTGCTCAAGGAGCCGTTCATCACCTTGCAGCGACCGTCGACGGTACGGGTGATGCTGGAGGAACACCTACAGGCGCGCGGGATGAAATTGCCGGTGGAATTTGAAAGTCATCAATTGGCGACGGTCGGGCGGATGGTTGCCAGCGGGTTGGGTGTGAGCGCGGTGCCGGCGCTGTGCGCGGGGCAGATGCAAGAGCTCGGTGCGCGGTGCATCACCCTGCGCGATCCGGTGGTGGAACGGGCCATCGGCGTCTTGACCCAGCCTGGCGGTGAACTGTCGGCGGCGGCGCAGGCGTTGTTCGATATCCTCAAGGAAGAACTCGGCCAACCCATCTCTACGCACTGATCACCGGCCTTATAACCCACACAAATCTAATGTGGGAGCGAGCCTGCTCGCGAAGGCGGTGGATCAGTCGACATCGATGGTGAATGTGTATCCGCATTCGCGAGCAGGCTCGCTCCCACAAGGGGATTAGGTTTCTTCAGTTGTTAAGTGTTCAGGCGCTGCGCCAGCAGCGGCAAAAGCTGTTCGCACGAGCCTTCAATCTTCAGATCCAGAATGTCGTCCGCCCGAGTCTTCCCCAGATTCATCGCAATCAACGGCTTCCCTTGATCCGCCACCGCCCGGCACAGGCGAAACGCGGAATACGCCATCAACGAAGACCCGACCACCAGCAACCCCGCAGCCTTTTCCACCGTTGCCATTGCCTTGGCCGCCGTGGCCTGCGCCACGTTCTCGCCAAAAAACACCACGTCCGGCTTCATCCGCTCGCCCTTGCAGTGCGGGCACTGTGGCACCTGAAACCGCGCTTCGAATGCCGCGTCCAGCAAGGTGTCGCCGTCCGGCGCCTGTACCGCGTCGACCCCGGCCAGGTAAGGATTCTGTGCTTCCATTAAAAGCTGAATGGCGTCCCGCTCGCTGCGTATCCCGCAATCCAGGCACAGCACCCGGTGCAGGCTGCCGTGCAGTTCGATCACATCGTGACTGCCGGCCTGATCGTGCAGGGTGTCGACGTTCTGGGTGATCAGGCCGCTGATCTGCTGCCTGCTTTGCAAACTGGCCAGCGCCTCGTGCGCGACATTCGGCTGCGCCAGACGCACCCGCGGCCAGCCGAGCATGGCCCTTGCCCAATAACGTCGACGCGATTGCGGGGCGGAGAGAAATTCCTGGTACATCATCGGCTGTCGGCCCCGGCGCACGCCCTGGTTATCGCGGTAGTCCGGAATGCCTGACGGGGTACTGATGCCGGCGCCGGTCAGCACCACAAACGGCTGTTCAGCCATGAGTTGCCGAAGCCGCTCGAGTTGTTCGCGCAGGAGGCTGTCGAGCATGTTCAACACTCCGGGGAAGGCCTTGAGTGTGTGCAGCGTAGCAGACCGATCACCCGGACAGCGCGTCTGTCCGGGTGATGATTGAGGCTTATTTACGTGCTTCCAGAATCAGGTTGAACGGTGTTTCCGTGGCGCGCCGGAACGACTTGAATCCCGCCTCGGTGAACACCTTGCGCAACCGCGCTTCACCGGCCTGGGCGCCGAGCCCGAGGCCGACTTCCTGGGACAGTGAGTTCGGCGTGCAGATGAACGTCGAAGCCGCGTAGAACAACCGTCCCACCGGGGTGATGTTGTCGTCGAGCGAGTCATTGGCAAACGGCTCGACCAGCAACACCGTGCCATCCGGTTTCAACGATTCATAAGCATGTTTGGCCGCGCCCACCGGGTCGCCCATGTCGTGCAGGCAGTCGAAGTAGCAAACCAGGTCATAGTCGTCGCCGGGGTAGCTCTTGGCGGTGCCCTGGAAGAACCGTGCCCGCCCGGACACGCCGCCTTCTTCGGCCCGCTGGGTGGCGACGGTGACGGAGGGCGCGTGATAGTCGAACCCGACAAATCGCGAGTCCGGGAACGCCTGGGCCATGATCACCGTCGACGCGCCATGCCCGCAGCCGATGTCCGCGACTTTCGCGCCAGCCTCCAGTTTCGCCACCACGCCATCCAGGGCCGGCAACCACTCGGCGATCAGGTGCGCTTTATAACCAGGGCGGAAAAACCGTTCGGTGCCGCTGAACATGCACGGATGGTGATCGCCCCAAGGCAGGGCGCCGTCGCCGCGCATGGCTTTGACCAGTTTGTCCTTGTCATGGAAAAACGACGCGACCACGCCGATACCACCGGCTATGTAGACCGGCGAGTCTTCGATGGCCAGGGCCAGTGCTTGTTCTTCGGGCAGGCGGAACTGGCCGTCGCGGTGCTCCATATAACCCGACGCCGCGTGGGCGCTGAGCCATTCACGCACCAGGCGGGGGTTGCAGGCGGTTTTTTCGGCGAGCGTTTCGGGGCTGATCGGCTGACTGTCGGCCATGGCCCGGTACAGGCCGAGCTCCTCGCCGAGGATGACATTGGCGAGCATCGCCGCGCCGCCCATGTCGTTTACCAGTTTGCCCATGAAATCATTGAGTCTGGCCTCGTCCATCACGTGTGCTCCTTTGGCAGGATCACGGTCCAGAGGGCTTGTTTTCGAGGCGTTCGGCTCTGGGCGGTGGTCGTGGGAATGAACAGGACGGCCATGCACGTCCTGGGTGCACTAAGTTTAGTTCGTGGCCCGCACGCTGCGGCCTGGAGCGACGAAAGCCCCGTTTCCCGGCCTGACATAGCCCGTCCTGTGGGAACACAAATCCCCTGTGGGAGCGAGCCTGCTCGCGAAGGCTGTGTGTCAGTCAGCATAAATGTCGATTGAGACGCCGCCTTCGCGAGCAGGCTCGCTCCCACAAGGGATTTTTGTTTTCTCGGGGGAATGGCGGTGTGTATCGCACTGTATCTAAACCCGCACCCGATACAGTTTCAGCCACTGCCGGCCATTGCCGAACACAGCCCGGATACAAACCTGCGATGAACTGTACAAGCCATCCAGCGCCCGAACACCGGTTCCGCGCAGGCATTCTCACTCCGTGAAGGGAACCCCCTGATGACTAAGCTTGTGTCTGAAACCAACCCGGTCAATCGCCTGCGCGTCGACCATTACACCCAAGGCATCATCGGCCCAAGCCAGCCCATGCTCGGGCCGCTGGCCGACGGTGGCACGCTGATCACCGGCACGCCGCCGGGCTGCTGGGGGCCGATGATCACGCCGGCGTTCGAAGGTGGCCACGAAGTCACGCAACCGGTGGCCATTGCCGGCGCCGAAGTCGGCGATGCGGTGGCGATCAAGATCAAAAGCATGCGCGTGACCTCGCTGGCGACGTCGTCCGGGGTCATGAGTTTTGTCGAGGGGCGCTACAACGGCGACCCGTTCGTTTCCAAATTCTGCTCCAAGTGCGGCACTGATCACCCGGCCAGCCACGTCGAAGGCATCGGTGAAGACTCGATTCGTTGCAACAACTGCGGCGCCGAAGTCAGCGCGTTTCGTTTCAGCCACGGTTACGTGATCGTGTTTGATGCGCAAAATCAGGTCAGCCTGACCGTCAATCAGGACGTCGCCAACCGACTGGCCGGCAACGCCACCGAGATGTCGGCACTGCCGGAATTCGCCGCCCAGCATTCGATCCTGTCGCTGGCCCGCGCCGACATCCCCGGCGTCGCCGCGCACATGCGCCCGTTCCTCGGCAACATCGGCACCACGCCGTCCCGCGACTTGCCGGACTCGCACAACTGCGCCGATTTCGGCCAATACCTGATCAACGCACCGCACCGTTTCGGCATGACCCGCGAAGAACTGCACGCGGCGAAAACCGACGGCCACATGGACACCAACTCGATCCGCGAAGGCTGTGTGCTGATCTGTCCGGTGAAAGTGCCCGGCGCCGGGGTGTACATGGGCGACATGCATGCCCAGCAGGGCAACGGCGAAATCGCCGGGCACGCCACCGATTGCTCCGGGGAAACCGAAGTGCAGGTCCAAGTGATCAAGCACCTGACGCTGGAAGGCCCGATCCTCCTGCAAAACCTTGACGACCTGCCGCCCATGGCCCGGCCGATGACGGCCGAACAACGGCAGAAAGTCCTCGAATTGGGCGAACGCTGGGGTCAGCATGAAATCGAGCAGAGCGGCCCGATCACCTTTATCGGCAGCGGCGAGAACCTCAACGTCGCAGTGGAAAACGGCCTGAAGCGCGCTGCGTCGGTCACCGGCCTGCCGTATGACGAGGTGCTCAACCGCGCGACCATCACCGGCTCCATCGACATCAGCCGCTTGCCCGGCACCGTGCGCGTGACCTTCCTGTGCCCGATGACCGTGCTGGACCGCATAGGCATCGGCCATCTGGTGCGCGAGAAATACGACCTGGCGTAACGCCCACCCACGGGTCTGTACCGAAGTGTGTACAGACCCGCTGCTGATACATCCACCCGGATTTTCTGCCACAACCGAACACAGCCCCGATACAGCGCTACGATTAACTGTGATTCCGTTATGGCAATCATTGAGATCGACACCATGCAGACCTCTTCCACACCCACCAAGGCCAGCGTCGGGCTCGGCCTGCGTCGCGGTTTAATGAAAGACCTTCTGGCCGCCCGTACTGGCGATTTCGACTTTCTGGAAGTCGCGCCGGAAAACTGGATCGGCATCGGCGGTGCCCATGGCCATGCGTTGCGCACCCTGGCCGAACGATTCCCTTTGTCCTGTCACGGCTTGTCGTTGTCCCTCGGCGGACCGGCGCCACTGGACGTGGGATTTTTGCAAGAAGTGCGGGTGTTCCTCGACCAGCACCAGGTGCCGTTGTACAGCGAGCATTTGAGCTATTGCAGCGATGACGGCCATCTCTACGACCTGTTGCCGCTGCCGTTCACCGAAGAAGCGGTGCACCACGTGGCGGCGCGCATCCGTCAGGCCCAGGACATTCTCGGGCGGCGCCTGGCGGTGGAAAACGTGTCCTATTACGCCGCGCCACAGCAGGACATGGACGAGGTGACCTTCACCAACGCGGTGTTGCGCGAGGCCGATTGCGACCTGCTGCTCGACGTCAACAACGTGTACGTCAATTCGATCAACCACGGTTTTGATCCGCTGACCTTTTTGGCCTATGTCGATTCCGGCCGGGTGGTGGGCATGCACGTGGCCGGGCACTTCGACGAATCTGACACCTTGAAAATCGACACCCACGGCGCCTCGGTGAAACCGGTGGTCTGGTCGTTGCTGGCGCAGGCGTATGCCCGATTCGGCGCGCAACCGACGCTGCTGGAGCGGGATTTCAACTTCCCGGCGTTTTCTGAACTGGTGGCCGAATTGCAGACCATTCGCCGCTTGCAAACCGAGGGAATGAACCGTGGATAAGCCGAGCCTGTTTGAACAGCAAACCACCTTGGGTCGCTATCTGCGCGATCCCGATCACTGCGCGCCCCCCGGTGAAATGAGTGCCGCGCGAGCCCAGGTGTATCGCGACCTGATTTTCGCCAACCTGTCGACGTTGCTCAGCGGGACGTTCCCGGTGCTGATCAAGATTCTCGGCGATGAGCAGTGGCGCACGCTGGTGCGGATTTTCCTGCGGGATTACCGCGCGCAGACGCCGAAATTCGGCGAGATCGCCAAGGAATTTATCGAGTTTCTCGCAGCTGAACCGCAGGCGTTGAGCGAGGGCACATGGCCGCCGTTCATGGTGGAGTTGGCGCATTACGAATGGGTCGAGATGGCGCTGCAGCAGTCCGATGCCGAGCCGTTGACGCGCAGCGATGCGGCGTTGATCCTGCAGCGGCCGTTGCAGGTTTCGCCACTGGCATGGCCGCTGGCGTATGGCTGGCCGGTGCAGTTGGTCGGGCCAGATTTCCAACCTGAGGCAGCACCGGCTCAGCCGACGTTGTTATTGGTGCGCCGGGCGGAAGACTGGAGTGTGAAGTTTTCCGAACTGAGCCCGTTGGCGTGGCGGTTGTTGCAGCGGATCGAGGCGTTTCCCGAGCTGGATGGACAGGCGCAGCTGGAAGGCTTGGCGGTCGAGGCGGGGGCGAGCGGTTCTGCGGAGTTCATGCAGAACGGCGCGGCGTTGTTGCGCCAGATGCACGGGGAAGGGGTGGTGGGCTGACCACCATTACCCAAGCACCGCATTAACCCTGTGGGAGATTCTATGGTTGAGGGGAAGCCCTCAACTGGTTTTCGATTGGTATTCGCTCTGCCCGTTCAGCAGG
>NZ_JBWKNG010000048.1:0-10371 GCF_059415465.1 Pseudomonas sp. GW821-FHT10C09
AGGACGGTGAAGATCTCAAAGACCCGGTTTCCAGTGGACCGTAAGGCTGCTCCGCTTAAGTGAACAGCATTACGCTGTTGAGGCGGGGCTTATTAGATGTGTTACCAGTGGCCATAACCACGTCCGTAATAACCACGCGGGGCGTAATAACCACGTGGCGGGCCGTAGTAAGCCGGCGGTGGCCCGTAATAGACCGGCTGTTGCACATAGACCGGTGCTGGCTGGTAATAAACCGGTGGTGGCTGTTGTACGTAGACCGGCGCTGGCTGGTAAACCGGTTGAGGTTGTACGTAGACCGGCCGATTGGCGTTAATCAGGGCCGAACCGACGATGGCCGTGCCCACTAGCGCGCCAAAGACCGCTGGACCTTGCCAGCAATTACCACAACCACCGCCATGGGCTTGTGCCTGTCCTGCGATAGCGAGTGCGCCGATCAGCAAGGCTACTGTGGGGATTTTACGGATCATGATAATTCCTCGGTTCTTCGACCCGGCGTTTGCGTCTGCAATAGACCCAAACATTGTCGCGGGGATACTTCTAAGACAGCGTTTTTTGGAAAATCAGCACAGCAAAAAGGTAAATTTTGTGTAAGGTCTGTACCGGTTTCCTGACGGGTTCGCACCAGCGTCCGCCGCCATGCCGTTATGATCGAACAGACCCGATGGAATGGCTAATCCCGTCTATCTGAAAGTGCTTTAGAAGGAGAAAGTTTCATGCAGATGAACCCCAACCGAGACACCCAGCTGTGCATGTCGCTGTCCGGGCGCCCCGGCAACTTCGGCCTGCGCTTTCACAATCATCTGTACGAACAATTGGGCCTGAATTTCTACTACAAGGCCTTCAGCAGCCAGGACCTGCCCGGCGCCGTGGGCGGTATTCGCGCGTTGGGCATTCGTGGTTGCGGCGTGTCGATGCCTTTCAAGGAAGCGTGCATTGCGCTGGTGGATGAATTGGACGCCTCGGCGGCGGCCATTCAGTCGATCAACACCATCGTCAACACTGGCGGCCACTTGAAGGCCTACAACACCGATTACATTGCCATCGAGCAACTGCTCAAAAAACACCAAGTGCCCAAGGATTCGACGTTTGCCTTGCGCGGCAGCGGTGGCATGGCCAAGGCCGTGGCCAGCGCGTTGCGCGACGGCGGTTACAAGAACGGCTTGATCGTCGCCCGCAATGAGCGCGCCGGTCGTGCTTTGGCGCAGTCATTGGGGTATCAATGGCAAGCGGAATTGGGTGCTCAGCGCCCACAAATGCTGATCAACGTCACGCCAATCGGCATGACGGGCGGCCCGGAGGCCGATCAACTGGCATTCGATGCTGAAACCATTGTCGCTGCCGAGACTGTCTTCGATGTGGTGGCGATCCCCTCGGAAACACCGCTGATCGTGCGCGGTCGTGCTGAAGGCAAACGGGTGATTACCGGGTTGGAAGTGATCGCCATTCAGGCGTTGGAGCAATTCGTGCTGTACACCGGCGTCCGGCCGACCGATGAGCAGTTTCACAAAGCCGTGGAATTCGCCCGCAGCTAGGACCCGCAGCCAGGAGAAGCCCCCATGCATCCGCGCATTCTCAATCTGAACCAGGTCGACCTTGAACCGTTGCCCGAAGCCATGGCGCCCACCGGCGATACGGCGGGCCGTTACCAGCAGCGAATGGCCCGCGTTGGTCAGCAATTGGGCGCGCAGAAGCTGGGGTATCGGCTGTATGTGCTGGAACCGGGCATGCGCGGCAGTCCGTTTCACAGCCATCGGGTCAATGAGGAGATGTTTTACGTCGTTGCTGGGGAAGGGGAGGTGCGCCTCGGTGCCGAGCGTTTCCCGATCCGCGCGGGCGACGTGATCGCCTGCCCGCCGGGTGGCCCGGAAGCGGCGCACCAGATCATTAACACCAGCGCCGGGGAGCTGCGCTATCTGGCGGTCAGCACCCAGCAATCGCCGGAGATTTGCGAGTACCCCGATTCCGGTAAATACGCGGTGATGGACGATTTCAAGGTCGATGCCGAGGGCAATGCCTCAGGCTTCGTCGCCATCGCCCGGCCGGGTGACGGTGTGGATTACTGGGACGGTGAGTAGCCCTAGCCCCCGCCCAACCCACTGTGGGAGCGAGCCTGCTCGCGAAGACGAAGTGTCAGTCAACGTCGATTTTGGATGTGCTGGCCTATTCGCGAGCAGGCTCGCTCCCACATCGATTTGTGTGGACTGACTATTCGAGGCGGGCCAGGCGTTCTTCCAGTGCGGCGATCCGCGCTTCGAGCTCTTCGATCCGTTCTACCGACACACCACCAGAAGCCCCACGTTCCACCGTGTTCTGCCGCGCCGCCAGAATTACCTCGATATCCGCCGGGTCACCCAGCGCATGCATGTAGCGGTCTTCCCGCTGTCCGGCCTGCTTCGGGATCAATAACGCCAATCCCCGGGCAATCAGCCGCTCCAGCTGATGCACCACTTGTTCGGTGTCTTCAAATTCATGCATGCGCCCGCTGCGGGTCAGCAGTTCATTGACCGTCTGCGGACCGCGCAAGAACAACAACCCCGTCAGAATCACCTGCGCCGGCACCAGTTCCAGCGCCTTGTCGACCTTGTGCTCCCAGCGATCCGCGCGGCTGCCCATCACCAGTTTGGTGAAGCCACGTCCTTCCAGCGCCCGCAGGCTCTGGCCGACCTGGCCCTGGGTCAGGTTCATCACCGGTTCGCGGCTGGTTTTCTGGTTGCAGGCGATCACGAGGGCATTGAGGGTCAGCGGATACGTTTCCGGGCTGGTGGCCTGTTTCTCGATCAGCGAGCCCAAAATGCGGATTTCCGTGCTGTTGAGCCGTGGCTCGTCGAAGGTCGTCTCTTGCTCAGTGCTCATGGTCTGCATCCTTACCTGATTCATGTTTATCACGTGCGTGGATGCACTTTAGATTGGCGGGCGCCAATGGCAACAGAATTCGTCGTGTCGCTGGGGGACGATGATGGTGATGACTTCAGCCGTTCCAGCGGCGAAGGTGCACTGCAGCGCAAAAAGACCCCTCCCGGGAGGGGCGGGCATGGCTATAATCGGCCGACGTTTCCCCTCCTGTTACCACACGAGACTGCCATGACCATTTCCCTGTACGACGCCTCCGTCCCTGTTTTCAAGCAAATGCTCACCGCTCTCAGCGATGTGCTGAACAAGGCCGAAGCCCACGCCACCGCCAAGAACATCGACCCGAACGCGTTCCTGCAAGCCCGTCTGTTCCCGGACATGTTCCCGCTGGTGCGTCAGGTGCAGATCGCCGTTGATTTCGCCAAAGGCGTTTCTTCGCGTCTGGCTGAAGTTGAAGTGCCGAAGTACGAAGACACCGAAACCACTTTCGCCGAGCTGCAAGCGCTGCTGACCAAGGTTCTGGCCTACATCGCCGAGATCAAGCCGGAGCAGATCAACGGCAAGGAAGGCATCGAGATCGTGACCCGTCCGGGCACTCCTAAAGAGAAGCGCTTCAGTGGCCAGGCTTACCTGCTGAGCTACGGTTTGCCGCAGTTCTTCTTCCACGTGACCACTGCTTACGCATTGCTGCGTCACAACGGCGTGGAAGTGGGCAAGCGCGATTACATGGGCGCGTTCTAAACCGCCCGGGTACACAAAAAAGCCCCCGCAGCCATTGGTTGCGGGGGCTTTTTCATAAGTACGCATTCCTCACCAACACCACACACCCCTGTGGGAGCGAGCCTGCTCGCGAAAGCGGTGTGTCAGTCAACGGTTTTGTTGTGGCTGGCGGCCTCTTCGCGAGCAGGCTCGCTCCCACAGGTTTTGCGATCTTGATCAGGCCAGGCGTTCAGCTTTGCGCTCTTCACCCAGGCAAGCCGCCGCCGTGAACAGCACATCAGTGGACGAGTTCAGCGCCGTCTCCGCCGAGTCCTGCAACACGCCGATGATGAAACCAACCGCGACCACCTGCATGGCAATCTCGCTCGGGATGCCGAACAGGCTGCACGCCAGCGGAATCAGCAACAACGAACCACCTGCCACACCCGACGCGCCACACGCGCAAATCGCCGCAACGACGCTCAACAGGATCGCGGTCGGAATGTCCACGGCGATACCCAAGGTATGCACCGCCGCCAGGGTCAGCACGGTGATGGTGATCGCCGCGCCGGCCATGTTGATGGTCGCTCCCAGCGGGATCGATACCGAGTAGGTGTCTTCGTGCAGGCCCAGGCGCTTGCTCAATTCCAGATTGACCGGAATGTTCGCTGCCGAGCTGCGGGTAAAGAAGGCGGTGATGCCGCTCTCGCGCAGGCACATCAGCACCAGCGGATACGGGTTGCGGCGCAGTTTCCAGAACACGATGATCGGGTTCATCACCAGCGCCACGAAGAGCATGCAGCCGAGCAGCACGGCCAGCAAATGCGCGTAGCCGATCAAGGCGCCGAAACCGGAGGTGGCGAGGGTCGAGGCCACCAGGCCGAAAATCCCCAGCGGGGCAAAACGAATCACCAGGCGCACGATCACGGTCACGCCGTTCGACAAGTCGCCCAGCACTTCACGGGTGGTGTCGCCAGCATGGCGGATGGCGACGCCCATGCCGATGGCCCAGGCGAGGATGCCGATGAAGTTGGCGTTCATCAGCGCGCTGACCGGGTTATCGACCACGCTCAGCAGCAGGCTTTGCAACACTTCGCCGATACCGCCCGGTGCGGTGACCGCAACGTCGTGGGTGGAGAGCACGAGGCTGGATGGGAACATCATGCTGGCCACGACTGCGACCACCGCCGCCGCGAACGTGCCGAGCAAATACAGGAACAGAATCGGCCGGATATGGGTTTCCTGGCCGTGCTTATGGTTGGCGATCGACGCCATGACCAGCACGAACACCAGAATAGGCGCGACGGCTTTCAGCGCCGAGACAAACACCTTGCCGATAAACGCAGTGGACTTCGCCACTTCAGGCGCAAACAGGGCCAGGGCAATGCCGGCGATCAGGCCGATGATGATTTGCGTGACCAGGCTGGTGCGTTTAAGGCGTTGCAATAGAGAAGGGGATGAAGCAGTCATAAAACAGCATCTCTGATTTTTTATAGGAGCAGGGTTTCGCAGGTGTGCGGCAACATACAGGGCAGGCCGCAGGCGGGAAACCGGAAAGGAAACACAGGGTGTAACGCGCTGATTACCTGTGGCGAGGGAGCTTGTCCCTCGCCACAGGTTTAGTGTCTCGGCTTAACAGGGTGTACGTTTTTCAGGGCGCGGACTTTATCACAGCGCAGGATCGATCCTTCAGACCTGTGACGATCTGCCACCCGCGCAATCAACCAGATATGCAGGTTCGTGCAACCCGGTTTGGACACACTCTGTTAAGATTCGCCATCCTCATTTTCAAGTCTGCCAGTGGGCCTTCGGGCTATTCGCTGGTGTCGTCGTTTTCTGGAGTTGTGCATGCTGTTGCCCATTCTTCTGTTGTCTGCCGCCGGTTTCACGGTGCTGACCACGGAATTCGTCATCGTCGGCCTGTTGCCGGCCATCGCCCGCGACCTTGAAGTCAGCATCCCGCAAGCGGGTTTGCTGGTGACATTGTTCGCCTTCACCGTCGCCGCCTTCGGGCCGTTCCTGACCGCGTACTTCGCCCGGTTTGAACGCCGCAAGCTGTTCATCTCGGTGCTGATCATGTTCGGTCTGGCCAATACCCTCGCGGCGTTTGCGCCGAACATCTGGGTTATGGCCTTCGCCCGGTTGATTCCCGCACTCGGCTTGCCGGTGTTCTGGGCGCTGGCCAGCGAGACGGCGGTGGACATTGTCGGGCCGGACTACGCCGGGCGGGCCATCGCCAAGATTGGTTTCGGCATTGTCTGCGCCACGGTGTTCGGCATTCCGGTGGGCACGCTGATTTCCGATGCATTCGGCTGGCGCAGCGCATTTGGCATTCTGGCGGTCATCGCCTTTGCCAAGGCCTTGCTGCTGTTTATCTACCTGCCCAAAACCAACCTGCACCAGCATCAGGTGAGTTTCCGTTCGCAATTCAAGATCCTGCGCAGCCCGTTGATGATCGGCCATGTGCTGCTGTCGATTGTGGTCTTCAGCGGCATGTTTACCGCTTATACCTACCTGGCGGACATCCTTGAGCGCCTCGCCGGTTTCAACGGCACGGTGGTCGGCTGGTGCCTGATGGGCTTCGGCGCAGTCGGGCTGATCGGTAACTCGCTGGGTGGTCGCGCGGTGGACCGTCATCCGCTGATTGCTTCAGTGATGTTCTGTGCATTCATGATTGCCGGCCTGGTGGCGCTGGTGCCGAATATTCATTCGCCCCTCGGACTGGCGGCGGCGATGGGCATCTGGGGCGTGACGCAGGCGGCGTTGTTCCTGGTCAGCCATGTGCGCCTGATGAAAGCGGCGCCTGAAGCGCCGGCATTCGCCGCGTCGCTGAACATTGCCGGGGCCAACCTCGGCATCGGCCTGGGCGCGATGGTCGGCGGTCGGGTGATCGACAATTTCGGTCTGCAAGGCCTTGGGTTCGCGGCCGCCGCGTTTATCCTTGCCTCGATCCTGCTGGCGATTGCGCTGATGACTTTCAAGCCGCGTGAAATCTGCGCCTGAGGTTTACAGTTCGGTGAACAGCTCGCGTCGGGCCCCTTCGGTAATGGCGACAATGCCGGGGTGCTTGACCTTGCGTTCCACTGAAATGGCGTAGAACGACTCGGTCACGGCGTCGGTCTGGCCAATCACCTCCACGCCATATTGGCGTTTCACTTCATCGGCAATCACGCTCGGGCCGATGAAGATCCCGCTGCCGGACTGACCAAACGCCTGCATCAACGCGCTGTCATCGAACTCGCCGACAATGCGCGGCTGGATCTGCTGCTCGGCGAACCAGCGCTGCAACCGGTTACGCACCACGGTTTCCGGCCCCGGAATCAACAGCGGTGCGCCGTGCAGGCTGCGCGGGAAATCCTGGCCGTACTGCGCGGCCAGTTCCGTCGTGGCAAAGAAGCTGATCCCGCATTCCCCGAGTTTCTGGCTGTAGCCCTTGATGTCGAGGTGCGAGGGCATCGGACTGTCGGAAATCACCATGTCCAGGCGCTGAATCGCCAGGTCGGCGAGCAACCGTTCGAGTTTGTCTTCGCGGCAGGTGATGCGCAGCGGCTCGCTCAACTCCATGGTCGGCGCGATCAGCCGATACACGATGGACTTGGGCACGACGTCCGCGACACCGACCCGAAACTGAATCTGCTGCTCGTTGGGCTGTGCTCGCAACATCAATTCCAGTTCGCCACCCAGCTGAAACATCTGCTCGGCGTAGGGCAGGGCCTGACGGCCTGCTTCGGTGAGTTCCAGTTGCCGGCCTACCCGTCGAAACAGTTCGATGCCGTAGGTTTGCTCAAGCAGGGAAATCTGCCCGCTGATGGTCTGTGGTGTCAGGTTTAGCTGCTCGCAGGCGCGCACGATGCTGCCGGTCTTGGCCACCACCCAGAAGTAATGCAATTGCCGATAGTTGAGCATGACGGTCTACAGTTCGTAAAAACCGAAGTATAACCGCTAAAAATACGAATTTTCCTGAAGTGTCTGCCTCCCTAGAATGCATCGCTATCAACGGGCCATCGTTTGGGTGCCGTTTGTTCTAACGAGGGAAGCATCATGAAGATCACCACCACGGCTGTGCTGTTCGCGTCTTTACTGGTACTGGCCGGTTGCGACCAGGCCGAAAAAAGCGCCCAGCAACTGATGGGCAAGGCCGCTGAAAGCGCCAAACAGGCCATCGACGATACGCACAAAGCCGCCGAACAAGCGCTCAGCGACGCCACCGGCGGCCTGATCAGCAAGAAAGAATCAGCGGGCGAAGACAAAGAAAAAACCGAAGCTTCGTCCCAGGAAATCTAACGTCTAATACGAGTCAGGACTGACCCATGGAATACCTTTTAGAACTTGCTGCAAGCCCTACCGCCTGGGTCGCCCTGGCCACGTTGATTGTCATGGAGATCGTGCTCGGCATCGATAACCTGATCTTCATCTCGATCCTGACCAATAAACTGCCCGAGCAACATCGGCAGAAAGCCCGCCGCATCGGTATCGGCATGGCGCTGATCCTGCGTCTGGGTCTGCTGAGCACCATCGCGTTTATCGTCCAGTTGACGGCGCCTGTGATCGAAATCCTCGGCCACGCGTTCTCCTGGAAGGACATGATCCTGATTGCCGGCGGCCTGTTCCTGTTGTGGAAAGCCACCACCGAGATCCATCACAGCATGGACCCGGCACCGGAAGATCCGAAGTCGGCGACGTCGACCGTGACCCTGGGCTTTGCCGCTGCAATCGGTCAGATCCTGATGCTGGACATGGTGTTCTCCATCGACAGCATCATCACCGCGGTCGGCATGACCGAGCATTTGCCGATCATGATCATTGCGGTGGTGGTGTCGGTACTGGTGATGTTGCTGGCGGCTGATCCGTTGGCCAAGTTCATCAACGACAACCCGACGGTGGTGATGCTGGCGCTGGGCTTCCTGATCATGATCGGCATGACGCTGATCGCCGAAGGCTTCGGCGCTCACGTACCGAAAGGCTACGTCTACGCGGCCATGGCGTTCTCGGCAACGATCGAGTGCTTGAACATGATGTCGCGTCGAGCCAAACAGAAGCGCATCACTGCTGATGCTTGATCGGCTGTAAATGAAAAGGCCGCCTGAATACGAAAGTGTTCAGGCGGCCTTTTTTTTGAAGACGAAAAATGCCACTCAGTGCACGGTGGCGTGACGGGCATCGGACTTTTCGTTGGTTTCCTGTGGTGTTGATTGAATCGGGTGATGGTGCCGCCGGGTAATGCGCAGGACTCCCCACAACATGGCGGCGGCAACGGCCAGCCAGCCGGAAATCAACATCACGATCGTCATTGTCAGGCTCATCGTGCCTCCTCTTTGCCCTGCATCGGGCACACACGCTATGCAACTGACAGTCTAGTCGGTGCTGTGTGTCAGACAATTGACCAAAGGTCGCCTGTCACTAACCAGTTCGCTCTATCGAATGCACGCAACTGCCGGTTAAGGCTATACCGGCGTCGCGCGGCATCCTATGATCCACAGCTTAGCCGGGAGCCTGTTGCCCGGCGTCTGAACAAGAGAGTGAAGATGGAGCGGGTATTTTCTCGAATTCGCATGGTGGCGCTGATTGTGGGCTGTGTGGCCGGGTTGGCGGGGTGCGCCGGGAGCGTTGCGCCTGAGATCAAGCGTCTGCCGGAGCGGGTGGAACTCAGCGGGACGTTTTATCGCGGGCAAGCCTTTCAAAGCGGACCGCAAGTGCTGGCCAGCCTGTTGGCCCAGCAGGGCATAGTCATTACCCCGGGTTTGCTGGAAAAACCGCTGCATTTGCCGGGCGCCGAGGACCAGTTGCAGCAGAACATGCAGAACCTGGCCCGCGAATACGGGATGGTGGTGTATCCCCTCGACAGCACGTTGCCCGCACTGCTGACTCAGGTTGCCGCCGGCTATCCGGTGATGGTGCGCTTCACTGAGGGCACCGCACTCTGGGCTGAGCCGCGCTACGCCATTCTCGCCGGGTACAACCGCAAGAAGCAGACGGTGTTGCTGCGCGCAGGTATGAATCATCGGGACATGATGAGCTTCAGTTCGTTTGAGTCGTCGTTCAAGGACGCGGGTGGCTGGGCCGTGCTGATCCAGAAGCCGAACCAGATCCCGGTCAACGTCGACCAGCAGCGTTGGCTCAAGGCAGCGAATGATCTGGGGCAGGCTGGTCAGGAACAAGCGGCGGCGCGGGCCAAGAAGGCCCTGACCACGCAGTAGGCGTCCGTTCGTCATTCTGCAGGGCACTGCTGCGTTTGCCGGCTCTCTAAGGTGAAGGGCCAGGATTTGTCCGGGCCACATCCAAGGAGGCGCCCATGGCACATTCCACTACCCCTGTCGGCCCGCATTCGTCTGAGCACTCTTCGGGTGATGAGTTGGGTTTCGATCCCGATTCGCCGGACCTCGCCGATCCCCAGGTCGACCCCATCGGTCCCGCCAAGGCGCCCAGGGACGTGAAGCCGGGCGACAACCCCAAGGCGCCAGCGAAGCCTTACGACCCTCTCGCCGACCTGAAACCCTGAGCCCTGATGAGGTGCCTATGTCTACCGATTCGAGTTTCGACGATAAACGTCCGGACAGCGTCCCTACCACGCCGGAAGAAGATATCGACCCGGTGATGGATCCGGACAGCCCGCTGCGCGATCCTCTGGCCCGGCCGGTGGTGGTGCCGACAGAACATCCACACGGTTGGAGAGATCCGAGCAAAGGGGATGGCATTCCGGATGACGATCAGATGCCGCTGCCCAACGACTGACGAACACCAGACGAAAAAAAGGTTCTTCACGGAATCCCGGGAAACACAGAAACAAGAACGCCGATTTGATTGATGATGTTCGTGCGAGCA
>NZ_JBWKNG010000049.1:0-8755 GCF_059415465.1 Pseudomonas sp. GW821-FHT10C09
TCAACAGTCAGAATCGAGCCTAGTCCCTCCTCCTCCCTTCAAGTCCTACCATACAAGCGAGCCTGCTCGCGAAAGCGATGGCTCAGTCAACACATCCGGTACTGAAAAATGCATCAGCTCCTGTACTCTGGCCTTTGCGCCAACCCTTCCTTCAAATAATCCACCAATTTTCGCACCTTCGGCGACAGATGCCGCTGCTGTGGATAAAGCGCCCAAACGGCCGTATTAGGCGGTTGATGCGCATCCAGCAACGAAATCAATTCGCCACTCTTCAAATGCTCCAGCACGTAATAGTCCGGCAGCTGACACAACCCCACGCCCTGTAGTGCCGCATCCAGCACCGCTTGCCCACTGTTGCAGCGCCAGTTTCCCTGGACCCGCTGCGAAAATTCCCGCCCGTTCTGTTCCAGTTGCCACATGTCCGAGCTGCCAATGAGGCAGTTGTGGCGGCTCAATTCCGACAAGCTGTGCGGCCGGCCATAGCGTTCCAGATAGGAGGGTGATGCACACAGGTACATGCGTCGGGGTGCCAGACGCGTAGCAACCAATCGCGAATCCTGTAGGCGTCCAAGGCGAATCGCCAAATCCAGGCCCTCGTGCACCAGATCGAGCGGGCGGTTGCTCAGTTCGATGTCGACACGCAGTTGTGGGTAAAGCCCCATAAAGCGCGTCACCAGCGGCACGATGAATCGCTCGCCGTACGCCACGGCGCAGGTCATGCGCAGCATGCCTTTGGGTTCGCTGGTCAAGTCGCCCACTGCACGCAAGGCTTCTTCGCGACCGTCTTGCAGGCGCTGGCAATGTTGCAGGAAGGTTTGCCCGGCTTCGGTCAGCGTGACCCGGCGGGTGCTGCGGTACAGCAAACGAGTTTGCAGGCGTTCTTCAAGGCGTACGATTTGTCGACTGATATGGGAGGAAGACACCCCAAGACGTTCCGCTGCGGCCGTAAATTGACTGCATTCAGCCACGGCGACGAATTCGTCTATCCCTTCCCAGCGGCTTTCGGCCATCGTTGATTATCCCTGTGTAGCAATAATGTTTTGCTTTTGTCCGGATTATTCACCGTAAGGCGGTGTATTACACTCCTTGTCTCGTTTTTATTCACTGGAGAATCCACATGATCAAGTCGCGCGCTGCCGTTGCCTTCGAGGCCAAGAAACCCCTCGAGATCGTCGAAGTCGATGTCGCCATGCCCAAGGCCGGCGAAGTCCTGTTGCGTGTGGTTGCCTCCGGTGTCTGCCATACCGATGCCTACACACTGTCCGGCGCTGATCCGGAAGGTATATTCCCGTCGATCCTCGGTCACGAAGGTGGCGCGGTGGTTGAAGCGATCGGCGAGGGCGTGACCTCGGTTGCAGTCGGCGATCACGTGATTCCGCTGTACACCCCGGAATGCCGCCAGTGCAAATTCTGCCTGTCGGGCAAAACCAACCTGTGTCAGGCGATTCGTGCGACCCAGGGCAAAGGCCTGATGCCGGATGGCACTTCGCGCTTTTCCTACAAGGGCCAGCCGATTTTCCACTACATGGGCACTTCGACGTTTTCTGAATACACCGTGTTGCCGGAAATCTCGGTCGCGAAAATTGCTAAAGAAGCGCCACTGGAAAAAGTCTGCCTGCTGGGCTGCGGTGTCACCACCGGCATCGGCGCGGTGCTCAATACGGCCAAGGTGAAACCGGGTGATACCGTGGCCATTTTCGGCCTCGGCGGCATTGGTCTGTCGGCGGTGATTGGCGCGGTAAAAGCCAAGGCTGCGCGCATCATTGCGATCGACATCAACCCGGCCAAATTCGAGATCGCCAAGCAACTGGGTGCAACCGACTGTGTGAACCCGAAAGACTTCGACCGTCCGATCCAGGAAGTGATCGTCGACATGACCGATGGCGGCGTCGACTTCTCCTTCGAATGCATCGGCAATGTGCAATTGATGCGCGCCGCCCTTGAGTGCTGCCACAAAGGCTGGGGCGAGTCGGTGATCATCGGTGTCGCCGGTGCCGGCCAGGAAATCTCCACCCGTCCATTCCAGTTGGTCACCGGTCGCGTCTGGCGCGGTTCCGCGTTCGGCGGTGTGCGTGGCCGTACCGAGTTGCCAAGCTATGTGGAAATGGCCGAGACCGGCGAAATCCCGCTGGACACGTTCATCACCCACACCATGGGCCTGGAAGATATCAACAAGGCGTTCGACCTGATGCATGAAGGCAAGAGCATCCGTTCCGTCATCCACTTCTGAGGTCGGTCATGAGCCTGGAAAATATTTCCTGCCAGAAAAGCTTTGGCGGCTGGCACAAACGTTACCGGCACCGTTCCGACGTGCTCGGCTGCGACATGGTGTTTGCCGTGTACCTGCCGCCGCAAGCGGAGCAGGGCGGCAAGCTGCCGGTGCTGTACTGGTTGTCCGGCCTGACCTGCACCGACGAAAACTTCATGCACAAGGCCGGCGCACTGCGCATGGCTGCCGAGCTGGGGTTGATCATCGTCGCGCCGGACACCAGCCCGCGCGGCCCTGATGTGCCGGGTGATCCGGACGGTGCCTGGGACTTCGGTCTGGGTGCCGGGTTTTATCTGAATGCCACGCAGGAACCCTGGTCGCGTCACTATCGGATGCATGACTATGTCGTGCAGGAATTGCCGGCACTGGTCGAAGCTCATTTCCCGGCATCGGACAAACGTGGCATCAGCGGTCACTCCATGGGCGGTCACGGCGCACTGGTCTGTGCCTTGCGCAATCCAGGTCGTTATCAATCGGTGTCGGCGTTCTCGCCGATCAACAATCCGATGGACTGCCCGTGGGGTCAGAAGGCCTTCTCACGTTACCTGGGCGAAGACCGTTCGAAGTGGCGCGAATGGGATGCTTGCGCGCTGATCGCCGAGGCTGACGAGAAGCTGCCGCTGCTGGTCGACCAAGGTGATCGCGACGATTTTCTCGCCACCCAGCTCAAGCCTGAAGCCTTGCAACAAGCGGCCAAACTGGCCGGTCATCCGCTGACGTTGCGCCTGCAACCGGGCTACGACCACAGCTATTTCTTCATCGCCAGTTTCATCGACGACCACTTGCAACATCATGGGCGCGCTCTAAGCGCCTAATGTTCGACAAAGCAGGTAGAATCACGCCCTGACAAAAATCGGGGCGTTTTTTTATGCGTATTGGCCACGGCTATGATGTGCACCGTTTCGCTGAAGGCGATTTCATTACTCTAGGCGGCGTGCGCATTGCACACGGCTTCGGGCTGCTCGCTCACTCCGACGGTGACGTCCTGCTGCACGCCTTGAGCGATGCCTTGCTCGGTGCCGCTGCGCTGGGTGATATCGGCAAACATTTCCCGGACACCGACCCGACCTACAAGGGCGCCGACAGCCGTGTGCTGTTGCGTCACGTCGTCGCACTGATCCACGCCAAGGGCTGGAAAGTCGGCAACGTCGATAACACCATCGTTGCCCAGGCGCCGAAAATGGCCCCGCATATCGAATCGATGCGCGCGCTGATTGCCGCGGATCTTCAAGTTGAGTTGGATCAAGTGAACGTGAAAGCTACCACCACCGAAAAGCTCGGCTTTGTCGGTCGCGAAGAAGGCATTGCCGTGCATTCCGTTGCCTTGTTGTTGCGCGCATGAACGAACTGCAGTTGCTCGGCCCACGGGCCTATGGCGAAGCCCTCGGCACCGCAGTATTGAAAGCCACGGCGGAAGATTTTCAGGTCGATGAAGTGCTCAACATCCCCCTCAGCGGTGATGGCGAACATTTGTGGATCTGGGTGGAAAAGCGCGGGCTGAATACCGAGGAAGCGGCACGGCGGATCGCCAAGGCAGCGGGCGTGCCATTGCGCACCGTCAGCTACGCGGGCCTCAAGGATCGTCAGGCGCTGACTCGCCAGTGGTTCAGCGTGCAGCTGCCGGGCAAGGCCGATCCTGATCTGTCGGCGGCGGAAAACGATACGCTTAAAATCCTCAAGACCGGTCGCCACAAACGCAAGCTGCAGCGTGGCGCTCACTCGGCCAATGGCTTCACTTTGCGCCTGACGCAATTCGCCGGCGACACAGCCGCGATTGAAGAGCGATTGCAGCTGATTGCCAAGCAAGGTATTCCCAATTATTTCGGCGCCCAGCGTTTCGGCTTCGACGGCGGCAACGTGGTCGATGCCCGTGCCTGGGCGGCACGCAAGGCGTTGCCGGAACAGCGCAACGTGCGTTCGCGCCTGCTCTCGACGGCGCGCAGTTTTCTGTTCAATCAGGTGTTGGCGGCGCGTGTTGCCGACGGTACCTGGCAGCAAGCCCAGGTCGGTGATCTGCTGGCATTCACTGACAGCCGCAGCTTCTTTCCGGCCGGTGAAGCGGAGTGCAGCGACCCGCGACTTGCGATTCTCGACCTGCACCCGACCGGCCCGCAGTGGGGCGAAGGTGACTCGCCGGCGACCGGCGTTGTCCATGTACTGGAGCAGGACATCGCCGCTCGCGAAGCGGACTTGCGAGATTGGTTGATTAACGCCGGTATGAGCCACGAACGTCGCATCCTGCGGCTGCCCATTGGCGGGTTGACGTGGCATTATCCCGAGCCTGACATTCTGCAACTGGAATTCGTCCTCCCGGCCGGATGCTTTGCCACCGTATTGGTGCGCGAGCTTGTTGATCTGGTGCCGGTGGGGCAGACGGACAGCCCATGCGTATTCTGATTTCTAACGACGATGGGGTAACCGCACCCGGTCTCGCCGCGCTTTATGCTGCGCTGGCGGATTACACCGAATGCGTGGTTATCGCCCCGGACCAGGACAAAAGCGGCGCCAGCAGCTCGCTGACGCTCGACCGTCCGTTGCACCCGCAAACCCTGGCCAACGGCTTTATCAGCCTGAACGGCACACCCACCGATTGCGTGCACCTGGGCCTCAATGGCTTGCTGGAGCGCCAACCGGACATGGTCGTCTCGGGGATCAACCTGGGCGCCAACCTGGGCGATGACGTGTTGTACTCCGGCACCGTGGCAGCAGCCCTTGAAGGGCGTTTCCTCGAGCGTCCGTCGTTTGCCTTTTCGTTGGTCTCACGACAAGTAGAGAACCTTCCCACAGCCGCCTACTTTGCACGCAAGCTGGTCGAAGCCCATGGCGATCTCGACCTGCCACCGCGCACGGTGCTGAATGTGAATATTCCCAATTTGCCACTGGACCATATCCGCGGCATCCAGCTGACCCGCCTCGGGCATCGCGCCCGTGCGGCGGCGCCGATGAAAGTGGTCGATCCGCGCGGCAAATCCGGTTACTGGATCGCTGCTGCCGGGGATGCTGAAGATGGCGGTCCGGGTACCGACTTCCATGCGGTGATGCAGGGCTATGTTTCGATCACTCCGCTGCAACTGGATCGCACCTTCAACGATGCCTTCAGAAGTCTCGATGGCTGGCTGGAGGGACTGCGCTAATGTCTCGTGAACAAGACGATATGCTGCGCCGCGGCATCGGCATGACTTCTCAGCGAACCCGCGAGCGCCTTATTCAGCGTCTGTATGAAGAAGGTGTTTCCAACGCCAAGGTGTTGGAGGTCATTCGCCGTACACCGCGTCACCTGTTCGTCGACGAAGCGCTGGCCCATCGCGCTTACGAAGACACGGCGCTGCCGATCGGACACAACCAGACCATCTCCCAGCCTTACATGGTGGCGCGCATGAGCGAGCTGCTGCTGGAAGCAGGTCCGTTGGACAAGGTGATGGAAATCGGCACCGGCTCGGGCTACCAGACGGCCGTGCTGTCGCAACTGGTCGAGCGGGTATTTTCCGTGGAGCGCATCAAGGTTTTGCAGGATCGGGCAAAGGAACGCCTGGTGGAGCTGAACCTGCGCAACGTGGTGTTTCGTTGGGGCGATGGTTGGGAAGGCTGGCCGGCACTGGCGCCTTACAACGGCATTATCGTCACCGCAGTGGCCACCGATGTGCCGCAGGCCTTGCTCGATCAGTTGGCACCGGGTGGTCGCCTGGTCATCCCTGTCGGCTCCGGTGAAGTGCAGCAATTGATGCTGATCATCCGCGAAGAAAACGGCTTTTCCCGACGTGTTCTGGGGGCGGTGCGATTCGTGCCATTGCTCAACGGGCCACTGGCCTGAGCATTTGTTTTGGCGCGCTGAATTCTCTTCGATTGGCCGTGTCTTACAGCGGCATCGATTGGTTAAACGGTATTTATCGTCAGTCAGCAAACGTGTGCGCGGAGCGAATTCGCTTCATTAAAGGTAAAGCCTGTCCGGCCCGTTATACTTGCGACATCTCGAGCCGGAACACGGCAATCCACAATTTCAGCCACCACAAAGGGAGCGGCGGGTGAGTCTCACAGTCATTGCGCAGCGTATGAGTACAACGAGCTTTCAGCGCCTGGTGACTGGCCTTGTCTTGAGCACCTTGCTGGTCGGTTGCTCCAGCACCAAATCGAGTAACGTCGGCGTCGTCGATCGCAACAACGCGGCCCCTCAACGTCCGGCAACGACGACGGGCCAGTATGTCGTTCGACCAAAAGACACCCTGTTCTCGATCGCTTTTCGCTACGGTTGGGACTACAAAGCCCTCGCAGCACGGAACAACATTCCTACGCCCTATACGATCCATCCGGGTCAGATAATTCGCTTCGATGGTCGCACCGGATCAACGCCGACAGCGGTCGGTAGTACTACCGATTCAACGCCTTCGTCGTCGTTGAAAACCACGGTAATCCGGCGCCAGCCGAATGGCGCAACCACCAGCACTACGGTGGTTGCACCGTCCGTCGCCAACAAACCTGCACCCGCTCCATTGCCTCCTGCCGGCCCGGCCCCGACCGGCTGGGGGTGGCCATCTAATGGCATTCTGATTGGAAAATTCTCCTCAAACGGTAGTTTGAATAAAGGAATTGATATCGCCGGAGATTTGGGACAGCCTGTTTTAGCTGCGTCTGATGGGACGGTGGTATACGCCGGGAGTGGCTTAAGGGGCTACGGCGAATTAGTCATCATCAAACACAGCGAAACCTACGTCAGTGCCTACGGACATAACCGCAGGCTGTTGGTTCGGGAGGGGCAGCAGGTCAAAGTCGGACAGACAATTGCCGAAATGGGGTCAACGGGTACAGACCGGGTGAAACTGCATTTTGAGATTCGCCGCCAAGGTAAACCTGTAGATCCGCTGCAATTCCTGCCACGTCGTTGATTTGTTAGCCAGCCTGTTCCGTCACGTAGAGGGAACAGGCTCCAGCGTTGCCAAGGATAAAGGCGCCGCTTGAGCTTGAGGTCGAACTCACCAAAGGACTATAACAATGGCTCTCAGTAAAGAAGTGCCGGAGTTTGACATCGACGATGAGGTTCTCCTGATGGAGACCGGCATCGCCACGGATTCGATGTCGAATGATGAAGGGGCAGCTCCACCTTCCGTTCGTGCTAAATCCAAACACTCCGCTTCGTTAAAACAGCACAAATACATTGATTACACGCGGGCACTTGATGCCACGCAGCTGTACCTCAATGAAATCGGCTTTTCCCCATTGCTCTCCCCGGAAGAAGAAGTTCATTTTGCGCGCTTGTCGCAAAGTGGCGATCCGGCCGGGCGCAAGCGCATGATTGAAAGCAACCTGCGGCTGGTGGTTAAAATCGCCCGGCGTTACGTCAATCGTGGGCTGTCGCTGCTGGACCTGATCGAAGAGGGCAACCTCGGCTTGATCCGGGCAGTGGAGAAGTTCGACCCCGAACGCGGCTTCCGCTTTTCGACCTACGCAACCTGGTGGATTCGTCAGACCATCGAGCGCGCGATCATGAATCAGACCCGGACCATCCGGTTGCCGATCCATGTGGTCAAGGAGCTGAACGTGTACCTGCGGGCCGCACGGGAGCTGACGCAAAAACTCGATCACGAACCCTCACCCGAAGAAATCGCCAACCTGCTGGAAAAACCAGTGGGCGAGGTCAAGCGCATGCTCGGCTTGAACGAGCGGGTTTCTTCGGTCGACGTCTCGCTGGGTCCGGATTCGGATAAAACCCTGCTGGACACCCTGACTGATGACCGTCCAACCGACCCTTGTGAGCTGCTGCAGGACGACGACTTGTCCCAAAGCATCGATCAGTGGCTGTCGGAGCTGACCGACAAGCAACGCGAAGTGGTAGTACGTCGCTTCGGCTTGCGCGGTCACGAGAGCAGCACGCTTGAAGACGTAGGCCTGGAGATCGGCCTGACCCGGGAACGGGTCAGACAGATTCAGGTGGAAGGCCTGAAGCGTCTTCGGGAGATTCTCGAGAAAAACGGCCTGTCGAGCGAGTCGCTGTTTCAATAAGCGATCGGTTTGACCGGTAGTAAAAGACCCCGACTGACTCGGGGTTTTTTATTGCCTGCAAGGTGGGCGGAGATTGCCGCGGGTTTGTAGTCTTGCGCTGTAAGTCTTTGCTTACTCTGTCGTAAGTGTTCGTTATTTTTACAAGGCAGTCGTCGTCCATTTTCCTTCTCGATTATTTTTATCTGTATGATTTATATAGATATTTTGTTTTGTTAATAGCATATGACAAACGTTTTTGACGATGCCGGTCAATTGCACCTGGCAGGGAACTCTCTAGTATCTGAACTGTGTCGACGGACAGACACGCCCTTCAAGGAAGAGGGGAACGGACATCGCAGGAAGCGATTCATCAGGACGATGAAAAGGACTACAGGGAATAGGGAAAAAATGTGGGCGGGTCAAACCGCCCCTTTTTTTTGGTTCTTCACGGAATCCCGGGAAACACAGAAACAAGAACGCCGATTTGATTGATGATGTTCGTGCGAGCAAACA
>NZ_JBWKNG010000050.1:0-8540 GCF_059415465.1 Pseudomonas sp. GW821-FHT10C09
GCACGTCAGTTGATGGCGTTGATGGGCTGAAAAGCCTTTTTTCGTCTGCTGTGAGCACAAAAGCAAACGCCCCGAACTAGTCGGGGCGTTTGCTGGAACCACCATCAGTGTGTTTTCACACAGCCTGAAATTGGCGGGTTTTTTATTGGCTAGCTGAAGATCACTCTTCCAGGCTACCCATCGCAGTGGTGTTGAAACCACCGTCCACGTACATGATTTCGCCGCTGATGCCGGACGCCAGGTCCGAGCACAGGAAGGCGCCGGCGTTGCCGACTTCGTCGATGGTGACGTTGCGACGCAGCGGGGTTTGCGCTTCGTTGGCAGCCAGCATCTTGCGGAAGTTCTTGATGCCGGAAGCGGCGAGGGTGCGGATCGGGCCAGCCGATACGCAGTTGACGCGGGTGCCGTCCGGGCCCAGGGAGCCGGCCAGGTAACGCACGCCAGCTTCCAGCGAAGCCTTGGCCATGCCCATGACGTTGTAGTTAGGCATGGTGCGCTCGGCGCCCAGGTACGACAGGGTCAGCAGGCTGCCGTTGCGGCCTTTCATCATTTCGCGACCAGCTTTGGCCAGGGCCACGAAGCTGTAGGCGCTGATGTCGTGAGCGATGCGGAAACCTTCACGGGTGGTGGCTTCGGTGAAGTCGCCGTCCAGTTGGTCGCCCGGGGCGAAGCCGACGGAGTGCACGATGCAGTCCAGGCCGTCCCACTTCTTGCTCAGTTCAACGAAGACCTTGGCGATTTCTTCATCGCTGGCCACGTCGCACGGGAAGCACAGGTCAGGGTTGGAACCCCAGCTCTGGGCGAACTCTTCGACACGACCCTTGAGTTTGTCGTTCTGATAAGTGAAGGCAAGCTCAGCGCCCTCGCGATGCATGGCGGCAGCGATGCCGGATGCGATGGACAGCTTGCTGGCGACACCGACGATCAGTACGCGCTTACCGGCGAGAAAACCCATGTGTTGCTCCTCTCTTTCAGGTTATTACGCAGTGGCTGGTGCCAGGAAAGCGGCTTCCAGCAACTGCTGTGTATACGGATGTTGGGGGGCGGCAAAGATACTTTGCGCGTCTCCCTGTTCGACCACTTGGCCATGCTTGACCACCAGCAGCTGGTGGCTCAGCGCTTTGACGACAGCCAGGTCATGGCTGATAAACAAATACGTCAGGTTGTACTTGGTTTGCAGTGAACGCAGCAGCTCCACCACTTGGCGTTGTACGGTGCGGTCGAGGGCCGACGTCGGCTCGTCCAGCAAAATCAACGCCGGTTTTAGCACTAATGCCCGGGCAATGGCGATTCTCTGCCGTTGCCCGCCGGAAAATTCGTGGGGGTAGCGGTGCCGGGTTTCCGGATCCAGACCTACCTCCTTCAATGCTGCAATAATCGCCTGTTCCTGCTCCGCCTCGGTGCCCATCTTGTGGATCCGCAGGCCTTCGCCAACGATCTGGCTCACGCACATCCGTGGGCTCAGGCTACCGAACGGGTCCTGAAACACCACTTGCATCTCGCGGCGCAACGGACGAACTTCGTTCTGCGTCAGGCAGTCTAGCTGCTTGCCTTCAAAACGGATCGCGCCTTTGCTGCCGATCAACCGCAAAATCGCCAGGCCGAGCGTTGATTTGCCCGAACCGCTTTCACCGACGATCCCCAAGGTCTGCCCCTGAGGCAGGCTGAAATTGATCCCGTCCACCGCTTTGATGTGGTCAACGGTCTTTTTCAGCAGTCCTTTCTTGATCGGGAACCAGACTTTCAAGTCCTCGACTTGCAGCAATGGCGGCCCGATAACATTGGTCGCCGGCGTGCCGCTGGGCTCCGCTGCCAGCAGTAACCGAGTGTACGGATGCTGCGGCGCGCGGAACAACTCTTCGCACGATGCCTGTTCGACGATGCAACCGCGCTGCATGACACATACGCGATGCGCAATTCTTCGCACAAGGTTCAAATCGTGGCTGATCAGCAGCAGCGCCATGCCCAGGCGGGCCTGTAATTCCTTGAGCAATTCGAGGATTTTCAGCTGAACGGTCACGTCCAGCGCGGTGGTTGGCTCGTCGGCGATCAGCAATTCCGGCTCGTTGGCCAGGGCCATGGCGATCATCACCCGCTGGCGCTGGCCGCCGGACAATTCATGGGGCAGGGCTTTCAGGCGCTTTTCCGGTTCGGGAATCCCGACCATCTCCAGCAGTTCCAGGGTGCGCTTGGTCGCCACTTTGCCGATCAGGCCCTTGTGGATGCCCAGCACCTCGTTGATCTGCTTTTCGATGGAGTGCAGCGGGTTGAGCGAGGTCATCGGCTCCTGGAAGATCATCGCAATCCGGTTGCCACGGATATGGCGGATGGATTTCTCGCCCATGTTCAGCAGGTTTTTCCCGGCGTACTCGATAGTCCCGGACGGGTGCCGTGCAAGCGGGTAGGGCAGCAGCCGCAGGATCGAGTGGGCGGTGACCGATTTGCCGGAACCGCTTTCACCGACCAGCGCCAGGGTTTCGCCACGCTTGATATCAAAGCTCACGCCTTCGACCACGCGCTGAGCACGCTCGCCGATCCCAAACTCGACGGACAGGTCGCGCACTTCGATCAGATTGTCCTGATTCATTTCACTTCCTCGGGTCGAAGGCATCGCGAGCGGACTCGCCGATAAACACCAGCAAACTCAACATCAGCGCCAGCACCGCAAATGCGCTGATGCCGAGCCATGGGGCTTGCAGGTTCGATTTGCCCTGGGCCACCAGCTCACCCAGCGACGGCGCGCCGGGCGGCAATCCGAAGCCGAGGAAATCCAGCGCGGTCAGGGTGCCGATGGCGCCGGTCAAGATGAACGGCATGAACGTCATGGTCGAGACCATCGCGTTGGGCAGGATGTGGCGGAACATGATCGCACCGTTCTGCATCCCCAGCGCCCGCGCCGCGCGCACGTATTCGAGGTTGCGCCCGCGCAGGAACTCGGCGCGCACCACGTCCACCAGGCTCATCCAGGAAAACAGCAGCATGATCCCCAACAGCCACCAGAAGTTCGGCTGCACGAAACTGGCGAGGATGATCAGCAGGTACAACACCGGCAAGCCGGACCAGATTTCCAGGAAACGCTGCCCGGCCAGGTCCACCCAACCGCCATAAAAACCCTGCAAGGCCCCGGCAATCACGCCGATGATCGAACTGAGAATGGTCAGGGTCAGGGCGAACAACACCGAAATCCGGAAGCCGTAGATCACCCGCGCCAACACATCGCGCCCCTGATCGTCGGTGCCCAGCAGGTTATCCGCCGACGGCGGACCCGGGGCCGGGACTTTCAGGTCGTAGTTGATGCTTTGATAGCTGAACGGAATCGGCGCCCACAGCACCCAGGCATCCTTGGCCTTGAGCAATTCGCGGATGTACGGGCTCTTGTAATTGGCTTCCAGCGGGAATTCGCCGCCGAAGGTGGTTTCCGGGTAGCGCTTGAGCGCCGGGAAGTACCAGCTGTTGTCGTAACGCACCACCAGCGGTTTGTCGTTGGCGATCAGCTCGGCGCCAAGGCTCAGGCCGAACAGCAGCAGAAACAGCCACAGCGACCACCAGCCACGCTTGTTGGCCTTGAACAGTTCGAAGCGACGTCGATTGAGCGGGGACAGGTTCATCTCAATGCTCCCGGCTTTCGAAGTCGATGCGCGGATCGACAAAGGTGTAGGTGAGGTCGCCGATCAGCTTCACCACCAGTCCGAGCAAGGTGAAGATAAACAGCGTGCCAAACACCACCGGGTAATCGCGATTGATCGCCGCTTCAAAACTCATCAGGCCGAGGCCGTCGAGGGAGAAAATCACTTCCACCAGCAACGAGCCGGTAAAGAAAATCCCGATGAACGCCGATGGGAACCCGGCGATCACCAGCAGCATCGCATTGCGGAACACATGGCCGTACAGCACACGGTGACGGGTCAGGCCTTTGGCCTTGGCGGTGACCACGTACTGCTTGTTGATCTCGTCGAGGAAGCTGTTTTTGGTCAGCAGGGTCATGGTCGCGAAGTTGCCGATCACCAGCGCCGTCACCGGCAAGGCCAGGTGCCAGAAGTAGTCGAGGATTTTGCCGCCCATGCTCAGTTCGGCAAAATTATTCGAGGTCAGTCCACGCAACGGGAACCAGTCGAAATAGCTGCCGCCGGCGAACACCACGATCAGCAGGATCGCAAACAGGAACGCCGGGATCGCGTAGCCGACGATGATCGCCGAACTGGTCCAGACATCGAAGTGGCTGCCGTGCCGCGTCGCCTTGGCGATCCCCAGCGGGATCGACACCAGGTACATGATCAGCGTGCTCCACAAGCCGAGGGAGATCGACACCGGCATCTTTTCCTTGATCAGGTCGATCACCTTGGCATCGCGAAAGAAGCTGTCGCCGAAGTCCAGCGATGCATAGTTTTTCACCATGATCCACAGACGTTCCGGCGCCGATTTGTCGAAGCCGTACATGTGCTCGATTTCTTTCACCAAGGCGGGGTCCAGGCCCTGCGCGCCGCGATAGGCGGAACCGGCCACCGACACTTCGGCACCGCCGCCAGCGATGCGGCTGGTGGCGCCTTCGAAGCCTTCGAGCTTGGCGATCATCTGCTCCACCGGGCCGCCGGGCGCAGCCTGGATGATCACGAAGTTGATCAGCAAGATGCCGAACAAGGTCGGAATGATCAGCAGCAGTCGCCGAAAAATATACGCCAGCATCTGATTACTCCGTGCCCGCAGGGTCGGCTTGCAGTTTGGTTTCGACTTCTATCGCCGGTGTCGCGTCTGGCTTGACCCACCAGGTGTTGATGCCGATGTCGTACTTGGGTGAAATTTTCGGATGACCGATGTGGTTCCAGTACGCCACGCGCCACGTCTTGATGTGCCAGTTGGGGATCACGTAATAACCCCATTGCAGCACGCGGTCCAGTGCGCGGGCATGGGCCACCAGGCTTTTACGCGAATCGGCGTTGATCAGTTGCTCGACCAGTTGGTCCACCACCGGGTCCTTGAGGCCCATGGAGTTGCGGCTGCCGGGTTTGTCGGCAGCGGCGGACATCCAGAATTCGCGCTGTTCGTTACCCGGGGAACTGGACTGCGGGAAGCTGCCGACGATCATGTCGAAGTCCCGTGAGCGCACGCGGTTGATGTACTGCGAGACGTCGACGCGGCGGATCACCAGGTCGATCCCGAGGTCGCTGAGGTTGCGCTTGAACGGCAGTAGCACGCGCTCGAATTCGGTCTGGGCCAGCAGGAACTCGATGGTTACCGGTTTGCCGGTGGCGTCGACCATTTTGTCGTCGACGATCCGCCAGCCAGCCTCTTGCAGCAGGTGATAGGCCTGGCGCTGGTGGTCGCGAATCATGCCGCTGCCGTCAGTCGTCGGGTTCGCGAAGGCTTCGCTGAAGACTTGCTCGGGGATCTTGCCGCGAAACGGATCGAGGATCGCCAGCTGATCGGCATCCGGCAGGCCGGTGGCGGCCATTTCCGAGTTCTCGAAATAGCTGCGGGTGCGCGCGTAGGCGCTGTTGAACAATTGCTTGTTGGTCCATTCAAAGTCCAGCAACAACGTCAGGGCCTGGCGCACGCGCACGTCCTGGAACACCGGGCGACGCAGGTTGAACACGAAACCCTGCATGCCGGTGGGGTTGCCGTTGGGGATCTGTTCCTTGATCAAGCGGCCTTCGGTGACCGCCGGGACGTTGTAGGCATTGGCCCAATTCTTCGCGGTCATCTCCAGCCAGTAATCGAACTGCCCGGCCTTGAGCGCTTCGAGCGCCACGGTGTTGTCGCGGTAGTAATCGGTGGTCATCACGTCGAAGTTGTAGAACCCGCGATTGACCGGCAAATCCTTGCCCCAGTAATCCTTGACCCGCTCATAGCGAATCGAGCGTCCGGCCTTCACTTCGCTGACCTTGTACGGGCCGCTGCCCAACGGCATTTCCAGGTTGCCCTTGTTGAAATCGCGGGTGGCCCACCAGTGTTTGGGCAATACCGGCAACTGGCCGAGGATTAGCGGCAATTCACGGTTGTTGGAGTGCTTGAACTTGAACAACACGGTGAGCGGGTCTTCGGCGACCGCTTCCTCGACGTCGTTGTAGTAACCGCGATAGAGCGGCGCGCCGTCCTTGGTCAGCATCTGGAAACTGAACACCACGTCTTCGGCGCGAATCGGATGGCCGTCGTGGAAGCGTGCTTCAGGGCGCAGGTAGAAACGCACCCAACTGTTGTCCGGGGCTTTCTCGATTTTGCCGGCGACCAGGCCGTATTCGGTGAACGGTTCGTCCAGCCCTTGCCGGGCGAGGGTGTCGTAGATCATGCCGATGTCATCGGCCGGCACGCCTTTGCTGATAAACGGGTTGAGGCTGTCGAAACCACCGAAACCGGCCTGGCGAAAGATCCCGCCCTTGGGCGCATCCGGGTTCACGTAGTCGAAATGCTTGAAATCGGCCGGGTACTTTGGCGGCTCGTTGTAGAGGGTCACCGCGTGTTGCGGGGCGGCGCAGGCCAGCCCGGCGAACAGCAGGCCGCTGGCCTGCAACAGCAGGGTGCGTACGGGTTTCATTGATCTTTCTCCGAAGACTTCAGCCACCACGCGCTCAGGCCCAGGGTGTAGGGCGGCGTGGTCACAAAGGCCAACCGGTTGCGGTAGGCCAGGCGATGATAATTGAGGTACCAGTTGGGAATGATGTAGTGCTGCCACAGCAGCACGCGGTCAAGGGCTTTGCCGGCGGCGACTTGTTCGTCGCGAGTCTGGGCGGCGAGCAATTGTTCGAGCAAGTGATCGACTACCGGGTTGACTATGCCGGCGTAGTTTTTACTGCCCTTGACCCCGACCTGGCTGGAATGGAAATACTGCCACTGCTCCAGGCCCGGGCTGAGGGTCTGGTTGAGGGTCATCAGAATCATGTCGAAATCGAACTGATCGAGGCGCTGCTTGTACTGCGCGCGGTCGACAGTACGCAGCCGTGCATCGATGCCAATGCTCGCGAGGTTTTCGACGTAGGGCTGGAGGATGCGCTCCAGGTTCGGGTTGACCAGCAGGATCTCGAATCGCAGCGGTTGCCCGGCGGCATTCTGCAATCGTTGGCCATTGAGCTTCCAGCCGGCCTCAGCGAGCAGCCCAAGGGCTTTGCGCAGGGTTTCCCGGGGGATGCCGCGGCCGTCGGTGTGCGGCAGGCTGAACGGCTCGGTGAAGAGCTTGGCGGGCAACTGCTCGCGGTACGGCTTGAGCATCAGCCATTCGTGGCCGACCGGGAGCCCGGTGGCTTCGAACTCACTGTTGGGGTAGTAACTCATGGCGCGCTTGTAGGCGCCGCTGAACAGCGTGCGGTTGGTCCACTCGAAATCGAACATCAGCCCCAGGGCTTCGCGGACTTTGGTCTCGGCGAAGGTCGGGCGTCGGCTGTTCATGAACAGACCCTGACTCTGGGTCGGGATCTGATGCGGGATCTGTGCCTTGATCACGTCGCCGCGGCGTACTGCCGGGAAGTTGTAGCCGTTGTCCCAGTTCTTCGCCTGATGCTCGATGTAAACGTCGAACTCGCCGGCCTTGAACGCTTCGAAGGCGACATCGCTGTCACGGTAGAACTCGACTTCCATGCGATCGAAGTTGTACTTGCCGCGATTGACCGCCAGGTCCTTGCCCCAGTAATCCTTGACCCGTTCGAAAACGATCTGCCGCCCAGGCGTCACCGAGGTGATGCGATACGGCCCGCTGCCCAGCGGCGGCTCGAAGGTGGTCGCCTTGAAGTCGCGACCTTTCCAGTAATGCCGGGACATCACCGGTAATTCACCCAGGCGCAGGATCTGCAAGGGATTGCCGGCGCGCTTGAACACAAAACGAATGCGCTGCGGATTGAGGATATCGACCCGCGCGACTTCCTGGAGGCTGGTGCGGTACTGCGGATGACCTTCCTTGAGCAACAAGCGGTAGGAGAACGCGACGTCGTACGCGGTAATCGGGGAACCGTCGTGGAACCGCGCTTCGGGCCGCAGGTTGAACACCACCCAACTGCGGTCCTCGCTGTACTCCACCGACTGGGCGATCAGGCCATAACTCGAGGTCGGCTCGTCGCCGGACGGCGCGTACTGGCCGGTGCCGACCATCAGTGGCTCATTGAGCTCGTTGATGCCGTACTGCAGGAAATTGGGGGTGGAAACCGGGCTAGAGCCCTTGAAGGTGTAAGGGTTGAGCGTATCGAAGGTGCCAAACGCCATCACCCGCAACGTACCGCCCTTGGGCGCTTGCGGGTTGACCCAGTCGAAGTGGGTAAATCGGGCCGGGTACTTGAGCGTGCCGAACTGCGCATAACCGTGGCTTTCGCTGATTGTCGCGCTTGCGCAGGAGCTGAAGGCCAGGCTGATCAGGAGCAGGAGGAGGGGACGCTTCAAGTCAGATCCGATCCAGGCGGCTTGGGCATTGTGGCCCGTACAGTAACAGCTTGTATCGACAGGAAAAAGACAGGGGGTTAATGCGCTGATAATTGCTGGCACGAAGGTTTGATCGAGCGCAGAACCTGTGGGAGCGAGCCTGCTCGCGAAAGCGGAGTGTCAGCCAACATCAATGTTGAATG
>NZ_JBWKNG010000051.1:0-2664 GCF_059415465.1 Pseudomonas sp. GW821-FHT10C09
GTTTCGAATTTTCGACAATGTATCGTCTTCACACACCGCAATCTGGCCTCTCTCGAGTTCACAAATTGCTTGGGTGTTATATGGTCAAGCCTCACGGGCAATTAGTATTGGTTAGCTCAACGCCTCACAGCGCTTACACACCCAACCTATCAACGTCGTAGTCTTCGACGGCCCTTCAGGGGACTCAAGGTCCCAGTGAGATCTCATCTTGAGGCTAGTTTCCCGCTTAGATGCTTTCAGCGGTTATCTATTCCGAACATAGCTACCCGGCAATGCCACTGGCGTGACAACCGGAACACCAGAGGTTCGTCCACTCCGGTCCTCTCGTACTAGGAGCAGCCCCTCTCAAATCTCAAACGTCCACGGCAGATAGGGACCGAACTGTCTCACGACGTTCTAAACCCAGCTCGCGTACCACTTTAAATGGCGAACAGCCATACCCTTGGGACCGGCTTCAGCCCCAGGATGTGATGAGCCGACATCGAGGTGCCAAACACCGCCGTCGATATGAACTCTTGGGCGGTATCAGCCTGTTATCCCCGGAGTACCTTTTATCCGTTGAGCGATGGCCCTTCCATACAGAACCACCGGATCACTAAGACCTACTTTCGTACCTGCTCGACGTGTCTGTCTCGCAGTCAAGCGCGCTTTTGCCTTTATACTCTACGACCGATTTCCGACCGGTCTGAGCGCACCTTCGTACTCCTCCGTTACTCTTTAGGAGGAGACCGCCCCAGTCAAACTACCCACCATACACTGTCCTCGATCCGGATAACGGACCTGAGTTAGAACCTCAAAGTTGCCAGGGTGGTATTTCAAGGTTGGCTCCACGCGAACTGGCGTCCACGCTTCAAAGCCTCCCACCTATCCTACACAAGCAAATTCAAAGTCCAGTGCAAAGCTATAGTAAAGGTTCACGGGGTCTTTCCGTCTAGCCGCGGATACACTGCATCTTCACAGCGATTTCAATTTCACTGAGTCTCGGGTGGAGACAGCGCCGCCATCGTTACGCCATTCGTGCAGGTCGGAACTTACCCGACAAGGAATTTCGCTACCTTAGGACCGTTATAGTTACGGCCGCCGTTTACCGGGGCTTCGATCAAGAGCTTCGCGTTAGCTAACCCCATCAATTAACCTTCCGGCACCGGGCAGGCGTCACACCCTATACGTCCACTTTCGTGTTTGCAGAGTGCTGTGTTTTTAATAAACAGTCGCAGCGGCCTGGTATCTTCGACCGGCATGGGCTTACGCAGTAAATGCTTCACCCTCACCGGCGCACCTTCTCCCGAAGTTACGGTGCCATTTTGCCTAGTTCCTTCACCCGAGTTCTCTCAAGCGCCTTGGTATTCTCTACCCAACCACCTGTGTCGGTTTGGGGTACGGTTCCTGGTTACCTGAAGCTTAGAAGCTTTTCTTGGAAGCATGGCATCAACCACTTCGTGTTCTAAAAGAACACTCGTCATCAGCTCTCGGCCTTAGAATCCCGGATTTACCTAAGATTCCAGCCTACCACCTTAAACTTGGACAACCAACGCCAAGCTGGCCTAGCCTTCTCCGTCCCTCCATCGCAATAACCAGAAGTACAGGAATATTAACCTGTTTTCCATCGACTACGCTTTTCAGCCTCGCCTTAGGGACCGACTAACCCTGCGTCGATTAACGTTGCGCAGGAAACCTTGGTCTTTCGGCGTGGGTGTTTTTCACACCCATTGTCGTTACTCATGTCAGCATTCGCACTTCTGATACCTCCAGCAAGCTTCTCAACTCACCTTCACAGGCTTACAGAACGCTCCTCTACCGCATCACCTAAGTGATACCCGTAGCTTCGGTGTATGGTTTGAGCCCCGTTACATCTTCCGCGCAGGCCGACTCGACTAGTGAGCTATTACGCTTTCTTTAAAGGGTGGCTGCTTCTAAGCCAACCTCCTAGCTGTCTAAGCCTTCCCACATCGTTTCCCACTTAACCATAACTTTGGGACCTTAGCTGACGGTCTGGGTTGTTTCCCTTTTCACGACGGACGTTAGCACCCGCCGTGTGTCTCCCATGCTCGGCACTTGTAGGTATTCGGAGTTTGCATCGGTTTGGTAAGTCGGGATGACCCCCTAGCCGAAACAGTGCTCTACCCCCTACAGTGATACATGAGGCGCTACCTAAATAGCTTTCGAGGAGAACCAGCTATCTCCGAGCTTGATTAGCCTTTCACTCCGATCCACAGGTCATCCGCTAACTTTTCAACGGTAGTCGGTTCGGTCCTCCAGTTAGTGTTACCCAACCTTCAACCTGCCCATGGATAGATCGCCCGGTTTCGGGTCTATTCCCAGCGACTAGACGCCCTATTAAGACTCGCTTTCGCTACGCCTCCCCTATTCGGTTAAGCTCGCCACTGAAAATAAGTCGCTGACCCATTATACAAAAGGTACGCAGTCACCCAACAAAGTGGGCTCCCACTGCTTGTACGCATACGGTTTCAGGATCTATTTCACTCCCCTCTCCGGGGTTCTTTTCGCCTTTCCCTCACGGTACTAGTTCACTATCGGTCAGTCAGTAGTATTTAGCCTTGGAGGATGGTCCCCCCATATTCAGACAAAGTTTCTCGTGCTCCGTCCTACTCGATTTCATGACTAAGAGATTTTCGCGTACAGGGCTATCACCCACTATGGCCG
>NZ_JBWKNG010000052.1:0-4101 GCF_059415465.1 Pseudomonas sp. GW821-FHT10C09
GATGCCAGAGGTCTGGCATCGGATTTTCGATGAAGCCTTGCTGAGACTCAAATACTTAAGTGAACAGCATTACGGCCCAGGCCGGGGGTTTTGCTTTATGCAGATTAAATCCCCCGTACCTCCCCCCCGCCGCCTAGCCCGTCTACACTCGAAACATTCCCCCGAGCCATAACGAGACCGTTATGCCCAGACTGCCGACCGTGCTTTTTTTGCTGTCGCTGATGACCTGGACCGCAACGGCTGGCGCGCTGACTCTGACTGACGACGAACGTAGCTGGCTGACCGCACACCCGGATTTGCGTTTGGGTGTGGACGCGTCGTGGCCGCCATTTGAGTTCCGCGATGAAAAGGGTGTTTATCAGGGCCTGGCGGCGGACTACATCAATGTGATTCGTCAACGACTGGCCATCAACCTCACGCCCATCGAACCAGTCAGCTGGACGGTCGTGCTGGAACAGGCCAAGCAAGGCAAGCTGGATGTTTTGCCGGGCATCATGTCGACACCGGAACGCCAATCGTACCTGTCGTTTACTCGCCCCTATCTCGACTTCCCCATTGTCATCCTGGCCCATGTCGGCGGCGCCCAACCGCACAAACTCGAAGACCTTTACGGGTTGAAGATCGCCGTGGTGGAAAACTACGCGCCCCATGAGCTGCTGCGCACCCACCACCCTGACCTGAATCTGGTGCCGATGCCCAATGTGAGCTCGGCTTTGCAGGCATTGGCCACCGATGAAGTGGACGCCGTGGTGGGCGATCTTGCTTCCAGCGTCTGGAGCCTTCGCCAGCTCAGGCTCGATGGGTTGTATGTCAGCGGTGAAACCCCCTACCGCTATCAACTGGCAATGGCCGTGCCTCCCGGTAACAAGGTGCTGGTCGGCATTCTGGACAAAGTATTGGCGGACATGAGCCCCAGTGAAATCAGCGCCATTCAGGAACATTGGGTGGGCAACGTCCTCGATCATCGAACCTTCTGGTCGGATTTGCTGGTTTACGGCTTGCCGGGGCTGCTGTTTCTGACGGTCATGCTGGCCGTGGTCATCCGGATCAACCGCCGACTGAGCTCTGAAATTGCTCGCCGGGTCGACCTGGAACAGGAACTGCGCAGCAGCGAGTATCACTATCGCGGGCTGGTAGAGAGTTTGTCGGCCATCGCCTGGGAAGCACGGATCAGTGATTTCACCTACAGCTACGTCTCACCCCATGCCGAAGAGCTCCTCGGTTATCCCCTGTCTCATTGGCTGATTCCGGGCTTCTGGCGCAACATCATCCACCCCGCGGACCTGACCCGGGCACAGTCTTTTTGCGATCACGAAGTGCTGGCCGGGCGCGATCACAGCGTCGATTACCGGGTCATCACCGCCGATGGCCGCTGCCTTTGGGTGCGCGATATCGTCAGCCTGATCGAGCACGGTCATGAACCGATCATGCGCGGGCTGATGATCGATATCAGTGATGCCAAGCGCACAGAAGAAGCGTTGAGTCTGTCCGAGCAAAAATTTGCTTCGGTCTTCCAGCAATGCCCGGACATTCTGGTGATCGCGCGACTGTCCGACGGTTGCCTGCTGGAGGTGAACAAAGCGTTCGAAGAGCAAATCGGCCTCAGGGCTGAAGACGTCATCGGCCAGACGGCCACAGACCTCAACATCTGGGGCATCCCAGGCGTTGGGCCGGGTCTGTTGCAGCGATTGCAGGCCGGCAGCATCCGCAACCTGGAGATGCCTTTTCGCCGCAGTAACGGCCACGTGTTCACCGGCCTGATTTCCGCCGAGCCTTTCGATCTCGACACGACCCCTGCCCTGGTGGTCGTGGTGCGTGATATCAGCCAGCTCAAGGAAACCCAGCAGCAACTGCAAACCTCCGAGGAGAAATTCGCCAAGGCCTTCCACGCTTCTCCGGACGGTTTGTTGCTGTCCAGGCAGAGCGACGGGTTGCTGCTGGAGGTCAATGAAGGTTTCAGCCGCATCACGGGCTTCAACAGCGCGATGTCCGTTGATCGGTCGGCCCTGGACCTCGGGATATGGGTCAACCTCAACGAACGCAAACAAATGCTCGACCTGCTGCACCGGGATGGCTTCGTCCGCGACTTCAGTTGCCACATCCGCCGCAGCGACGGGCAGATTCGTCTCTGTGAGGTGTCGAGCCGTCCTTTGCCTATCGGTGATGAAGACTGCATGTTGACCATCGCCCGGGATATCACCGAGCGGCACCTGATGCAGGAAAAGCTGCAACAGGCCGCCACCGTGTTCGAAAGCACGGCCGAGGGCGTGCTGATCACCGACACCCAACAGCACATCAGCGCGGTCAACCGCGCGTTTACCGAGATTACCGGCTACAGCGAGAGCGAAGCACTGGGCCACACCCCTCGCCTGCTTGCCTCGGGCCTTCATGACAGCGCGTTTTATGCGGCGATGTGGCACCAATTGACCGCCGAAGGTCATTGGCAAGGCGAAATCTCCAACCGCCGCAAGAATGGCGAACTCTACCCGAGCTGGCTGACCATCAGCGCCGTGCGCAACCGGGACAAGTTCATCACCCACTTTGTGGCGGTGTTCGCCGACATTTCCAGCCTCAAACACGCTCAGGCCAAACTCGATTACCAGGCGCATCACGACCCGTTGACCGGCCTGCCAAACCGCACACTGTTCGAGAGCAGACTGCAGACCGCCCTCAACACCCAACAAGAAAATGGTGGCCAGGGCGCCGTGCTGTTCCTCGACCTGGACCGCTTCAAACACATCAACGACAGCCTCGGCCACCCGGTTGGCGACCTGCTCCTCAAAGGCATCGCGGTGCGCCTCAAAGAACAGTTGCGCGACATCGATACCGTCGCGCGCCTAGGCGGTGACGAATTCATCATCCTGCTACCGGGCCTGCAACAGAACAGCGACGCCGACAACATCGCGGCCAAGCTGCTCAACTGCTTCGGGGCGCCGTTCCAGGCCGGTGAACACGAGTTTTTCATCAGCGCCAGCATCGGCACCAGCCTGTACCCCAAGGACGGCTGCGACGTCGCCACGCTGGTCAAGAACGCCGATGCAGCGATGTACCGCTCCAAGGCCAAGGGGCGTAACCGGGTCGAAAGCTATACCCGCGACCTCACCGCACAGGCCAGCGAGCGCGTGGCGCTGGAACATGAATTGCGGCGCGCCATCGAGCGCAACGAACTGTTCTTGCACTACCAGCCGAAAATCAGCCTCGACGACCATCGACTGGTCGGTGCCGAGGCACTGATTCGCTGGCATCACCCGACCTTCGGCATGGTGCCGCCAGAACACTTCATTCCCCTGGCCGAAGAAAACGGCATGATTCTGCAAATCGGCGACTGGGTGCTCGAAACCGCCTGCCGGCAAATGAACGAGTGGAATCAGGTGTATGAATGCCTCGGCCCGCTCTCGGTCAACCTCGCAGGCGCCCAACTGCGTCAACCCAATCTGCTGGGACGGATCGAGCAACTGCTCAAGGACAGCCATCTCCAACCCGGTTTTCTGCAACTGGAGATTACCGAAAACTTCATCATGAGCCAGGCCGAAGAAGCGCTCGCGGTGCTGCACCAACTCAAACAGCTGGGCGTGCAGTTGGCCATCGACGACTTCGGGACGGGCTACTCGTCCTTGAGCTACCTCAAGCGCCTGCCGCTGGATATTCTCAAGATTGATCAGTCATTTGTCCGCGGCCTGCCTGACGATCCGCATGATGCGGCGATTGTTCGCGCGATCATCGCCCTGGGCCGCAGCATGCAATTCACCGTCATCGCCGAGGGCGTGGAGACCCTGGCCCAACAGGAATTCCTCGCCACCGAAGGCTGCGAACAGATCCAGGGTTACATCGTCAGTCCGCCTCTTCCCGCCGACGAATTCGCCGCGACGTTTCTTCGTATTGCCGTATCGGATTTTTCGGATAGCACAGCCGAGAAACCGTCGCTATAATCCGCGGCCTACTGAGGGCCTATAGCTCAGTTGGTTAGAGCAGAGGACTCATAATCCTTTGGTCCACGGTTCAAGTCCGTGTGGGCCCACCAAATAAAAAAGGTTCTTCACGGAATCCCGGGAAACACAGAAACAAGAACGCCGATTTGATTGATGATGTTCGTGCGAGCAA
>NZ_JBWKNG010000053.1:0-3006 GCF_059415465.1 Pseudomonas sp. GW821-FHT10C09
GTGTTGATGGTGATACCACGAGCTTTTTCTTCTGGCGCGCTGTCGATTTTATCGAAATCAACGATGGCCGAACCGAAAACCTCGGAGCAAACACGAGTCAGAGCAGCAGTCAGCGTAGTCTTACCATGGTCAACGTGACCGATAGTACCAACGTTAACGTGCGGCAGCGAACGATCGAACTTTTCCTTAGCCATCGAAACAACCCCCAACAAAAGAATTGAGCAAGTAATATCAACCATTAAAACAAAGGCAGATATTTTCATATCTGCCTTGTTATATGGAGCTCTTGAGCGGATTTGAACCGCTGACCTCACCCTTACCAAGGGTGTGCTCTACCAACTGAGCTACAAGAGCGTAACACTTTGCAGGATCTGCAAACTTGGAGCGGGTAGCGGGAATCGAACCCGCATCATCAGCTTGGAAGGCTGAGGTTCTACCACTAAACTATACCCGCGGAGCTTGCAGCTCTCGCTAAAATTGGTGGAGGGGGAAGGATTCGAACCTTCGAAGTCGTAGACGTCAGATTTACAGTCTGATCCCTTTGGCCGCTCGGGAACCCCTCCTAAGCGAGCCGGCATTCTACATCATGCCAGCCTTCTGTCAAGCATTTTTCTCATTAAAAACCTGAGGTTAGCTGCGTTGACACCGCTTTCGCACTGCTGACCGCTAAAGGTCTTCACTGCGAAGCGGGCGCCATTCTATGCAAACTATTCAGCCGGTGCAACCCCCTCACACGGCATTATTTTATGTTTTAACTCATTGAATTCTTTAGAAAGGTTTAACAGCTGCAAATCATCCAGCAAACGCTGGCTTTCGGGGGCCACTCGCACCCAATAACCAGACGACTCGACGGCATCTTTCGGCAAAGACTGATACTTGACGCCTATCTCGCTCAGTCGGCGCCCAGCCACCTGGGCGGTCTCCTGACGAGCAAAGCCACCCAAATAGAGACAACCATTAACCGCCTCTGCAGGCTTTCCTTTATCTCGAGTCGTATCAGCCGCCTCGCTTAACAAGCGAATATCCTGTTGCGCCCCCCGGTACAAGCTCAAAGGCGTTACATCTTTCGCCCGCAGCGGCGCCTCTTGTTGATGCCAAATGTAATAAAAGACGTTGAGTACGAGTAGCAAGAGGAACAACCAGCGCATAAAAACCTCAGGACAATGGACATGCCATCGCTAATCCTACAAAAATCAGGTCTGGAACCAGCCTGGCTTCGGGCACGATTCCGGAAACCAGCGTCGCATCACCCCCGGTAAGGAACACAGTAAACTCATCCCCCCAGTAACTACGCGCCAACTCCAGCTGAGTCAGGACAAACCCCCTCAGCATAAGCGAGCATCCCCGCTCCACCGCTTCGACGGTTGTACGGCCAGGAGCCAGACTTTCGAGCGCTCGCTCGGCAGCCAGGTCACCGTATCGTATTTTGCGAGTATGGGTTCGCAACTGGTTGCGCATTAGGGGCATCCCGGGGCAGATAAAGCCACCGAGGTGCTCCCCGTCCGCAGCAATGAAGTCGGCCGTCACAGCAGTACCGAAATCAAGCACCAGGCATGCAGCGGAAGCCAGATGAAACCCTCCGAGCATTGCCAGCCAGCGATCGAGACCCAGCCGCTCAAACTCTTCATACCCGTTGCGCACCCCGGCCATTTCGCGGGCTGGTGTCGCGCATACCACGGACACACCGAAAGCTTGCGTCAATATAGAAGCTAAAGCGGCGGTTTCTTCAGCCGTTCTAACACTGACCAACCGACAATGCTTAAGTGCAAGCCCATCAAGCTTGCTCAAACTCTCCAACAAAGCATCATCCGAATCAACCACACCCTCACTGAACACCCGCCTGACATCTGCACAGAGCACACGCCATTTGATAAAACTGTTTCCACAGTCGAGCTCAAGAATCATCACGCAACCTCAGACTGAGCTCACCACCACTAAAGACTTTTTCAACGCCATTTACTTTCAAGCGCAAAGCCCCCTGACTGTCGATACCCAATACCTCACCATCTATCTGGTTTACGCCGGCAATCAAAGACACTGCCCGCCCCTGCCAAAGATGGTTTTGCTCCCACTCCGACTGAATAGAGGAAAATCCGTCACGCTGGTGACGAGCCAGGTATTCCTGGAGCATCAAGCCCAATTTCGAAACCAGGTGATTGCGATTAAACGCCTTGCCTGACTCCAGACGCATTGACGTCCATAACTGATCAACCTCTTCAGTCATCTGCATATTGACGTTAATTCCAACACCCAACACCACATGACAGACATCCGCAGGATCACCCACCAATTCGAGCAGTATCCCGGCGATCTTTTTCTGCCCCACCAAAACATCATTGGGCCATTTTAACCCTACTCCCGGAACACCGAGCGCTCGCAATGTCTGCATGACCGCAAGACCGACAACCAGACTCAACCCCTCCAGTTGCCGCATTCCACCGTCAATGCGCAATACCAGGCTGTAATAGACGTTTTCTGCGAAAGGGCTTACCCACTTGCGCCCCCGCCGCCCGCGACCCGCCGTCTGGCGCTCGGCAAGCACCAAAAATGGCGCTGCCTGACCACGCTCGATCGCGCGCAAGGCCTCAGCGTTGGTGGAGTCTATTGAGTCAAAGAGCAAAATTGGCCAGGCACAAGCAGGTGCCTCGTCCGCTATGGCGACAGGATCCAGTAGCGTCAACGGTGCAGCCAGCTGATATCCGCGACCGCGCACCTTATGAACTGACAAGCCAAGCTCAGCCTCTAGATGCTGAAGCTGCTTCCACACTGCACTACGACTGATCCCTAGTGCAGCACCCAGGGTCTGGCCCGAATGGAACCGGCCATCTTTAAGAAGCTTTAACAACGTCAGCATGCAAGTATCGCCTCACAATGAGGCCCGCATGATAGCCATGCCCCGAGCCGTTGCATAGAAACCCGACGAGACGGATTTCCTGCGGGCAAAACAAAACCCCTACCTGCATACGCAGATAGGGGTTTCGGAATTTAATCTTGACGATGACCTAC
>NZ_JBWKNG010000054.1:0-1620 GCF_059415465.1 Pseudomonas sp. GW821-FHT10C09
CGGCCGATTCTGTTGAAAAAGTCGGATTTTCAGATCACCTGAACTCAGGCACGGCCACCACCAGAGAACCTACTCACCACATTGAGTGGTTTCTCGGCCCTTCGTTGACCATTGTTGCTTTGTTATTGGGTTAATTTGAAGTTTTTGGCTTAGTGCAGGCGCACCTATCCCGTGACTGGTGGCCCTTGAGATGAAAATTTGGCCAGCCGTCGCAGGTTCTGCACCGCAGCGGCCAGCGTGAATTCATCCGTCGCGCCGCTCATGCCACGTAGTCGCAAGCGATCCAATTTCAGGATGCGCTTGAGGTGGGCAAACAACATTTCGACCTTTTTACGTTCGTGGCGAGAGCGCTGATATGCCGGCGTTGCTGCAATGCGCCGAGCCACATCGCGAGCGGCTTCATGGACGCTGCGAGCGATCTTGCGGAACGCAGTGTTCGGGCAGCACTTGGCTTTCATCGGACACGTCGCGCAGTCGGTCTGTCTGGATCGGAAGATGATGGTGTTGGCTTTGGTGACGTGTGAACGCTCATTCTTGAAGGCTCGCCATTCGCTGCGCAATGGGTTGCCGGCCGGGCAGCGGTATTCCTCAGCCTCTTCATTCCAGTGGAAATCGTTACTCGAAAAGCTGTCGTTCTTGCGCTCGGTTTTGTCCCACACCGGCACATGCGGCTCGATGTCTTTTTCCTCCACCATCCAGGCCAGCATCGGCGCGGTACCGTAAGCGGTGTCGCCAATGAGGCGTTCCGGCTTGATGTCGAACTGCGCCTCAACGCGATCGATCATCGTCTTGGTGCTCTCGACTTCTGCCGTTCGATGAGCCGGTGTGGGTTCCACATCCATGATCACGCCGTGCTCGGTATCGATCAGATAATTCGTGGAGTAAGCGTAGAACGCTGGGCCACCTGGAGCTGCGGTCCAGCGGGCTTGAGGATCAGTCAGCGATAGACGCTTCGGTAGCGTTTCGGCCAGAGCCTCTTCATCGAGTGCCTCAAGATACTCACGCACGGCGCGGGTGCTCAGGGCCGGATCGCTCCAGTTGACCGGTTCATCACCCGGTACACCGCGCTGCCGGCTGGCATCCGCTTTGATGATGCTGGCGTCCACGGCAAAGCCTTCGCCCTTGACCAGGCCGGCGTCCATGCAACGACGCAGCACTTCATTGAACAGCCAGCGAAACAAATCGCTGTCCCGAAAACGGCCGTGTCGGTTTTTGGAAAAGGTCGAGTGATTGGGGACTTCATCTTCAAGGCTCAATCGGCAGAACCAGCGATACGCCAAGTTCAAATGGGCCTCTTCGCACAACCGCCGCTCTGAGCGTATGCCGTAGCAATAGCCCACGATCAACATGCGGATCATCAATTCAGGATCAATCGACGGGCGCCCAATCGGGCTGTAGAAGTCGGCGAGGTGATGGCGCAAATCGCTCAGATCGAGACACCGATCAATGCTGCGCAGAAGGTGATTGGCTGGGATGTGATCTTCAAGGTTGAACGAGTAAAACAGTCGCTCCTGCCCACTCGATAACTGTCCCATCATGCTGTGTGATCCCCCGCCGGCCAATGAAGCAATTTTGCCGCAGGCCAGACAGGGGAGCTACTTTTTCAACAGAATCGGCCAA
>NZ_JBWKNG010000055.1:0-1199 GCF_059415465.1 Pseudomonas sp. GW821-FHT10C09
TCGCGAGCAGGCTCGCTTGTATGGTAGGACTTGAAGGGAGGAGGAGGGACTAGGCTCGATTCTGACTGTTGACGCAGTACAGACCGTGGGAGATTTCGCCCCTCCTCCTTTCACCCAAGCGCCGATAAAGAATGCTTCTGGCTAGACCGACGATAGGAACAAGCCTGCGCCTCTGGGTGAGCCCTTCAAGTGCATAAAACCTTATCCCGGAGCAAATCCAATGGCAATGCCGGTTCTTGTTTCAAAGCCGATCGTGGGTGTGGATGTCGCCAAGAATGAATTGGTGATTTATCAGGCTGAGCTCGATTTGCTCGAAGCGATTCCCAACACCAAAGCGGCTATCAAGCAGTGGTTGAAGGACTTGCCAGAGACGGTGGCGATCGCCATTGAGGCAACCAACATCTATCACCTGGAGTTTGCGGACTTGGCCTATGAGGCTGGCTGCACCATTTACATGGTGGGCGGCTATGAGCTCAGTCATTACCGCAAAGGTGTCAAAGTTCGCGCTAAAACTGATGCGCTCGATGCCAAATTACTCGCCCGTTATTTAAAGAATGAAGCTGAGGAGCTTCATCCCTGGACCCCGCCGTCTCCTCTGTACCGCCAGCTCTTGAGCCTGTTCCGCCGCCGGGCGGCGTTGGTCCAGGCGCGAGTGGGCCTGGTGCAAAGTTGGGCCAATGAACCGTTGCTGAAGGCTGCTTTCGCCGAGCAGGTGAAATCCATGCAGCAACTTGAAACGCTGGTTGAAAAGACGATTAAGGACCATCTGAAAGAAGCCGGTTTGCTCGGCCAGTTAAAACGTTGCCTGAACGTTGAAGGTATTGGTTTTTTGACCGGGGCTCGCTTGATTGCAGCATTCCAGCGGGGCGACTTCAGAAACGCGAATGCCTTTATCGCCTTCTTGGGAATGGATTTGCGGGTGGCGAAATCAGGACAAAAAGATAGTCGCCGGAGTTTGAGCAAGCGAGGTGACCCAGAGGCCCGCCGTCTTTTGCACAATGCCGCGATGGCGGCCAGCCGAACGGCGGCCTGGAAAGGATTTTACGAAGCGCAAAGAGCTCGGGGCTTCAGTACCACTCAGGCGCTGGTAATGCTGGCTCGCAAGCTTGCTCGGGTCGTATTCGCCCTGCTGAACGGGCAGAGCGAATACCAATCGAAAACCAGTTGAGGGCTTCCCCTCAACCATAGAATCTCCCACA
>NZ_JBWKNG010000056.1:0-1089 GCF_059415465.1 Pseudomonas sp. GW821-FHT10C09
GGCTGCCAAAAGCCTTGTTCAACCACTCATGAGTATTGCGAGCGAACCGTTCGCGATTTGCCCATTCTCGGCCGCGCGGTACGCCTCAGCGTGCTGCTCAGGCGCGTTGGCTGCCGCGACTGTGGTAAACGCATGGAGGCCGTGAGTTGGCTGGATCGCTATGCGCGCATGACACGCCGCTTGGCTGATGCGGTTATTCAGGCCTGCGAACGCCTTCCCACCCTGCACGTGGCCCAGATGTTTGGGCTGCATTGGGACACCGTGCGGTTGCTGGAGCGTCGGGCCTTGCAGGCGGCATTGAGCAAGTTGCCGAAGGCGCAACCACGACGCCTGGTGATGGATGAATTCGCGCTGTTTAAAGGGCATCGCTACGCCAGTGTTGTGTTGGATGCCGATACGCGACGAGTGCTTTGGATTGGCGAAGGCCGCAGCCGGGCGGCAGTTCGGCCCTTTTTCGAAGAGCTTGGGCCAGAGGGATGTGCTCGAATCGAAGCGGTGGCAATGGACATGAACACTGCGTTTGACCTGGAGGTTCGTCAGCACTGCCCGAAAGCGCGAGTGGTCTACGACCTCTTTCATGTGGTGGCCAAATATGGCCGAGAGGTCATTGACCGGGTCCGCGTCGACGAAGCTAACCGGTTGCGTCATGACAAGCCGGCTCGCAAGGTCATCAAGCAGGCGCGATGGCTGTTGCTGCGCAATCCACAGAATCTGAAAACGCCGGAACAGCAGGTTCGCTTGCAAGATTTGTTGGCGGCCAACCAATCGCTGATGACGGTGTATTTGATGAAGGCTGAGCTCAAAACACTCTGGACACCGAGTGCTGCCTGGGCTTGGCGATCGGCCTGGAAGCAATGGCTGCGCCATGCTCATGAAAGCGAAATACCGGCACTGATCCAGTTCGCCAAGCGGCTAAAGGCTTACTGGCGAGGCATCGTCAGTCGGGTTCGCTGGCCGATGCACACAGGGCAGTTGGAAGGTATAAACAATCGAATAAAGGTCATCAAACGGATGGCGTACGGTTACCGGGATAGCGAATTCTTTTTCATGAAGATCAAGAGCGTCTTTCCCGGTAATCCGTGAAGAACC
>NZ_JBWKNG010000057.1:0-980 GCF_059415465.1 Pseudomonas sp. GW821-FHT10C09
TTAATCGACGACATCAGCTGCTCCATAAGTTCCCACACGAATTGCTTGATTCATTGAAGAAGACGAAAGAAGCAGCCTGTATCGGTTTGTAGCTGAGTTGGTTAGAGCGTACCCCATGCTTTGTGGTTAAGAGCAGGGTGAGGTCGGCCTTAGTAGCTCGAAATTGGGTCTGTAGCTCAGTTGGTTAGAGCGCACCCCTGATAAGGGTGAGGTCGGCAGTTCGAATCTGCCCAGACCCACCAATTTTGTGTGGGAAACGCCTGTAGAAATACGGGGCCATAGCTCAGCTGGGAGAGCGCCTGCCTTGCACGCAGGAGGTCAACGGTTCGATCCCGTTTGGCTCCACCACTACTGCTTCTGTTAGTAAGAAAGCTTAGAAATGAGCATTCCATCGCGAGATGGTGAATGTTGATTTCTAGTCTTTGACTAGTTCGTTCTTTAAAAATTTGGGTATGTGATAGAAAGATAGACTGGACGTTACTTTCACTGGTAACGGATCAGGCTAAGGTAAAATTTGTGAGTTCTCTTAATTGAGAAATTCGAATTTTCGGCGAATGTCGTCTTCACAGTATAACCAGATTGCTTGGGGTTATATGGTCAAGTGAAGAAGCGCATACGGTGGATGCCTTGGCAGTCAGAGGCGATGAAAGACGTGGTAGCCTGCGAAAAGCTTCGGGGAGTCGGCAAACAGACTTTGATCCGGAGATGTCTGAATGGGGGAACCCAGCCATCATAAGATGGTTATCTTAAGCTGAATACATAGGCTTAAGAGGCGAACCAGGGGAACTGAAACATCTAAGTACCCTGAGGAAAAGAAATCAACCGAGATTCCCTTAGTAGTGGCGAGCGAACGGGGACTAGCCCTTAAGTGGCTTTGAGATTAGCGGAACGCTCTGGAAAGTGCGGCCATAGTGGGTGATAGCCCTGTACGCGAAAATCTCTTAGTCATGAAATCGAGTAGGACGGAGCACGAGAAACTT
>NZ_JBWKNG010000058.1:0-864 GCF_059415465.1 Pseudomonas sp. GW821-FHT10C09
CCAGACACCGTTTCCCATGATGCGGCTGGTGGCGCTGATGAATGTGCGTTCGCACTTGATCCTGGATGCTCAATTGAGCCCTTACCGACGCAGTGAAATGCGCTTGGCCGACGAGTTTTTGCAGCAGATCCCCGACCACTCGGTGACGCTGTTCGACAAAGGGTTCTGGGGCGCTGAACTGCTGTCCAGCCTGAGCAGCGCAGGCATCAACCGCCATTGGTTGATCCCGGCAAAAAAAGGACTGGTCTGTGAAGAAGTGGCCCGTTACAGCCCGCACGATCGTTGGGTGCGTATGAAAGTCTCACCGCAGGCCAGAAAGCGAAATCCGACGCTGCCATCGCACTGGGAAGCACGCGAAGTCAGCTATGAAATTCAAGGCAAAGTGAAGACCGTCATGACGTCTTTGCCGGCCGAGACCTACAACACCAAGGCGGTGGCCAAGCTTTATCAGGAGCGTTGGGAAATCGAATTGGGCTTCAGGGACATCAAGAGTTCGATGCAACAAAACGCAATGACCTTGCGCAGCAAAAAAGTCGAACTGATCTATCAGGAAGTGTGGGGGCTTTTGCTGGCTTACAACGTGATTCGCCGCGAGGCCAGTCAGGCAGCGGTGGCATTTGGCCGAGCACCTTCGGATATCCGTTTCAAACCGGCCTGTCAGTACATCGCCGTGCAGTTGATCGTGATGGCAGCGGCTAACCCGGTTTCAGCGACAGGGAGGCGATTGGCAGAGCTAAGGGCAGGTATTGGAGGATTATTTCTGGATCACCGCCCCAGGCCTTCTAGGCCAAGGACGGTGAAGATCTCAAAGACCCGGTTTCCAGTGGACCGTAAGGCTGCTCCGCTTAAGTGAACAGCATTACG
>NZ_JBWKNG010000059.1:0-521 GCF_059415465.1 Pseudomonas sp. GW821-FHT10C09
TTAACCAGAACCTGGCCACGCTCAACGTCGTCACGCTTGGTGCCGCGCAGCAGCACGCCGCAGTTCTCGCCAGCACGACCTTCGTCGAGCAGCTTGCGGAACATTTCAACACCGGTGCAGGTGGTGACGGTAGTGTCACGCAGACCAACGATTTCCAGTGGATCCTGAACGCGAACGATACCGCGCTCGATACGACCAGTCACAACAGTACCGCGACCGGAGATCGAGAATACGTCTTCGATTGGCATCAGGAACGGCTTGTCGGTCAGACGAACTGGTTCTGGGATGTAGCTGTCCAGGGTTTCAACCAGTTTACGAACGGCAGTGGTGCCCATTTCGTTGTCGTCTTTGCCTTCCAGAGCCATACGCGCCGAACCGATGATGATCGGAGTGTCGTCGCCTGGGAAGTCGTAAGTGCTCAGCAGATCGCGCACTTCCATCTCAACCAGTTCCAGCAGCTCAGCGTCGTCTACCAGGTCAGCCTTGTTCAGGAAAACCACGATGTACGGAACGCCTACCTG